>JBBDQO010000031.1:0-48262 GCA_040905925.1 Acidimicrobiia bacterium | reverse complement strand
GTGGGCATGAAGCCGGCGGGTGGGATCCGCACCGCCAAGGACGCCATCCGCTACCTGGTGGTCCTCAACGAGAACCTGGGAGAGGGCTGGATGACCCCCGATTGGTTCCGATTCGGCGCCTCGACCCTGCTCAATGACGTCCTGATGCAGATCCGCTGGTTGCAGACCGGCCGCTACTCATCCCCCGACTACTTCACCAAGGACTGAGCGTGGCCATCGAGATCGCGACCCCAGCCACCCCACCCTTGAAATGGGAGTACGCAGGCTCCCTTGAGTCGGCCGACATCACCGCCGTCGAGGACCGATACGGGCTGTTCATCGACGGCAAGTTCGTCAGCCCCAAGTCGAAGAAGTGGTTCCCGACCATCAACCCTGCCACCGAGGAGCCGCTGGCCGAGGTGGCCGAGGCCGGGGAGGTCGATGTCGACGATGCGGTGGCCGCCGCCCGACGCGCCTACACCGAGGTCTGGGGACCGATGGAGGGTGCTGAGCGAGCCAAGTACGTCTTCCGGATTGCCCGGATGATCCAAGAGCGGTCCCGGGAACTGGCGGTCCTGGAGACCCTCGACGGGGGCAAGCCGATCAAGGAATCCCGTGACGTCGATCTCCCGCTGGTAGCGGGCCATTTCTTCTACTACGCCGGTTGGGCCGACAAGCTGGAATACGCGTTCCCTGGCATCCGGCCCCGACCGTTGGGCGTCGCCGGCCAGGTGATTCCCTGGAACTTCCCGTTGTTGATGCTGGCCTGGAAGGTGGCTCCGGCGCTGGCCGCGGGCAACACAGTCGTGTTGAAGCCTGCGGAGACCACCCCTCTTACCGCCTTGATCGTGGCCCAGATAGCCGCCGAGGCCGGACTGCCCCCTGGGGTGTTCAACGTGGTGACGGGAGCCGGAGCCACCGGCGCCGCGGTGGTGGGGCACTCCGACGTGGACAAGGTGGCATTCACCGGGTCCACCGCGGTTGGCAAGCTGATCGCGAGCCAGCTGGCCGGAAGTCACAAGAAGCTGACCCTGGAGCTGGGGGGCAAAGCGGCCCATGTCATCTTCGAAGACGCCCCGCTCGACCAGGCGATAGAAGGTGTGATCAACGGGATCTTCTTCAACCAGGGCCACGTTTGTTGTGCCGGGAGCCGGCTCCTGGTCCAAGAGAACATCCACGACCGGTTCGTCGACAAGTTGAAGCGGAGGCTGTCCACCCTGCGGGTGGGTGACCCGATGGATAAGAACACCGACGTCGGCGCCATCAACAGCCGGGCCCAGTTGGACAAGATCACCGAGTTGGTCGACTCCGGTCTCGACGAGGGTGCGGAGATGTTCCAACCAGACTGTGTCCTGCCCGAGCGTGGGTTCTTCTTCAAGCCGACGCTGTTCACCAATGTCGCCCAATCGCACCGTATCGCCCAAGAGGAGATCTTCGGGCCGGTGCTCTCCATCCTCTCCTTCCGCACCCCGGAGGAGGCGGTGGAGAAGGCGAACAACACCCCCTATGGGCTCTCGGCGGGGGTGTGGACCTCGAAGGGCTCGAGGATCCTGTGGATGGCGGATCGTCTCCAGGCGGGTGTGGTCTGGGCCAACACCTACAACAAGTTCGACCCGGCCTCCCCGTTCGGAGGCTACAAGGAGTCGGGGTTCGGGCGTGAGGGCGGCCGGCACGGCTTGCTTGCCTACATGGATTGGGACGAGTCATGAGCCGTCTCGACGTCCGCAAGACATACAAGCTGTACATCGGAGGCAAATTCCCCCGCTCCGAGTCGGGCCGTTCTTACCCAGCGCTGGACGCCAAAGGGGAAGTCCTGGCCCGGGTGGCCCAGGGGAGTCGCAAGGACCTTCGTGACGCGGTGCGGGTGGCGAGGGAGGCGGTTTCAGGCTGGGCCGGCGCCAGTGGTTACAACCGGGGTCAGGTCATGTACCGGATCGCCGAGACTTTGGAAGACCGCCGAGGCAGCTTCGTCGACCAGCTCCAGGCGGGTGGGGTCACCAAACGCGCCGCCGAGACCGAGGTGGCGGCCTCGATCGACCGCATGGTCTGGTACGCGGGTTGGGCCGACAAATTCGCCCAGATCTACGGCAATCTCAACCCGGTGGCAGGGCCGTTCTTCAACATCTCCTCACCGGAGCCGACCGGGGTAGTCGGGGTGATCGCCCCTGAGGAGCCGGCGTTGTTGGGCCTGGTGTCCCGTCTGGCGCCGGTGCTGGTCCCGGGGAACACCACGGTGGTCCTGGCCTCGGAGCGATACCCGATGCCGGCGATCACCCTCACCGAGGTTCTGAACAGCTCCGACGTCCCCGGCGGGGTGGTCAATGTCCTGACCGGGTTCAAGGATGAGTTGATCCCATGGCTGGCTGACCACATGGACGTGAACGCCGTCGATGCCGGCGGAGCCACCCCGGAGCAGGCGGTTCGGATCCAACAGGGTGCTGTCCACAACGTGAAAAGGGTGGTGCTTCCCTTGGCCAACGGCCCCGGGCAGAGCCCTTATCGCATCGCCGCCTTCACCGAGACCAAGACGGTCTGGCACCCGAAGGGGTTGTGAGGCACAGCGGCTCCAGGGCTAGTCACCAAGTATGAGGCCTCCCGCCGCGGGGTAGAGCGCGGTATCCCCGATACAAGGAGGTATCGCCTATGGGATCCCGCTACCGGAGAAAGGTGCTGCTCACGGTCCTGGCAATGGCCGTAGTCGCGGCATTGCCGGGTATCGCCCATGCCGAGACCGAGACGACCGAGGAGACCACCACTACCACGACCGCACCCGAGGCCCAGGTACCACCGGTTACCCAGGTCACATCGGTGCTTCCGGTGTTTGGTTCCGGTCTCACCGTCTCGCTGACACGTGACGACACCGGCACCATCACCGAGGTGGCTCTCGACCCATCCGGCGCCACGATCGTCAAGGAGGGTGACCACAAGGTCGTGTTCCTCCTCGCCGATGGTGACACGCAGGTCGTCGTCAAGTCCTACTCCAGGGACAAAGGCGACGATGGAGAGGCGACGGCAGGCGGGGTCAAGACCACCGTTACCGCCGATGCCACCGCCGATGTGACCGGTCCTGGATCCTGGTCCGCCGATGTGTTCGGCACCGGGGTGGTGACCATTCCCTACAACGTGGCCTTCGACGGGAACACCCCTTCTATCACCATCGGTGCGATCGGCCTCCCCGCAGGCGTCACCGCCGAGATCAGCGAGCCCAAGGTCAAGACCTCCGACGAGAAGTCGAAGTTCCGGATCAACGTCACATTGATCTCAGGTGAGAACAAAGCCAAGGTGAGCTTCCTCGCCTCGACCCGTCTCGACGACGACGGTGAGCTCCATGTCAAGCTGGCGGTGACCCTCGACGCAAGGAACCACGTCCGGTGTGGTTGGGATCGGGATGACCGCGACCATCGCGAAGATGATGATGGCCAGGTGGGCGCCGCCGCCGGGTTCGGCGATCGCGGGGAGTCACGCGATGACAACGGTTGGGGCGGTGACCATGAATACCGCAGGGATCATCGCGACGACGACCACGATCGCGGCGACCGTGACCGCGATGATGACGACGACGGCGAGGATCGCGGCTGAGACGAGTGGTTGACCACGCTGGCTCTGGTCAGCCTCGTGGAGGGCCCATCAAATGGGCCCTCCAGCCGCTTATGGCGCTGGTAGTGGCATGTTCCGCCACCGGGGCCGCAGTGACGACCACAAACCCGACGCCTCCGAGTACCAGCACCACCACGACGACCACCACCGCCCCAACCAGCACCACTCAGGCGATCGACGTCGGGGCGGTGTTCGCCGAGGCGCTGGCGGCGACCTCCCCCAATTACCGGTTTCAATCTGTGGTGACAGTGGCGGATCAGACGGTCACCACAATCCAGGGTGTGGTGGACGGTGAATCGGTGGCGGCCAGTATCACGGCCGGCACTTCAGAGGTGGCCTACGTGAGGACACCGGAGGGGGAATGGGTGACCGGGCCCGACGACGAGTGGTCGGTTCTGGAGGGAGAGGCACCGGCAGGAGCGCCGCTTTCAGGCCTCACCGACGTGACCGAGCTCACCCTCGAGTCGGCCGTTGGCGAGTCGATGGTGATTGTGGCGACACTTGGCCCGGCTGCGGGCCCGGCTGCCGGCACCCGGGCCGCAATCACGATGACTGGCGGCCTCGTCACCGAGATCCGCTACCAGGCCCAGTTCGGAGCCGACATCGCAGAGGTGGTAACCATTGTCACCGAGGCCGGTTCGGCCGGAGTGGTCGAAGCTCCGGCGGTCTGAGCCCTTTCTCACGCTCCAGCCGAATCTCAGTTCAGTAGCCTGACTGGGTCCCATCGGAGCGGTCGATGACTAGCGAAACCTCGGTTGATTTTCGAGCCTGTCCCTTGTGGCGGAATATCGGGGTCGCGGGATCCGAACCGACGACGAATCGGGTTGAGTGCTTGACAAGAGTGAGGCTGTGAGATGACCGAGCCGGTTTCCTGGGGGGTGCTCGGGGTGGCCGGGATCGCGGTGCACAAGGTGATCCCCGCGATGCAGGCCTCCGAGCTGAGCCCGGTGCGCGCCATCGCCTCCCGATCCGAGGGCAAGGCCGATGAGGCCGCGGCGGAGCTGGGCATCGACAAGGCGTACGCCTCATACGAAGCGTTGCTCGCGGATCCCGACATCGAAGCGGTCTACATCCCGCTGCCCAACCATCTCCATGCCGAGTGGACCGAGAAAGCGGCGGGGGCGGGCAAACACGTGCTCTGCGAGAAGCCGTTGGCAATGAGCAGCGAGCAGGCTCGACACATGATCGGGGTCTGTCGCGACGCCGGCGTGAAACTCATGGAGGCGTTCATGTATCGCCTTCATCCGATGTGGGTCGAGGCCAAGCGAGTGGTCGATTCCGGGATGATCGGTGACCTCCTCGCCATCCAGTCGTTCTTCTCGTATCGCAATGTCGATCCATCGAACATCCGGAACATCGCTCGCTTCGGAGGCGGCGCCCTGATGGATGTCGGGTGTTATCCGGTCAATGTTGCTCGCTTGTTTTTCGGTGCCGAGCCAGACACCGTCAAGTCCTCGATACTCCGTGATCCCGATTTCGGGACCGACGCCGTCACCTCGGCGGTGCTCGACTTCGGTGGTCGTCATGCGACCTTCACCTGTTCCACCCAGCTCGAAGACGATCAAAGTGTCGTCTTGGTGGGCACCACGGGACGGTTGGAGATCGAGATCCCATTCAACATCCCGCCCGACCGTCCGACCCGGTTGTTCCATTATGCCGGTGGCGATCCACCGGTGTCCCCGCACGTCGAAGTCCATGAGTTCGCGGCAGTCGACCAGTACGGGATCCAGGCCGACGCCTTCTCACGCGCCATCCGCGACGACACCCCGGTTCCGACCGATCCAGACGATGCGGTGGCCAACCTCGTGGTGATGGAGCGGATCGTTGCCAACGCCCTCGTGATCTAGTGGAGAACTCGGGCCTGGTTGCCGGAGTGGACTGCTCCACCCAGTCGACCAAGGTGCTGGTGGTCGATCCCGACACGGGGGACGTGGTGGCCAGTGGTCGCGCCAGCCACGAGGTGAGCGGGACGGGCGGTGCCCGGGAGACCGATCCCAGAGTGTGGTGGGAAGCCCTCGGTCAAGCGATGGCCGAGACCGGCATGGCCGCAGGCATCACTGCCCTCTCGATTGCCGGCCAACAGCACGGTCTGGTGGTGCTCGACGAAGCCGGCGAGCCTCTGCGACCCGCGATGCTGTGGAACGACGTTCGCTCGGCTCCCCAGGCCCTCGAGCTCAGGGAACAGTGGGGTGCCCAAGTCTGGGCGGAGCGGATCGGCATCGTGCCGGTGGCATCGTTCACCATCTCGAAATGGCTCTGGCTGAACCAAGTCGAGCCGGATATCGCCAACGCGGTGCATCGAGTCCTCCTTCCCCATGACTACCTCACGTTCCGGCTCACCGGGAATGCAGCGACCGATCGGGGCGACGCATCGGGCACCGGATGGTGGTCATCGTCGACCGAGGGGTACTCCCCAGAGGCTCTGGACCTGGTTGGGCTCGACCCGGCCTTGCTCCCCGAGATCGTGGCGCCAGGTGACCGCGCCGGCGTCGTGACCGACGAAGCTGCAGGAGCACTCGGGGTGCCGACCGGGACGCCGGTGGCAGGAGGGACCGGGGACAACATGGGTGCCGCCCTCGGTCTCGGCCTCCGCCCCGGACGCCCGGTGGTCAGTCTCGGGACCTCGGGGACCATCTATGCGGTGTCGGAGAGCCGGATCGTCGACCCCACGGGTGTGGTGGCCGGTTTTGCCACCGCCGATCGAGGCTTTCTTCCTCTGGCCGCGACACTCAACTGCACCCTGGCAGTCGACCGCTTCGCTGCCTGGCTCGGGTTGGACCGAGAAGCGGTGGCCGACGCCACCGACGTCGTGGTCCTTCCCTATCTCGACGGGGAGCGCACTCCCAACCTCCCTGAGGCCGCCGGGAGCATCCACGGGCTTCGACATTCCACCCGCGGGGAAGAGATCCTGCTCGCCGCATACCAGGGAGCGGCCGCTTCTTTGCTCGAGGCGATGACAGCTATTTCCACTGCCGGATCCGGGATCTCTGGGGACGCCCCACTGATCCTCATCGGCGGTGGCGCCAGGGGAGCGGCCTGGCAACGGGTGATCGCAAACCTCTCTCAGCGGGCGCTGGTGGTCCCCGACACCGACGAGCCGGTCGCTTTGGGAGCAGCGATCCAGGCGGCTTCGATGATCACCCGTGTCTCCTGTTCTGAGATTGCGGAGCGATGGTCGACCATGCAGGGACCCATCGTTGAACCGGGAAAGCCGTCCGGCGATGTCCTGGAACGGATCAAGGCGACCAGAGAAGCCGTCGACTGACCGATCTCAGCCCGCCGCCAACTCCAGTTCGAACACTGTCCACCGCTCGTCCCTGAAATACCTCAGCTCGCCGGCCATTTGCCTCGCCAGAGCGCGTGATACCGAGAGCCCCAGCCCCAAAGAACCTGGGTTCTCGCCATGGGTGAATGACTCGAAGAGATGATCAAAGATGTCAGGAGGAACACCGGGTCCGTCGTCGCGCACCTGAATCCGCACCCGCCCGTCAACTGACTCTGTGCGGAGCCGGACAATCGGGCCGCCATACCTCAAGGCATTGCGAATCAGATTTCTGACGATCTGGCGAATCCGCATCGCATCCCCCCGAACTGAGAGCCCCGTGTCGATTTCCAGGGCCACTCCAATGAGATCGACCGTGTCGAATACCTCCGTCAGGGCCACCTCGGCGTTTTCGACATGGATGGCGTCCTGACTGCCGACCAGGAAGTCGTCGAGCAGCGCCGTGACATCACCCAATTGGAGGCCGATCTCGGTCACCATTTCGCATCGGGCGTCGTCGTCCAGGGAGTCCCAATCCGAGGTGAGTATCGAGCTGAACCCCACTACGGCGGCGAGCGGATTGCGCAACTCGTGGGCGATCACCGCGGTGAGACGATTCTTGGCCTCGATGGCATCTTCGAGTGACCTCTCTGTCTCGCGAAGGTCGGTCACGTCGAGATCGACGATCACGACCCGCGAATAGTCGGGACGGTCGTTCCATATCGGCGCCTTCCAATGAGAGCGGACGATCACGTCGCCCGCCAGAGTGGGGGCCCGGTGCTCGCTTCTTATCGACGTCACGCCGCGAAACGGCGCAAGGAACTGGGCGATCATGTTGACTCGCAATTCGGGATATGCCGCTGCGGAGAAGTGCCTCGTCACCAAGTCCGGAACCTGATCCTCATATGGGAATCCGTACAACTTCATCCACTCATCGCTGGCGCCGAGCTGAATCGGCAGCGAGAGACATTCGAGCAATTCGTCCTCGACCACGAGGCGATTTGCGATCTCGTTCACCGATAGCCCCGCATAGCGAGTGATGATCGGGGTGTAATCCACGATGAGCATGGGGACCGAGGCCGCAGAAACGACAGCTTCGATCTCGTTCTGCAGTTTGCCCACAGGTGTATTCATCTCCCGTGGTAGATCGGCGGTTTGGGTCTCAATCTTGATTCAGAAAGGACCTGGCCGAGCTATTCCTTGGGAGGGGTATCCCAGTCTTGGACATTGGCTCCGGTCTCGAGCGCGAGGATGTCGAGGGCGGCGGTGGCTCCGGCGCCGGCCGAGATGATCGCCTGACTGCGCTCGGGTCTTGCCGATCGGCCGACCACATAGACACGATCGACAGACGATCGATAGTCGCGGTCCACCTGGATAGCACCGGTCTCGTCTTCGGCCACTCCCAGCGAGCGCGCCAGCACCGGGTTCTTGCCCTCGGTGAGAATCAGATAGTCGACTTCTATCGAGCCCGATGCGGTGGTCAGGATGAAACCGTCGTCGACACTGACCGACGTCACCTCCTCCTCACGGAGTGTGGCGCCGAATCCGGTCACTTGCCGCTTGGCGATCGTTTGGAAAGAAGTGCCGGCGATCTCGGGAATTCCCAGATAGTTGTGTAGATAGGCGTAGTTCATCGCGGTCTTGTCGGTCCCGAACACCGTCACCTCATGGCCGTTCTTGGCCAGGAAGAGGGCTGCAGAAAGGCCTCCAGGACCTTCACCCACGATCGCCACTGAAGCCATTTGATTCCCTTCTCTCGACGCCGTCAACGCGCTACTACTGCTCCCTATGCCCGTCTGCGGACAATGATGCCGCCGTGGAAACCATGACCGTCCCCGTCACCGGGGCTCTCGATCTGAGGCAGACCCTCAGGCCACTTCACGGCTGGTTCGCTGACGACGGCTGGTGGTTGACGGCGCGGACCCCTGAAGGGCCAGGCACCATTCGCATCCGGCGCACCCGTCAGGAGGTGGTGGGCGAGGCGTGGGGCGAGGGGGCCGACTGGCTAATGGGGTCGTTGGGGGCGATCGCCGGGCTCGAAGACGACCCGTCGGCTTTCACCACGGATCACCAATTGGTTGGGGAGCTTCATCGCCGTCACCCCGGGCTCCGATTCGGGAGGACCGGGCTCGTCTTCGATGCCCTGGTGGTGGCGATCGTGAGCCAAAAGGTGACCGGGAGCGAGGCCTCGTCAGCCATGCGCAGCCTCCGTCGCGCCTTCGCTGAGGCGGCACCAGGGCCTCGCGGGGGGTTGTTGCTGCCACCAGATCCGGAGCGAATGGCGACTGCCCCGTATTGGGCCTATCACGAATTGCATCTCGAGAAGCGAAGGGCGGACGTACTCCGGCGGGTCGCGGCCAACTTCGCCAACATCGAGGCCTCGAGTGCTCAACCACCGGCGTCTGCAGCACGGGTCCTCGAGCGCCATTCGGGAGTAGGCCCGTGGACCGTGGCCAAGACCCTGGTGGTGTCACACGGCGATCCCGATCAGGTCGAGGTCGGGGACTTCCACACCAAGCATCTGGTGGTTCATCATCTCACCGGGCGCCCGCGCGGCACCGACGAGCAGATGTTGGAGCTGCTGGAGCCGTTTCGGCCCCAGCGAGCTCGGGTCATCCGCCTCCTCCACACCCTCGGTCATGAGCCCAAGTTCGGCCCGAGGATGGCGCCACGCGACATCACCTCGATCTGATCGGGTCAGTAGTACGGGAAGTACTCCTCGAGCTCCCAGTCGGTGGTGTGGGACATGAACCGCTTCCACTCGGCCCTCTTCACTGCGAGGAACCCTTCGACATAGCTCGGCGAGAATGCCTCCACGAACTCCTTGTCATCCTCCAGCGCGTCGAGGGCAGCGCCGAGGCTGGAGGGGACCGTCACGTCGGTGTCGACACCGGTGATGCAGTCCTGAGTCTCGGCAGGAGGGCACTCCAATTCCATGCGCACCCCACGCAAGGCCGACACCAATGACGCGGCGGCGGCGACGTGTACCGAGGTAGCGCCATCCGCCAGTCGGTGCTCGAGCCTCATCCCTGACTCATTGGCGGGTGGCACCCTGACCGCGACCCCGCGGTGGTCGAATCCCCAGTTGGCGTAGTAACCATTCAGAGATCCTGGCTGGAGGCGCTTGTAAGCGTTGACCGTGGGTGCGATCAAAGCGGTCATTGACGCATGATCGTGGACGATCCCGGCGATGCACCGGTGTGCAAGCTCACTCAGGCCGTCCGGGGCGGAGGGATCGCTGAAGGCGTTCTTTCCGTCCCGGTCGACCAACGAGAAGTTGACATGGATCCCGCTGCCTCCTCGTTCAGTGACCGGCTTGCCAAGGAAGGAGAGGAGGTAACCGCGTTTGGCCGCGATCTCCCTCGCCATCACCCTGAACAAGAAGGCATCGTCGGAGGCCTGAAGGGCCGTTCCGTAGCGAAGGGTGAGCTCGAATTGACCGTCTTCGTATTCGGAGTTGACGGATTCCAGCTCCAGGCCGACATCCAAGGCGGTTTCCATGATCTCCTGAATGGTCCCGCTTGGATCGACCGCGGTCCCGGTGCCGTAGACGTACGAGCCGGGGGTGTGGATCGGCCGCCATCCCCGGTCGCCGTCGGGCTCGAACAGAAATGCCTCCAGCTCGAAGCCGATCATCGGAGTCAGCCCCAGCTCTTCCCACTCGGCGACGACCCGCTCGAGAATCGAACGCGGGGCGAGCTCCACGGGAGTCCCGTCCTTGCTTATCGACGCGACGACGACACCGGTCCCCTCCTCCCAGCCGGGCCTGATGTCATCGGTTGAAAAGCGGGCTTCGACATCCGGAAAGCTCTCGTGATGGGCGCCTGGATGGGGGATCATCACCCGGTTGAGCTGAAGGGAGAACAAGGCGACGCAGTGGTTGCTCCCCTCCTCCGCCCGGGTGCTCGACAGGTACTTGCCTCGGGCCAGACCGAGATGGTCGGGCCAGAGAAAGCGAACACGGTCGTAGCCGGTCTTGCTCAGAAAGCTGCCTCCTGTACGGGTGCGCACAATTGCGCGGCGGTTGGTTCGGCCCGAAACAGTATCAAGGGCTGTTGCCCCTGAGCACGATGACCTCTCCTAATTGGGAGGCTCAGGTGTCAAATACGACCCTGTGCAACCCAATTTCGGGCGCTGACATGCTGGGGCCCTACTCTCCACCCCCGTGATCACGTACCGGTTGGGCAACGACCTCGATCTCGACGCCGTCATCGACCTGTACATCGACTCCACTATCGGGGAGCGCCGCCCGGTTGAGAATCGGGAGCGCATGAGAAGGATGCTGGCGGAAGCCGACCTCGTGGTGACTGCCTGGGACGGCGAGACATTGGTCGGTATCTCCCGCTCGGTCACGGACTGGGTCTACTGCACCTACCTCTCCGACCTGGCAGTGAGACTGGACTTCCAAGCGCAGGGCATCGGTCGCGAATTGGTGCGGAGGACGCGTCAGGAGACACCGGAAGCCACCGTCATCCTGCTCGCTGCGCCGAAGGCCGTCGAGTACTACCCCCGGATCGGGATGACCCAACACAACAGTGCTTGGATCCTGGCACCCGGTGAGGAGCCGGTCTGAGCCTGGTCAACCCTCGAGCCAGACGGCAATGAGGTCACCGACGAATCTGGGCGAGTACATGTCGTTGTGACGGGCGCCTTCGACCCCTTCCACCAGGGCCTCCGAGCCGGCGCCGGTCAGAGCCTCGGCGAAGTCGAAGGCGAAGGAAGAATCTATCAGCCCGTCCTCGTCGCCGTACATCAGGAGACTCGCCAGATCGGGGTTCTGGTCGACCAGATTGAGAGGATTTCCCGCTCGCCACGTCTCCGGATCCTCGGTGGGGGTGACACCGAAGAACGGGTGCATCAAGGGGCCGAGCCGGGCCACGTCGTAGGGCCCGGCGAGCCCGACCAGGCGATCGGGGACCCCGGTCCCCGGGATCGGGCAGGAGGTTGCGTAGCCATCACCGCTGAGAGCGACCACCGCTGAAATGTGGGCTCCGGCCGAATGGCCGAGCACTACGACAGTGCCGTCGGAAGCGGGGTGTGCTGCCGCGTAGCGGACTGCGCACGCGACATCGTCGATGGCGGCGGGGAAGCCAGGCTGCTCGCCGGCCAAGGTGTACCGCGTGTTGACGGTCAGGTAACCCGCCTCGGTGAGCGACTCGGCGAGGGGCCGCATGATCGAAGGCGAGCCTGCCACCCATCCTCCGCCATGAACCAGGACCACTGCCGGGAACGGTCCGGTGCCTTCGGGAATGAGGATCTCGGCGTCGATCTCGGGCAACGGCTCGGGAGTCGTGGTTGTGGTGGTGGTGACCGTGGTGGTCGTAGTCGTGGAGCTGGTCGAGGGGGGACGCCAGGTGGTCGTGGTGGTTGGCGCCGCGGCGGTGGTCACGGTCGCCCCATCGGAGGCGTTGCAGGCCGCCATGGTCAAGGCCAGGACGGTTGAAATCAGGAGAGAAGGGAGGCTGCGTCCCGATCCACATACCACTCGACGACTCCCTCGGCTTCGCTCAGTTGTCCGGCGGGTGTGCCGCCTTCGAAGCTGGCCTTGAGGGCGACAGCCTTATCGATTCCGAGGGTAACCACCAGGACGAGACTTGCGCTCCACAGGAGCGGGTAGGTCGCGGTGAGCCGATCTTCTCCCTGACCGGTCTCGCGATTGGCGACATACCAGCGGCTGCGCTCGGCCAGCGCCGGTGTGTCCGGGAACAACGATGCGACGTGGGCGTCGGCTCCCATGCCGAGCATGATCAGGTCGGGAGGTTTCCCGGCATGAATCGAGCGTAGACGTGCGTCATAATGGGCCGCGGCGTCCTCCGGTTCCAGGTACTCGCTCCATCTCGGCCTGATGAAGTTGGCGTCGACATGGTCGAGCAAGGTCACGGCGGCCATATGCCCGTTGGAACGCTCATGGTCGGGAGGGACCCAGCGCTCGTCCGAGAGCCAGGCATCGACCTTGTCCCAACCGGTGGCCCGGCCTCGCATCATCCGGTAGGTGGCCTCCGCCGCCAAGCCGCCTGCCAGCCCGAAGGAGAAACGCCCTTCGGCCGTGGAGATCAGGTCGGCGATCCGTTTCGATGCTGCTTGGGTCGCAGCGTCAGGCGTGTCATGGACGATGAGCTCCACATGGCAACGGTACTGGCTCGATACATTGGAAACATGGTCTCGACGGTCTCTATCCCTTGGCCGGGTGGTGCGGTCAGCGGCCGGCTCGCCGGTGCCGGGCCACTTGGGATCCTCCTTGCCCACGGGGCAGGCACCAATCAGGACCACCGGGTCATGGTGGCCCTCCGTGACCGACTCGCCGCAGCCGGGCACCAGGTGCTGACCTTCAACTACCCCTACACCGAACGGGGGTCGAAGAGCCCCGATCGAGCAGAGCGTCTCGTCGAGTGTCACCGGGCGGCGGCGGAGGTGTTGGGTGAGAAGGTCGACATGATCTTCCTCGCCGGCAGGTCGATGGGGGGCCGGATGGCCACCTACCTGGTGGCCGAGGGTTACCCCGCCGCCGGTGTGGTCCTCTACGCCTATCCCTTGCACCCGCCAGGCAAACCGGAATCGCTTCGAGTCGCCCATTTTCCGGAGGTGAAGTTGCCACTTCTGTTCTTCCAGGGGACCAGGGATTCTCTGAGTCGCATGGATCTCTTCGAACGACACATCGCCCCCCTTCCCAACGCGACTGTGGAGATCCTCGAGGGCGCCACCCATTCGCTCACCGGGGGCGGTTGGTCCGAAGAGGCGATGCTCAAGCATCTGACCGAGAGGACCGCATCATGGATCGCCGCGATCTCGTCTGGCAGAACGGCCGCCATCAAGCCATAATTGGCCGCCACCTCTCATTCCTCCAAGGAGTTTTTCGATGCCCGAAGTCAGTCTGCGCGCCCAAACGGGGCGGAGCACCGGTTCGCGTGAGTCCGGTCGCGTCAGGAAGACAGGGAATGTGCCGGCCATCGTCTATGGAAAGGGCACCGAGCCGGTCTCGATCGCGGTGAACGCCCACGATCTGCACGTGGTGCTCCACACCGAGGCCGGGGCCAACGCCCTGATCAACCTCGAGATCGAAGGCGGCGCCACGTTGTTGACCATGGCCAGGGTCATCGAGCGCCATCCTTTCCGCAACGAGTACCGCCACATCGACTTTGTGACGGTCTCTCTCGACGAGATCGTGACCGCCGAGGTGGCGATCCACTTCGAAGGCTCGCCGATCGGAGTGATCAACGGCGGCGTCTTCTCCCCCCAGCGCACCCATGTCGTCATCGAGGCGCTGCCCACGGCGATTCCATCAGCAATCGTGCTCGACGTTTCGGATGTCGAGATCGGCGACTCGCTTCGCATCGGCGACCTCCCCGTGATCGAGGGTGTGACCTACACCGAAGATCCGGAAGCGGTCGTCATGAGCGTCACCACACTCGCCGCCGAAGTCGTCGAAGTGCCCGAAGCGGAGATCGAGGGCGAGGGAGAGGAGCTTGCCGAGGGTGAGGAGCCTGCTGAGGGCGAGCAAGAAAGCGAAAGCGCCGAATAGCCAGGTTCACATGGTGGTCGGTCTCCGCAATCCGGGGAGCGACTACGAGGGAACCAGGCACAATGCCGGGTTCGAGGTTGTGGCGCGGGTCGTTGCCCGTCACGGTGCCAGGTTCGGAAGGGCTCCTTCACGGGTCCGTTGTGAGATAGCCCAGTTTGGCGTCGGAGACAGGCGGGTGCTGTATCTAGTGCCCTCCACCTTCATGAACGAGTCCGGTTCTGCGGTGCACGCCGCTGTCGACTACTGGGGTGTCGATCTATCCCGAGTCCTGGTGATCCACGATGACATCGATCTTGCCTTCGGCCGTCTCCGGCTCCAGGTCAACGGTGGGAGCGGTGGTCACAACGGGATCAGGTCTCTGGAGAAGGCCCTGGGCACGCCCGACTTCAGCCGGCTCAAGTTGGGGGTAGGCCGCCCTCTGGGATCGCAGGACCCCGCCGACTTCGTCCTCCGCCCGTTCTCCAAAGCCGAGCGTGGCGAGGTGGATGTCATGCTCGAGGAGGCTGCCGACGTCGTGGACCAGTGGCCGATCGATCCGGCTCGGGCCCAGGAGATCGCTGCCTTGAGGGGACGGGACCAGCTTTCGTGATGCCGAGGGCATAGCGTTTCCCGATGTCCGACTTCATCGGCGCCCTGGATCAGGGGACGACCTCCACCCGTTTCATGGTGTTCGACGCCGCCGGGGCGGTGGTGGCCGTCGACCAGCGCGAGCATGCCCAGATCTTTCCCCGGCCCGGTTGGGTCGAGCACGACCCGGTCGAGATCTGGTCCAGGTCATCGTCCGTCATCGAGGGAGCTCTTTCCAAGGCCGGCCTGAGCGCCTCGGACCTGGCCGCGATCGGGCTGACCAACCAGCGCGAAACCACCGTCATCTGGGACCGCGCCACCGGAAGACCGGTTGCCAACGCGATCGTCTGGCAGGACACCCGGACCGCCGAGGTCTGTTCCCAGCTAGCCGGGGCCGAGGGCGCCGCCGATCGGTTCCGTGCGGTCACCGGTCTGCCGCTGGCGACCTACTTCTCAGGGCCCAAGATCCGCTGGCTCCTCGACGAGCTCGACCTGCACGACGCTGCTGCCCGAGGGGAGCTGGCCTTCGGCACCATCGACTCTTGGTTGGCCTGGAATCTGACCGGCGGGCCGGGCAGGGGGACCCACATCACCGATGTCACCAATGCCTCCCGGACGTTGCTCATGGATCTCGCCACTACCACCTGGGACGCCGACATCGCGGTGGCAATGGATGTCCCCACCGCGATGCTTCCCGAGATCGTGCCTTCGATCGGAGTCCTTGGCACCTGTGTCGGCCCCCTGGAAGGGGTGCCCTTGGCCGCCATGCTCGGAGACCAGCAGGCCGCGCTGTTCGGTCAGGTGTGCTTTAAACCCGGTGAAGCCAAGAACACATACGGGACCGGCAATTTCATGCTCCTCAACACCGGCTCGGCGCCCGTGGTCTCCGAGGCTGGTCTGCTCACCACCCTTGCCTATCAGCGCGTCGGGGAGAAGCCGGTCTACGCCCTCGAGGGCTCGGTGGCGGTGACCGGATCCCTGGTCCAATGGCTGAGGGACAACCTCGGGCTATTGGACACCTCCTCGGACATCGAGAAGCTGGCTCGCACGGTCGAGGACAACGGGGACGTCTACTTCGTCCCCGCTTTCTCCGGGCTATTTGCTCCTTACTGGCGACCCGACGCCCGCGGGGTGATCACGGGTCTGACCAGATTCGCCAACGGCGGGCATATCGCCAGGGCCGCCCTCGAGTCCGCCGCCTATCAGACCCGTGACATCCTGGACGCGATGACCGCCGACTCGGGTGTCAGGCTCACCGAGCTCAGGGTCGACGGGGGTATGACCGCCAATTCATTGTTGATGCAGTTCCAGGCCGACATCCTCGGTGTCGATGTCATCAAACCCCGGATACCGGAGACGACGGCACTGGGTGCCGCTTTCGCCGCCGGCCTGGCGGTGGGGTTCTGGCCGGACCTCGACGCGATCAGCGGTCTCTGGGCCGAGGATGCCCGATGGGAACCGACCATGGGTGACATCGAACGAGAGAGGCTCTACGGACGATGGCGGGAGGCTGTCGAGAGGTCGTTCGGATGGGTTTGACCCGAGGATTTCACCAGTCCCGCCGATAAGATCGCTGCGAGTCGAGGAGGTCCCATCTCACTGCCTGACATGCTGGCGCTGTCCAGGATCCTGCTGGTGCCTGTGATCATGGCATTCACCAGGAGCGAGCAGATCGAGCACTCCCTGGCGATTGCGGCTGGCGTGTTCGCCTTGGCCGCTTTCACCGATTATCTCGACGGCTATCTCGCGAGAAAGATCAGCGGGGGAACCATCCTCGGTGGGTTCCTCGACACCACTGCCGACAAGATCCTGGTGACCGGCACCCTGCTGGCTCTGGTCTCGATCGACCGGGTCTCGGTCTGGCCGGCCGCCCTGATCATCTTCCGCGAGTTCGGGGTGATGGCCCTCCGGGGGGTGGTTGCCGCACAGGGGGGTCTGATCCGCCCATCGACGTGGGGGAAGATCAAGACGGCGACCCAGTTCGCCGCTCTCTTGCTGGCGTTCTTCAGGCTTTCGGAGCCATGGGGCCCGTGGTACCTGGATCAATGGGTCATGCTGCTGGCCGTCATCGCCACCATCGGGTCGGCTTGGGGGTACACGACGGCGTTCTGGCACACAGTGCGTTCTGAGCCCGCCGGCTACCGGCGGTGAGGGTCGCGGTTACCGGCGGCTCCGGGGTGGTGGGAGCGGCCGTGGTCAGGCATCTGGTCGATGCCGGGCACGAGGTGAGGGGATTGGCGCGAACGACCTCGGCCTCGGAGAAGATCGCCGCCCTGGGGGCCAAGCCCTTTCCCGGTGACGTCCTCGACCCAGAGAGCCTCGTCGGCTTGGTCTCGGATGTGGACCGCGTGTTTCATGTCGCCGGGGTCAACGAGATGTGCTCGGCGGACCCGGGGCACATGGACGAGGTGAACATCGTTGGCACCTCCAACGTGCGTGACGCCTGCCTGAGTGCGAGTGTCGGCCGGCTGATCCACACCTCATCGGCGGTGGCTATAGGTGAGGAACACGGCAGAGTCGGCTCCGAGGCAAGCCCGCATCGGGGTTGGTATCTCTCTCGCTACGAGCGCTCCAAGCACATCTCGGAGCAACTCGTCCTCGAGGAGTCGGCTGGGCTCGAGGCGGTGTGTGTCAATCCCTCATCGGTGCAGGGACCAGGCCGCGCTTCGGGGACCGGCAAGCTGATCCTCGATGTCATGCGGGGCAAGCTCCCCTTTCTGGTCGAGTCCACGATCTCGATCGTCGACATCGACGACTGCGCCCGAGGCCACCTCCTGGCGGCGGATCTGGGATCACCCGGCGAGCGTTATCTGTTGAGCGGTGTCTCGCTGACCATTCACGAGGCCCTGGCTCTGCTGACTCGAGTCAGTGGCCTTTCTCTCGATCGCCGGTTTCTGCCGGGCTCGGTGGTCTCCGCCCTGGCCGGAGGTATCGAGCTCGGGGCGCGTGCCTTGAGACGCCGGCCCCCGGTTTGTAGAGAGATGGTGCGGGTGCTGCGGCACGGTCACCACTACGACGGCACCAGGGCGACCCGGGACCTGGGGCTGGTTTACACGCCGGCTGAGGACACCGTGCAGCGCGCGATCGACTGGTTCCGCGCCCAGGGCCTACTTCAGACCCAGAGGTAGCATCGACCGGCTCGATGCCAGCACCGCTCGCACCACTTCTCTCCGCCTGGCGCTCCGCGTCCCTCCCGGATCTCGGGGGATCCTGGGCTGTATCTGCAGGGGGGAGAGCCTTCGCCATCGCCGGGCTTGCCGACCAACTCGAGGGGATGCTCCTGGTCGTGGTGCCGGGCGAGCGTGATGCCGAGGAGCTGGCGGACGACATAGCGCTGTTTCTCGAGGATGTCACGCTGGCTCCAGCCTGGGAGACCCTGCCCTTCGAGCACGTCTCACCCAATATCGCGACCATGGCCCGTCGGGCGGCAGCCCGGCATCGTTTGGCCCGGGGTGGTGGCCCTGCGGTGGTGGTGGCCAGCATCCGCAGTGCTATTCAACGACTCAGCCCATCCAGCCCTGACCCGCTGACCCTGGCCAGGGAAGACGAGGTCGCCCTCGACGACCTCGTGCGCCTACTGGCCGATCTGGGCTACTCGAGGACCGACCGGGTCGAGGGAAGAGGCGAGTTCGCGGTCCGGGGTGGGATCGTCGACGTCTTCCCCGCCCAGGACGAGGAGCCGGTTCGCCTCGACTTCTTCGGTGACACTGTTGAAGACATCCGGGTCATCTCGGTCGCCACCCAGCGATCGGAGGACCCGGTCGACCGCCTGGTCGCCTACCCGGCTCGAGAAGTTCGCCCTGGAGGAGCTCTGGTTCAACGCGCCTCCGAGCTCGTCATCTCCGAACAATGGGCGGCGTCGACCTGGGATCGGATCTCCCAGGGTCAGCTCTTTCCCGGCATCGAGTCGTGGCTGCCCTGGGTGGCCGACCCGATCTCGCTCATCGATGCCGCGCCGACCGAAGCTCGCCTCGTCGTCATCGAGCCCGCACGGGCGCTGGACAGAGCGCGCGAGCTGATCAAGGAGGAAACCGAGCTGGCCGTGGCCCTCGCTCCCACCTGGGGAGAACAGGCTCCGGAGGCCGGCGCCCACCCCGCCTTGTTCCTCGACCTCGAGGAGAGACTCAGGGATCGAGCTCATCTTCGGGTCCCGGCGGCGCCGACCGGCCCCTCCGACCCGGTGCTGGAGGTGGGCGGCCTCGATGCAACCCCAGGTGATCCCGAAGCTGTGACTCGTGGACTGGCACGACTGTTGGAACGGGGGATCACCACCGTGGTGGCGATGGATGGAGCGGCGGCGGCCGACCGGGTGGCAAAGGCGCTGGCCGAGAACGGGCTGGCCCTCGACCGGCTCGAATGGCTCGTGAACCCGAGGCCGGCGATCGTCCCGGTGGGCATCCACCGGGGATTCGTGGCCCCGGGTATCGGGGTTGCGGTCCTGGGAGAGCAGGAGATCGCCGGCCGGCGCCGAGCTCATCGTCGGGCGGCCCGGAGTCGGGCTGCACTGACCCACCAATACCGCGACCTGACCGAAGGTGACTATGTAGTCCATCACCAACACGGGATCGGGAGGTTCGAAGGTCTGGTGTCGAGGACGATGGTGGGGGTGGAGCGGGACTATCTGATCGTCGCGTATGCCGGTGCCGATCGTCTCTATGTGCCTGTCGATCAGCTGGCTGCGGTCACCAGGTACACCGGTGGGGAGGCCCCCCGGGTGTCGCGGATGGGGGGCAAGGACTGGTCAGACCAGAAGGCGCGGGTTCGCAAGGCGGTGGCCGCGGTGGCGCAGCGTGTGGTCGAGCTCCACCGCCTCCGAGCCGCCGCGGCCGGCCATGCCTATGCGCCGGACTCTCCTTGGCAGACCGAGATGGAGGGCACGTTCCCCTACGAGGAGACACCTGATCAGCTCCGCGCCATCCTCGAGGTCAAGGCCGACATGCAGACCGACAAGCCCATGGACCGGCTGGTCTTCGGCGATGTCGGCTTTGGCAAGACCGAGGTTGCGATCCGTGCCGCCTTCAAGGCGGTGGAGTCGGGCAAACAGGTGGCCGTTCTATGCCCGACGACCCTGCTGGTGCAACAGCATCATCAGACTTTCTCCGAGCGGTTTGCGCCCTATCCGGTTCGGGTAGAGGCCCTCTCCCGCTTCCTCACCACAAGGCAGCAGGATCGGGTTGTGGCCGCCCTGGCGACGGGGGAGGTCGATGTGGTGATCGGAACCCATCGCCTCCTATCCGAGGACATACGGTTCAAAGAGCTCGGCTTGCTGGTGATCGATGAGGAGCAACGCTTCGGGGTGACCGCCAAGGACGCGCTCAAGGAGTTGAAGTTGGGGGTGGACGTCCTCACCCTCACCGCGACCCCGATCCCACGGACGCTGGAGATGGCCCTCACCGGGATCCGGGATGTCTCCCACATCAGGACCGCCCCCGAGGACCGTCATCCGATCCTCACCTATGTCGGCCCTGCGGACGACCAGGCGGTCTCGGCGGCGATCCGACGTGAGCTGCTCCGGGAGGGGCAGGTGTTCTACGTGCACAACCGGGTGCAATCGATCGATCGGGCGGTGGCGCATCTCCGTGACCTGGTTCCCGACGCCAGGTACGTGGTGGCCCACGGCCAGATGTCGGAAGGACAGCTCGAACAGGTGATGATCGATTTCTGGAATCGTGAATACGACGTCATGGTCGCCACCACCATCATCGAATCCGGTCTCGACCTGCCCCAGGTGAACACTCTCATCGTCGAGCGTGCTGACCTCCTCGGCCTGGCCCAGCTCTATCAGCTTCGGGGCCGGGTGGGCCGCTCCAGTCAGCGGGCATATGCCTATCTGCTCCATCCCCAGGATCGGAGCCTCACCGAGGAGGCGCATCGCCGGCTCGAGGCGATCGGGGAAGCAACCGAGCTGGGCTCCGGGTTCCAGCTTGCCCTGAGGGACCTGGAGATCAGGGGGGCCGGGTCGATTCTCGGCGAGGTCCAGAGCGGGCATATCGCGGCGGTCGGGTTCGAGTTGTACGCAGAATTGGTCGCTGATGCCGTCTCCGAGCTGGAGGGGAGGGCGGTCCCGATCGAGCCCCGATTTGAGATCCGGATCGATCTCCCGGTCGACGCCCACCTGCCCGATGCCTACATCTCTGAGCAAGAACTTCGTTTGGAGGCCTATCGACGTTTGGCGGGCACCTCGACGCCCCCCGAGGTCGACGACGTTGCAGCTGAATGGGAGGACCGGTTCGGGCCGCTCCCACCTGCCGCCTCGGCGCTGGTGGAGCTGGCCCGGCTCCGAGTCGACGCTCTCCGGGTCGGGCTCGAGGAGATGGTCAAGCTCCGCCATGAGATCAGGATGGGCCCGGTGGATCTCAAGCCCTCCCAGGAGGTCCGTCTCAAGCGTCTGCAGCCACGCGCGGTGCTCCGCGCCGCGGAGGGCCTCATCTTCATCCCGGCGCCATCGCCCCTGATGCCTGGCCTGTCCCGGTTCATCGCCCAAATGTGGCCGGAGGGGGATTCATGATCCCGTGCGGGATGCTTCTAGGGGCGTGAAGGCTCTAGCATCCCGGAAACTCTCTTTCTCCGATTCTAAGAAGGAATTCTCTTGAAGAAACTCACATCGCTGCTGGTCTCGTGCGCGCTCGTTTTGGTGTCTTGCGGGGGCAGCAACGAAGTGGTAGCGACCGTCAACGGTGTTGATGTGACCGTCGGTGACGTGGAAGCCCTAATCGACCGTGGTGACGAATCCACGATCGCCAAGGAAGAGTTTGCCCAAGTGCTCACCTTCAAAATCGTCTACAACATCATGACCGGGGACGCAGAGGACGAGTTCGGAATCACGTTCAGTGATGAGGAGATCGCTGCCGAGGCTGATGGGATCATGGCTTCGGAACTCCCCCAGGGCCAGACTCGTGAGGCCTTTCTCGAAGAGAGAAGGGTCACCGAGCAGTACCTCCAGGGGGTCGCCCAACAGTCTTTGGTCTTCGCCGCGGTGGTGGAGGCGATGGCAGCCGATATGGAACCTCCCACTCAGGAAGAGATAGACACCCAACTGGCGCGATCTGTCACCGAGGTTTGCGCGGCCCACATCTTGGTCGGCACAGAAGAGGAGGCGGATGAGGTCGCCGCCCGTCTCGCTGACGGTGAGGAGTTCGCAGCCCTTGCCGCGGAGCTCTCACTCGATGGGAGCGGTGCTCAGGGGGGCGAACTGGGGTGCCAGCCGGCGGGCGCCTATGTCCCCGAGTTCGCAGCCGCCGCCATGATCGCCGAGTTGGGCGTTGCCACTGATCCGGTCCAAACAGAGTTCGGCTTTCACATCCTGCTCATCAGCCAGCGCACCGAAGCCCCGCCCGAGGAATGGCCCACCGAGGACCAAATCATGGAGTTCCTTCTCAACCAGGTGGCGGGCCCGGCCTCCGAGGAGTGGTTCACCGAGAAGGCCGCCGCGGCCGAGGTCGAGGTGAACGAGAAGTACGGCACCTGGCAGACCGAGCCCACACCCGAGGTGGTACCACCCACCGAGTGATAGTCGTCACCGGTCTCGGTCCCGGCGATCTCGACCGGATCCCGGGCACGGTTCGAGCCATCCTCCTCGACCCCGAGCGTGTGGTCATCGTGCGCACCCGACATCACCCGGCGGCCGAACAGCTCGCCCAACTTCGCGAGGTCACCTTCTGTGACGATCTGTATGAGCCGGCGGAGCGCTTCGAGGACGTCTATGCGGCTATCGCCGATCGGGTGCTCACCGCTGCCGAAGGGGGCTCAGTGGTCTATGCGGTCCCGGGAAGCCCAATGGTGGGCGAGTTCGCGGTGCGGAGACTTCTGGAGTCAGACGCCGAGATCGATCTGATCCCAGCCGAGTCCTTTGTCGATGCGGTGTTGGCCGAGGTCGGATACGACCCGTTGGACCGGGGGCTTCAGATCCTCAACGGCCACGAGCTCCCCGAGCCGTTGGTGTTGGAGAAGCCGACGATCGTCGCCCATCTCGACCGCCCGGAGATCCTGGCCGAGGTGGCGGCCCGGGTGGACCGGGTGCTCCCCGAAGGCAGCATGGTCCGGGTGCTCTCGGGTCTGGGAGCGGCCGACTCGGTCAGCGTCGAGACGATCGCCTCCCAAGTTGACTCCTCCCTGGCCGGATTTCGGACCTCGTTGTTCATTGACGCCGAACCAGGTGGGCTGATCGGGGCGGTGCACACCATGATGCGGCTTCGGGAGGAGTGTCCCTGGGATCGGGAGCAGACCCATCAGAGTCTGATGAAGAACCTGGTCGAAGAGACCTACGAGCTGATCGAGGCGGTGGGGCGTCTCCCGGAGGGGGAGCCGGACTGGGTGGCATACGCCGAGGTAGAGGACGAGTTGGGAGATGTTCTGCTTCAAGTCCTGTTCCATGCCGTCATCGCCCGTCAGGCCGGAGCCTTCGATATCGACGACGTGGCCGAGGTGATGCGTCAAAAGCTGGTGCGGCGTCATCCGCATGTGTTTGGTGACGTCGAGGCGAACTCCGCCGAGGAGGTCAAAGTCAACTGGGACCGGATCAAGGAGACGGAGCGGGGCTCGGCGGCGGAGTCGGCGCTCGATGGGGTGGCTTCCGGGGTGCCTGCCCTGCACCGGGCCTCCAAGATCCAGAACCGGGCGGCCAAAGTGGGCTTCGACTGGGACGAGGCAGCCCAGGTGTTACCCAAGGTGCGTGAGGAGTTGGAGGAGTTGGAGGAGGTCTTGAGCGACCCGGTCCAGGCCCAACATGAGCTGGGTGATGTCCTGTTCTCGGTGGTCAACCTGGCCCGCCACCTCGGGCTCGACCCCGAGATCGCCCTCGGCCAGGCAACCAACCGCTTCGAGGAGAGGTTCCGTCGCATCGAGGCAGAGGGACCACTCGACGGTCTCGATCTCGATGGGCTCAACCAGCGTTGGGATCGTGCGAAGGGAAATGGATGATTCTCGGGGTCGCCGGAACAAAACCCGGTCGGTGGTAGCTTGGCGGCGCCGGGCACCTGTCCTCCACCTCACCCATGAACAAGACCACCATCGAGCGGATACACGCACGCCAGGTCCTCGACTCCCGGGGTAATCCCACCGTGGAAGCCGAGGTCCTGACCGCTGGTGGCGGATTCGGTAGAGCCATCGTCCCCTCCGGGGCCTCGACCGGGGCCATGGAGGCGATCGAACTGCGTGACGGCGGTGAGCGATGGGGCGGCAAAGGGGTCACCCAGGCGGTGGCCAACATCCGAGAGGTGCTCGCCCCGGCCCTGATCGGGGTGGATGCCACCCGCCAGGAGCACATCGACCAGGCAATGCTGGACCTCGACGCCACGCCGAACAAGGCCAACCTGGGCGCCAACTCCATCCTCGCCGTCTCGATGGCGGTGTCCCGGGCGGCGGCGGCCACGCTCGGGCTGGCCCTCTACAGGTATCTGGGGGGTCCGGCGGCCAGGACCCTGCCAGTCCCCTGTCTCAACGTGCTCAACGGGGGGGTTCACGCCGCCAACTCGGTCGACATCCAGGAATTCATGGTGGTCCCCGGAGGGCTCCCCTCATTCTCTGAGGCACTGCGCGCCGGGGCCGAGGTCTATCAAGCCCTGAAGAGGGTGATCGGGGGCCGGGGCCTGGGCACCAATGTCGGTGACGAGGGCGGGTTCGCCCCCGACCTTCCTACCAACGAGTCGGCTCTCGAGCTTCTGGTGGAAGCGATCGACGTCGCCGGCTACAAGCTCGGTGACGAGATCGCGCTCGCCGTAGATGTGGCCGCGACCGAGATCCACCGTGAAGGCCGCTACGAGCTGGACGGCCGCGACCTCTCCTCCGAGGAGATGGTGGCCTACCTGGTGGATCTCGTGGAGCGCTACCCGCTGGTCCTAGTAGAGGACGGGATGGCCGAAGACGACTGGGAGGGCTGGAAGCAACTGACCAAGCAGATCGGTCGCCGTGTCCAGCTGGTTGGAGACGACCTCTTCGTCACCAACGAGGAGTTCCTTCGGAAGGGCATCGCTGAGGGCGCGGCGAACGCCATCCTGATCAAACTCAATCAGATCGGCTCGGTCTCGGAGACGTTGCACACAATGGCGACTGCGAAGAACGCCTCCTACGGGTTGATGGTGAGTCATCGGTCTGGTGAAACCGAGGACAGCTACATCTCCCATCTCGTGGTGGCCACCAACGCCGGTCAGATCAAGTCGGGGGCGCCGGCACGCGGAGAGCGAACCGCCAAATACAACCAGTTGTTGCGGATCGAGGAGAGTCTTGGAAACGAGGCCAGGTATGCGGGATGGTCGACCTTCCGAAGGTCCCGGTGAGGATGCGCAGCCGCTCCGGGGTGGCCCTGGTGACGCTTCTGTTCATCCTGATGGGTGCCGCCTTCCTCACCCAGGTGGTGCCCTATCGCCAGATACTCGACTCCCGGCGCCAGGTGGAGGCGGCGCGGGATGATCTCGCATCTCTCGAGGCCCAGAACGAGGTGTTAGCGGCCGACGTGGAGGCCCTCAACACACCCGAGGAGATCGAACGGCTGGCCCGGGACAAACTGGGGTACGTGCGCGAGGGCGAAGTCGCCTATGTGGTGCTCGACCCGCCGGGAGCCCAGGCTGCGCAGCCTGAGGTGTCTCAGCTTCCCGAGCTTTCGGACAAGACCTGGGTCGACCACATCTGGAATTTCATCACCGGGGGCGACCTAGATTCAACCGGGTGACTGGAACGGATGACCGCGGGGTCATCGAGGCCCAGATCGGACGGCCGCTCCGCGCCGATTCCAGGACGGTTTCCCGATGTCACCTCGATCTTCCCGTGGTGGTCGAGGTGCCCCCTATCCTCGACGACGGCACCCCATTTCCCACCCTTTACTGGCTGACCTGCCCCTTGGCGACGACTCGGATCGGTCGTCTCGAAGGCGCCGGCGGGGTGAAGCGCATGGAGCAGAAGGCGGCGGCCGATCCCGAGTTCGGCCGGAGGCTGGAGGCAGCCCATGACTCCTATGCCGCCCAACGTGACGACTTGATCCCCAATGGGGCATCGCCGGCCCCCTCCGGCGGGGTCGGAGGCAGCAGTGTGGGGGTGAAATGCCTGCACGCCCATTACGCCCACACCCGATCGGGTGGGGCCAACCCAGTGGGCGAGTTGGTCGCCTCCTGGATCGAGCCCCTCGATTGCCAGGTGCCATGTGTCATCGATGGAGCCATCAACCCGGCCTGGGTGAGCAACCCATGATCGTGGGGGTGGTCGACATCGGGACCAACTCGATTCGGCTTCTGATCACAGACGGGACCAAGGACTTGGAGCGTTGGGAGGAGGTCACCGGGTTGGGAAGCGGGGTTGACAGCAGCGGGGTCCTATCCGAGTCCCGGATCGTCGAGACCTTGGTGGTTCTGAACCGATATGGGCGGTTGATGGAGGAGGCCGGGGTGTCGAAGCGAATGGCGATCGCGACGTCCGCTTCCCGGGATGCCGCCAACCGGGAAGGGTTTTTCGACCGCGTCGAGGAGATGATCGACGTCCGACCCACCTTGATCTCGGGTGAGGAGGAAGCCCGGTTCGCCTATCAGGGCGCGGTCCGGGGCTTCGAGGGCCCGACTCCGGTGGTCGTCTCCGACATCGGCGGCGGGAGCACAGAGTTCGTGACCGAAGACAGCGGGGTGTCGATCGACATCGGCTCGGTGCGAATCACCGAACGAGCCATCCCGGACCGACCGGCACCCCGCGACCAGGTCGCCGCGGCCCGGGCCACCATTGGACAAGAGTTCTCGAGTCTGCCGCCAATCGAGTTCGGCTCGTTGATCGGCGTAGCCGGGACCTGGACCAGCCTGGCGTCTGTGGCACGCGCCCTGCCTCGGGGCACCCCGGTTCATGGCCGTGAGGTCACCCGGGCCGAGGTGGGGAGGATCGTCGACATCATGGCTCTCCTCACAGTCGAGGAAACCGCGGATCTTCCCGGTCTGGACCCGAAACGGGCTCCTGTCATCCTCGGCGGGGTCCTGGTGGCCGAGGGGGTCATGGATGCTCTGGGCGCCGACAGTGCCATTGTCTCGGGGCATGACACCCTCGATGGTGTCGCCATGACTCTGTTGGCTTTACCCTGACCATTCACCCAAGCCCGGGTGGCGGAATGCAGACGCGAGGGGCTTAAACCCCCTTGAGCCGTTTCGGCTCGTGTGGGTTCGAATCCCACCCCGGGCACCGTGTGAGTCGGGGCGAGATGACGGAGGACCGGAGTCTCAAACGGAGCCGCGCTATGTTCTCGTCCGTTTCTGCCGCGCTCAACCTCGATACTCAGCGACGTCCATCCTTAGAGGCTCGACGTCTGAACGCGAGATTGCAACGTCCCCGATCACGTCGAATACTCCCTGGCTCCCGCCAACAACTCCGAAGAGCCCACCGAATGCGCCATCCTGCTCTTGGATCTCAACCGACCCCCGTTCGGCAGGGACGTCGAAGAGGAATAGCACGACTTCTTCCCCCTCTCGCAGCGTTGGAGTATCTGGGGCAACCATTCCTGTCGTGTCGTTTACAACAACCGGGACTCGAACTCGGTCAGTCGTTCCCTGCATGATGCGCAGAACCTCGACCTCGATCACTAGCTTTTTCACTTTCGGCAAAGGGTCTCCACGTTCATCGAAAGCTGGTTCTCCGACACCGTCCTCGAATTCGGTGAGGACACCAGTAACTCGCCCTCGGATGACTAGATCCGTGTCCACGGCGAGTTGTTCGACGCTTTCGTAGAGGGGGCCGTCTGATTTACCACGTAGTGCACAGTTGGGACGCAAGATCCGTGGCGAATCCTGGGCCTTCCTCGGAGATGTCCTGTCCTGGGCCCTCGAGCTCAGGATCGACCTGCTTCCAGCCCCGGGGGGCCGAGACGAACTTCCACCCTCCCCCGCCCCATTTGAGTAGACCGCCTCAACGTGGCGCCGCGCCTAACGATCCTCGACCCGATCGCTTCGTTCCCCCTGGTGCCGACTTTGGTAGACACCCGACCAGAGCGCATGACTCATCCGGCCACCGCCGTCGTTGCGTACTCCCGAAGCAAGTTTGCCACCGCGGTGGGCACCCCGAGGTCGGCGGTCATGTCATCGGGTGACTCACCGGTGATCGTCGCCGTGATGACCAGAGCCGCCAGATAAGACCCCTCAAGAGTGGGGTGTGACCTGTCCGACTGGTGAAGTCGAATCCCGCGGGCGGAGGTGAGTGAGATCTGCCACGCCTCCCCGACGGGAGCCAGCGGTTTGCCCAGGAGGTCCGAAAGCTCGTGATATGTGGAGTTGATGGCGTTCTGCATCGACTGATAGCTGGAGTGCCCGGTCTGGGAGAAGCCCGAGAGATGCCCCCAGGTCTCGAAGAGAACGAGCGAGGCCCCGGAGAGTGCGGCGTCGGATGCAAGGGCGATCGCGGCCGGGTACATCCGCTCGCGCGCCAGGTTGGGGTCGGAGGGAACGGCCGACTGTTCCTGGATCACGACATAGTCGAAGTCCCCGGACCTGATCCGTTCCCCGGCCGTGCCCTCCCGGATATGGTCCTCCAGCCAGGCTCCGGCCACGGCGACCGAATCGACCTCGATTCGCTGGCCTGCCGAATCGGCGAGGTCCGAGACCATCTGCGGCAGGTTGTTGTAGAAGGTGTAACTGTTGCCGATGAACAGGACCGAGGCATCCGGCTCCTTTGGCAGACAGCCTGCGAGAAGGGAAAGGGCCAGCAGCAGCGAGGCGACTCGCCTCACGCCGGAGGCTGTGGCCTTTGTCGCGGCGTCTACCTCAAGTGACCGGACCGGGAAATTCACCCGGTTCCGGACCGTCGTCTTCGAGTTCTGAGATCTCAACCACATATCGCATGGCGTCCTGGTGACGTTCTTCGATTACGCGATGCTCGGATGCAGGATTGAGCACCGCGTCGAACTCAGCCATCGCGTTGGACAACGCCATCCCGTAACCGTGGCGTCGACCCGGCTTGCGGTAGTAGATCCAGCCACGACGCTCCATCCACACCCCGATGAGGTGAAAGACGAGGAGGACGGCGAGCACTGTTGCGATCCAGCGCATCGAGAGGAAGAGGCCGACGAGGTCCATATCGGATCACTTCGGATTCTACGTGGTTGGGTCGGTCAGAAAGGTCGTGGGACCCGGGCCGGTGGGCGGGGGGGGGGGGGCGGGGAGAGGAACCGGGCCCGGGCCCCACGATGAACGAGGCCTGATCTTTCTCCAAGGAGCACCACCTTCCCACACAGATTCAACCCCGTGTCGAAAGTGTAATCCGACATCCTGTCGAGACGGGGGACGCCCGGAGCCCACGCCGACTCGGTTACCGTCATGCCCTGGACTTCCAATGGCTGAGTACCCATCCGAATACGAGTTGGACATCGTGCTCCGCGACGGCGGCGGGGCCAGGGTGCGCCCGATCAAACCCGAGGACGCCGGGCTGATCCGTGACTTCTTCGAGACTCTCGGCCCCGAGTCGCGCTATTTCAGGTTCTTTCGGATCAAAGAGACACTCGAACCAGAGGAAGTCGCGTTCTTCACCGAGGTCGACTACGCAGACCGGATGGCGCTGATCGCCATGCTCGGGGGCAGGATGATCGCGGTGGCCCGTTACGACCGTGAGGGTCACGACTCCACAGCGGCCGAAGTGGCATTCGCCGTGGCCGACAAGCATCAGGGCCGGGGGGTGGGCACCCAGCTCCTCCAACTGTTGACCAACCATGCCAGGTCGCACGGCATCGAGCGGTTCCATGCCTACGTCCTGCCCGAAAACCGTCAGATGATGCGGTTGTTTCGCAACTCGGGCTATGAGATGACCCGCACCATGGATGAAGGCGTGTTCACGGTCGATTTCCCCGTTGCCGAGAGCGAGGGCCTGCTCGAGGCGGAGGCGGAGCGCGAGAAGCGCGCCGTGGCCGCCTCCCTGTTGCCGCTGTTCTTCCCCAGGTCGGTGGCGGTGATCGGGGCCTCGAGTGACCCCGCCTCGATAGGGGGCAGGTTGTTCCACAACATCCTCTCTACCGGGTTCACCGGCCCCCTCTATCCGGTCAATCCCAAGGCCAAGGTGATCAGCTCGGTGCGCGCCTACGCGACAATCCTCGAAGTCCCCGATGAGGTTGACCTCGCCTACATCGTCGTGCCACAGCCATTCGTGATCGACGTGGCACGTCAATGCGCCGAAGCGGGGGTGAGGGGAATCGTCGTCATCTCGGCCGGCTTCTCCGAGGTGGGCCCCGAGGGCGCCATCCTCGAACACGAACTGCTCGAGATCGTGCGCGACTCGGGAATGAGAATGGTGGGGCCCAACTGCATGGGCCTGTTGAACACGGTCTCATCGGTGCAGCTCAACGGGACCTTTGCCCCCGTCTATCCCCCGGCTGGGAATGTGGCGATGTCGAGCCAATCCGGTGCGCTCGGAATCGCCATCCTCGACTACGCCAGACAAGCCAACATCGGCATCTCCCAGTTCGTCTCGGTAGGCAACAAAGCCGATGTCAGCGGCAACGACCTGCTGCTCGCCTGGGAGGACGATCCTCAAACCGACGTCATCACCCTCTATCTGGAGTCCTTCGGCAACCCCAAGAAGTTCTCCCGGATCGCGCGTCGGATCGGTCGCCGCAAGCCGATCATCGCGGTCAAGTCGGGGAGGACCTCGGCGGGGAGTCTCGCCGCCTCGTCGCACACCGGCGCCCTGGCCTCTTCGGATGTGGCGGTCCAGGCCCTGTTCCGTCAGGCGGGGGTGATCCGGGTCGACACCATCGAGGAGCTGTTCTCAGCCGCCAGTCTTCTCGCCAATCAGCCGATTCCCTTGGGAAACCGGGTTGGGATCGTCTCCAATGCCGGTGGCCCGGCGATTCTTGCTGCCGATGCTCTCGAAGCGATTGGCTTGGTGTTGCCAGAGTTGTCACCGGAGCTCAGGACCGAGATCGGGAGCCAGCTGCCGGCGGAGGCCTCCACCAGGAACCCGGTCGATCTGATCGCTTCCGGTGGGCCAAACGAGTTCGACCATGCGGTCTCGTTGCTCCTGGAGTCCGGCGAGGTGGACTCGGTGATGGTGATCTATGTCCCGACGTCTTCGGAGGGCGCCCAGGGGGTGGCCGCTGCCCTCAGCCGGTGTCAGGAGCGGTACAACGGGGAAGTGGCTCTGCTCTCGGTCTTCATGCACAGTGGGGACACGTCTCGCTATCTGGCTGGCGCCGAGGGTCGGCGCGCCATTCCCACCTACATGTTTCCGGAGGCTGCGGCTCACGCCCTCGCTCGAGCGGTGGCTCATGGGGTGTGGCGTCAACGCGACCCCGGAATGGAGGCGCGGCTGGACGGCGATGAGGAGGCGGCGATCAGGGCGACCATCGACGGCGCGTTGGAGAGGGTCCCTGCCACCGGGGCCTGGTTGGAGCCCGAACAGGTCGACGCGGTTCTCACTGCCGCGGGCCTGCGGGTGCCGCGGTCGTCGGTCGCCCACTCGCCACAGGAGGCCGTCGATGCCGCAGCGGCGATAGGTGGGCCAGTGGTGGTCAAGGTGATCTCCGAGTCGGCCCTCCACAAGTCGGATGTCGGGGGAGTCGTGCTCGGGGTCCAGGGCGAAGAGGTGAGCGCTGCCTACGACTCCGTCACCAAAGTGGTCTTCGATGCGGACGGGGCCCTGGTCCAGAAGTTCGTCGCCGGCGGCCACGAGGTGTTGATCGGGATGACCCAGGACCCGAACTTCGGCCCCCTCGTCGGGTTCGGTCTCGGCGGTGTCTACGTCGAGCTTCTTCAAGACGTGGCGTTCCGGATCCATCCCCTCACCGATGTCGATGCAACGGAAATGATCAGGGAGACCAAGGGCTTTCGGCTGCTCCAGGGCTATCGCAACGCCGCCGAGGGCGATGTGGCGGAATTGGAGCGAGCTCTGTTGAGGGTCTCGGGTCTCATCAGTGTCGTGCCCGAGCTGGTCGAGATGGATCTCAATCCGGTGAAGGTGTTGCCTCCGGGGGAGGGCGTGGTCGTTGTCGATGCCAGGATGCGTGTCCAGCCGGTTCCCGAGAGGCGTCATCCCCGGATGCGTGATCTGCCCGGGGCGAGAGGGCATAACCCGGACGATCTCAGCTGATGGGGTCGGTGGCGGGGTAGTCGGACTCGACGCCGATCTCGGTGGCCTTTATCGAGACCCAAACCGGGGCCCCATTCGTCAGCTCGAGATCTCGGACCGCCTCTCGAGTCACCTCGACGGTCAGGGCGAGGGGATCCTCCACTTGGAGACGAGCCCGGTCCCCGAGGAGCTCGACGAGCGTGACCGAGGTCTCCCAGGTATTGCGGGCGCTTCCCTCTGGCCGTCCTCGGTGCAGCGAGATGGTGCGAGGGTGGATGGTGACCAGCACCGGGCCTTCGAGCCCGTGGTCCGCGATTTGGAGCCGGCTGGCGCCGATCTGCACCGTCCCGTCACGAGCCATTCCGGACAGTAGGTTGGATCCGGCCAGGTCCGCGATGTATGGCGTGCGGGGCCGGAGCCGGATGTCGTCGGCCGATCCGACCTGGGTGACCCTTCCCTCCTCGATGACGTGGATGACATCGGCCAGGAGGAATGCCTCACTCGGGTCGTGAGTGATGAGTAGCCGGGGGCCGGGAAACTGTGTGAGGTGGTCGGCAAGGACCCGTCGCAGCCGGGCCCTGGTGGCGACGTCGAGGGCAGAGAGTGGCTCGTCGAGGAGAAGAAGATCCGGCTCGATCGCCAAAGCCCGTGCCAGGGCCACCCTTTGCGCCTGACCTCCTGAGAGTTGACCGGGCTTTCTTCCTGCCAGATCGTCGAGGGCCAGTTTCTTCATCCAGAGAGCGGCCCGTGCCAGGGCTGGTTCCCGTCCCATCCCATGACTTCGCGGCCCGAAAGCGACGTTCTCCGCAACTGTCAGGTGGGGAAAGAGGACGTAATCCTGGAACACCACGCCGACCCGTCGTTCTTCGGGGGGCACGAACCGGCCCTTTTCGGAGTCGTCCAGGGCCCTTCCGTCGAGCACGATCTGCCCACCGTCGACGGGAATGAGCCCCGCCAGGGCGGCCACGGCGGTCGACTTTCCAGCCCCATTCGGCCCGAGCAAGGCAACGGTGCGTCCGCGGGGGATGGCGATCGAGAGGTCCAGTGTGAACTCCGAGCTGCGGCGAATGGTGAAGCTGGCGTCGAGACCTTGGTCGCTTGGCTGGTGGGTCACAGCGCCCTCCACCAGCGGTCCCGGAGGGCGATCAGGACGGCGAGAGACACCGCCACCATGATCAGGCTGATCGCCACCGCGACGTCCCGGTTGCTTTCAAGGGCGACGAACACCGCCAGGGGCAGGGTCTGAGTGCGGCCTTGGAGGTTGCCGGCAAAGGTGATGGTCGCCCCGAACTCGCCGAATGCCCTGGCCCAGGTGAGGACGAGACCTGCCAACAGCGAGGGCGCGATCAGGGGGAGGGTGACCCGTCGCATCACGGTCCATCTGCCGGCACCGAGGGTGGAGGCGGCCCCCTCGAAGCGGGGATCCAGGTTGCGCAGGGCACCTTCCACGGTGATCACCAGGAACGGCATGGCAACAAAGGTGGTGGCGATCACCACTCCCCAGGTGGAAAAGGGCAGCACCAGCCCGGTGGCCGCGTTCAACGGCTCTCCTATCAGCCCGCGGCGGCCCAGGGCGAATAGGAGTGCCGCCCCACCGACGACGGGGGGCAGCACCAGGGGCAGGGTGATCAGGGCGCGCAAGATGGATCGGCCCGGGAAATCGGTGCGTGCCAGCACCCAAGCCAAGGGCACGCCCAGGACCGCCGAGATGGCGGTGGCGGTCAATGATGTGACGACGGAGATCCGGAGGGCGTCAATCACAACCGGGCGCGAGGCCAGCTCAGGCAGGTTCCCCCACGGAACCCTGGTCAGCAACCCGACCAGGGGAATCACAAAGACCGAGAGGCCGATGAGCCCGAGGGCGATCAGCAGCGCAGGCGGCCGGTGAGCGCGTTTCCGCGCCGTGGTCTCACTCAAGGAGCGATGAACCCGTATTCGCCCATTATCGCCTGACCTGTATCGGACATCACGAAACTCACGAACGAGGCGGCGGCTTCGGCGTTGGGAGCGTCGAGCAGGATCGCGATCGGATACTCGGGGACGACGTTTTGGTTCTCGGGGATCTCAACACCCTCGACCCCGCCCTCAGTCGAGATGACATCAGTCACATAGACGATGCCGGCGTCGAGCTCACCTGCCTCGATCTTGGTGAGAAGGGCCCGGACGTCGGGCTCGTTGCTGTCGATCGAGGGGGTGACCCCGGCCTTGTCGAGTGCCTGCCGACCAAAGTCACCACAAGGGACGTCCTCGGCACAGAGGCCGATCAGGAGTCCTTCGTTGGCGAAGTCGGCAAGACCGGTCACGCCCGCCGGATTGCCTGCCGGCACCGCGATCTGCAGCATATTTTCGGCGAAGATTCGGGCCTCCCCGGCGACGGCGCCGGCCTCCGACACTCGATCCATGTTCGATGTGTTGGCCGAGGCGAACACGTCCACGGGTGCGCCCTCGAGGATCTGCTCGCGAAGGCTGGAGCTGGATGCCAGGTTGAGCAACACATCGACCCCCGGGTTGGCATCTTCGAAAGCAATCTCTATTGCGCCGAAGGCCTCGGTCAGTGAGGCGGCCGCGGACACCAGGACCTCGCCGTCGACGCTCTCGTCTCCAGACCCGGCACACCCCGCCCCGACGAGGGCCAACAGCGTCATGATCGTTACCCGGCGCAGCAAGGGCATCGTCATCCTCGATAGTCTCAATGTAACTAGTAGACGTGCCACAATACCTCCGTCCGATCCGAAACATGCCCCCGAACCAGCTCTCCGTCACCGAATACGCCGTTCTCGGGATCCTCGGCGAAGGCCCGACCCACGGTTTTGCCATCGCCAGGCTGTTCGCCCCCAACGGCGAGGTGGGGCGGGTGATCACGGTGAGAAGGCCGCTGATCTACCGCGCCCTGGACCGCTTGAGCCTTGCCCATCTCGCCGAGGCGATCCACGTCGAACCGGGTGATGCCGGGCCACAGCGGATCATCCACCGCATCACCCCAACGGGCCGCAGGCGGCTCAACCGGTGGTTGCGCCAACCGGTGCAGCATGTGCGTGAGATGAGAATCGAGTTGTTGCTCAAGCTCACACTTCTGCAACGTGCCGGCCGTTCACCATTGCCGCTGATCACCGCCCAGAAGGCTGCGCTTCACCCCACACTCGCGGCCCTGGAGACCCCGCGCCGAGGGGCGCCGAACCATGTGGAGCTGTGGCGTCGTCACAACGCGTTCGCGGTGGCCGCCTTTCTGGACGACCTGGAGGAGGCCTGGGAAAGGCGTTGAGCGAAAGGTATAGCCTCGGCTCATGGAACACGTGCAGATGAGCGTCGACGGCGCGGTGGCCCTGATGCGTCTCGACCGGCCCCCGGTCAATGCCCTCTCTGAACAGGTGGCGGTGGAGTTGAAGGAGGCGTTCGAGGCCTGTGCCGACCCCGAGATCCGGGCGGTGGTAGTGACCGGACAGCCCCATTTCGCTGCCGGGGCCGACATCAAGGGGTTCCAGGCCGCCTTCGATGCCGGGGCTGAGGAGAGGACCGCCTGGACTCTGCAGGAGGCGATCGGCGCCCTCGAGAATCTGGAGAAGCCGACCATCGCCGCCGTCCACGGCTACGCCCTGGGTGGGGGCCTGGAGTTGGCCATGGGCGCCGACTTTCGTTACCTGGCCGAGGACGCCTTGGTCGGGCAGCCCGAGATCCTGCTCGGGATCATCCCCGGGGCGGGAGGGACCCAGCGGTTGCCCCGGCTCGTCGGCTATCAACGCGCCAAGCAGATGATCTTGAGCGGTCGACAGGTGGGGGCCGAGGAGGCGCTGGTCATCGGCCTCGCCGACAAAGTGGCTCCGCCCGGGGAGGTCGTCGAGTTGGCGCTGGCCGACGCCGCCGAATGGGCCACCAAGGCCACCCGTGCCATTGCCGCCGCCAAAAAGGCCCTGAAGCGTGGGTTCGGCCTGCCGGTGGACGAAGGGCTCCTCGTCGAGCGTGATGCGTTTCAAGCCGCATTCGGGTCTGAGGACGCTCGAGAGGGCGTGGCCGCCTTCATCGAGAAGCGGCCGCCCGAGTTCAAGGGTCGCTGACCGCCAGCCGCTCCCCTAGCCGCCGGAGATTCCCTCGCCACACCCGCTTCAAGACCGGGCGCGCCAGCCAGGCTCCGACCGACCCGGCGAGCCACCACGGAAACCGGAGCGTCTCGCTCCAGTTCAAGTCTGTGCCTCCAGCGGTCGGGCGAATCTCGAATCGGCCAACACCGGAGACTGCGCCCGAATGTCTCACGCCGAGCAGCCGGCCCTCCTCCCACTCGACGACCGTCATCAGATCATCAGTCCTCAAGGGGCCGATCCTCGTCGGCACCCGCATTCTCGTCCCTAACCCCGACGTCTGATCACCCACGAAGAGAATCCCACCGGCGTCGGTCATCCACTCAGCGTGGGAAGCCAGATCCGCGAGCTGGGCCCACACCTGCTCTGGTGAAGAGTCGTAGTGGGCGGTGAGTGTGAGCCGGTTCAAACCTGGCAGACCGGGTGCCGAAGAATCGTCTTCAGGTTTTTGGGCTTCGCCATCCTCGGGTCGCCCAGGTAGATCTCGTGATGTCGACCATGGAGCTTCAGGCCGTTCTCCATCGCATAGGCGTTCATCAACTCGAGGGTCCGTGGCTCCTCGGAGTAGGGCCCGATGTGCATGATTTGGATGCTTGGCCCTTCTCGCCATCGTTCGAGGCGGAGTTGCTCGAGCACCGGATTGGGGTGTTTCCTTCCGGCCTGGGCCACTGCCTCATCGAACATCGGTTGGGTTATGTGGTCGGGCTGAACCATGAGCATGGTATAGAGCCAGGGCTCCGGCTTGCCGAACGAGAATTCTCCGGACTCCGACGACCAGAGGCCCTCGAGGGCCATGATCTTCCGGGGGTGGTGGTCTTTGCGTGTGCCATGACCCCAAGAAAAACGCGCCGGCTCCACTCTGACAAGGGCCTTTTTGCCCCTTCTCCCCGAGCCAGTGGACAGAATGGCCCAGGCCCGAGATCCTGCGAGAATCGCGATCGTGATCTATCTCGACCACGCCGCCACCACCCCGATGCGCCCCGGCGTTTGGGACGCGATGGCGCCGTACACCGATCTCGAGTTCGGCAATTCCTCGGGGATACACGGAGTATCCCGACGCGCCAAGAACGCCCTCGAGGAGGCCCGGGAGAGGATCGCCGCTGCCATCGGCGCCGGAACCTTGGAGATCGTCTTCACCTCCGGGGGCACCGAATCGGACAACCTCGCCCTCAAGGGAACTGCCTTCAATGAGAGCCCGCGACGGGGGGTGGTGACCGTCGCCACCGAGCACGAAGCGGTTCTCGAAACAGGGGATTTCCTGAGGCGAATCGGCATGCCGGTCACTGTGGTCGGTGTCGATCCCGAGGGACGTGTCGATGTGGAGGACTTGGTCTCGGTCATCGACGATGGAACCGCGATCGTGTCGGTGATGCTCCTCAACAACGAGACCGGGTTTGTTCAGGATTTGGCGCGGATCGTTGAAGCCGTGAAAGCCCGTGATCCCGAGGTACTGGTGCATACCGACGCGGTCCAGGCGTTCGCCTCCGAGCCAATCGACGTCTCGGCGCTTGGAGTGGATCTGATGTCGTTGGCCGCCCACAAGTTCGGGGGCCCCAAAGGTGTCGGCGTCCTCTATGTGCGCGAGGGGACCGCTCTCGAGCCGGTGCAGCACGGAGGAGGCCAGGAACTGGGTCGGCGCTCCGGGACCCACGATGTTGGCCGGGCCGTGGGGATGGCCATGGCCATGGAATTGGCGTTGCAGGATCGTGAGGATTTCGGTCACCGCGTCGGTCAGATCCGAGACGACTTCGAAAAGAGGTTGATCGCTGGCATCGAGGGGATGGTGGTCAACATTCCGGAGCACGGGCGCTCTCCGCACCATCTGAATGTCAGGTTTCCTGGTGTCCTCAACGAGACGTTGCTGGTCCGGATGGACCTGGCCGGGGTGGCGGCGTCGGCGGGATCGGCGTGCCAGTCCGGTGCCTCGGAGGTTTCCCACGTCCTGGAGGGGATGGGCCTGACCCCGGGGCAGGCCCGGGAGAGCGTCCGTTTCAGCTTCGGCTGGCCCAGCACCATGGTGGAGGCCGAGGAGGCAGCCGAGATCGTGACCGACCTGGTGGAGAAGCTCCGATGAGGGCGTTGGTGGCAATGTCGGGTGGAGTCGACTCCTCGGTGGCGGCCGCTGTGATGAGAGACGCCGGTCACGAGGTAGTCGGGGTGACGCTTAAGATGTGGTCCGGGCCGAATGGCGAGGCTCCAACCGCAGGCTGTTGCACGGTGTCCGACGCCGAAGACGCCCGCCGGGTGGCGGGCCAGCTCGATATCCCCTATTACGTCTTGGATTACACCAGCGAATTCCGGGACGGGGTGGTTGAGCGGTTCGTCAGCGACTACGTCTCCGGGCGCACTCCCAACCCGTGTATCGAGTGCAATAGGACAGTCAAATTCGACCGTCTCCTCCGGCGTCTCGACGACTTCGAGAGCGACGTCCTGGTGACGGGGCATCACGCCAGGAGCCGCTACGACGGCAAGCACTGGAGCCTGCATCGTGGGGCAGATCGAGCCAAGGATCAGTCCTACGTCCTGTCGATGCTCACCCAGCGCGAGTTAGCCCGAGCCCGGTTCCCGGTCGGCGAGCTGACCAAGCCCGAGGTTCGATCGATGGCCTCTGCAATGGGTCTGCGAACCGCCCACAAGCCGGAGTCGATGGACATCTGCTTCGTCGGCCGTCGTGACTATCGGTCATTCCTCGCCGGGTCGGCGCCTGACGCCTTTGTGCCCGGACCTATGGTCGACACACGAGGGCACGAATTGGGGTCTCACGACGGGATCGCCGGGTTCACGGTCGGACAGCGCCGGGGTCTTGGGGTCGCGGTGGGCGAGCCGAGGTTCGTGGTGAGGATCGAACCTGCCACGTCCACGGTGGTCCTCGGCCGGCGCGATGAGCTTGGGGTTGCCGGAGTCGAGCTGGCCCAGGTCGTCTGGACCTCCGGCGAGGGCGGATCTGGTGAGGTGATGGCGCAATACCGAGCGCATGGCGACTCGGTGCCCGCCGTCATCGAGGGTGATCGCCTGCTCTTCTCAGACCTCCAGGAGGCGATTGCCCCCGGCCAGACCGTGGCCTTCTACGACAGAGATCGGGTCTTGGGTGGGGCCTTGATCGCGCGGACTCTCCTGTGACGGGTCGTCGGTAACGTCAGCATCGATGTCGGCCGGCCAAACTCGAATCGAAGAGCTCCGCTCCCAGGTCAACGAACATCTTTATCGCTATCACGTTCTGGACGATCCGACCATCTCGGACGCCCAGTTCGACGCCCTCATCGCGGAGCTGAAACGCCTCGAGGAGGAGAACCCCGAGCTGATCACACCGGACAGCCCGACGCAGCGGGTTGGGGCGCCGGTTGGTGACCTGTTCGCACCAGTCCGTCATCTCCGACCCATGTTCTCGTTGGACAATGCCGCCTCTCGGGAGGACCTGGAGACCTGGGAGCAGCGTCTGGAGCGTCAGTTGGGCCGGCCACCGCAGGGCTATGTCGCCGAGCTCAAGATCGACGGATTGGCAGTGGTGCTGACCTATCGAGACGGTGTCCTGGTCACCGGCGCCACCAGGGGTGACGGGGTCACCGGCGAGGACATCACCGCCAACCTGCGCACCATCAAGTCGGTTCCACTCAGACTTCTCGACCATCGCCCGCCATCCATCCTCGAGGTTCGAGGCGAGGTGTACATGCCGGAGGCGGCCTTCGAGGAGCTCAACAGGCGTCAAGCCGAAGCGGGGGACCGACTGTTCGCCAACCCGCGTAACGCAGCCGCAGGATCCGTCCGGCAGAAGGATCCGGCGATGACCGCCTCCCGCAACCTCTCCATCTGGGTGTATCAGCTCGGGCTCGTCGATGGTGGGCCGGTGTTCGCGTCGCATGCCGACACCATCCGCTATCTCCAGGACCTCGGTTTCCGAACCAACCCGGCAAGCCAGGAGTTGAGGAGCATCGAAGCGGTGCTCGATTACGTGGTACAAGCCGAGAAGGGACGGCACGACACGGGTTATCAGACCGATGGGGTGGTGATCAAGGTCAACTCGCTCGGCGAGCAGGAGGCACTCGGGTTCACCTCGCGCGCTCCGAGGTGGGCGATCGCCTACAAGTTCCCGGCAGAAGAGCAGGTCACGACGTTGAAGGACATCTGGGTCAATATCGGCAGGACCGGGGCAGCCACCCCCTTTGCCGTCCTCGAGCCGGTATTCGTCGGTGGCGCCACCGTCGGCCTCGCCACCCTGCACAACGAGGATCAGGTGGCTCTCAAGGACGTGCGGATCGGCGACCAGGTGATCGTCCGCCGAGCCGGGGACGTGATCCCGGAGGTGGTCGGCCCGGTCCTCGCTGCCCGCACCGGCAAGGAGAAGAGGTGGAAGATGCCCTCGCAGTGCCCCTTCTGTGGCAACCCGATAGTGCGGATCGAAGGCGAGGCGGTTGCCCGATGCACCGGTGGGTACACCTGTCCGTCACGGGTGAGGGAGTGGTTGTTCCATTTCGCTTCCCGGGGCGGAATGGACATCGAGCACATGGGATACAAGACGATCGATCTCCTGCTCTCCGAGGGGATGATCTCCGATCCGGCCGACATCTTCCTCTTCGACCCCGAACAGCTGCTCGGTCGTGAGGGTTGGGGCGCCACCTCGGTGGCCAACCTGCAACGTGCCATCGAGACGGCCAAGGACCGACCGGTGGCCCGATTGCTGACCGCACTCGGGATCCGTCATGTCGGGGGGACGGTGGCCAGGCTGTTGGTTCGTCATTTCGGAGGGCTGCCGACGTTGATGGCTGCCAGCGAAGAGGACATCGCAGAGGTCGAGGGGATCGGCCCGGTGATCGCCCATGGAGTGGCCACCTGGGCGATGGATCCCGACAATCAGGCCCTGGTGGCGAAGTTGGGGGAGGCAGGCGTTCGTCTCGAGGACGAGATCGACCGGAGCGCCGCCTCGGATCTCCTGGCCGGTGCCACCTTCGTGGTTTCGGGCACGATTCCCGGGTTCAGCCGTGAGAAGGCGCAGGGTGCCATCGAGGAGCGGGGCGGCAAAGCCGCAAGCTCGGTCTCGGGTAAGACGACAGCTCTGATCGTCGGCGACTCTCCAGGGGCTTCCAAGTCGAAAAAGGCCGAGGAGCTGGGGATCCCGATCCTGGACGAGCACGGTTTCAATCGGCTGCTCGAGGAGGGTCTTTCCTCCCTCGGTTGACCTGGCGCGACTGACCGTCGTACAGGTTCGAGTGGAAAATGCCGATTGGTAGGAGTGGGAATTCCCTTGACCAATACCGCGCCGGTAGCCATCAGACGCCATCTTGGGCAACACCCAGTGGTGGCCGTGCTCTTGATCATCATTGCCTGCGCTACGGCCGCGACGGTGATCTTCCCGCAATCGGCCGACCTGACCGGCCCTCTGGGCTACATGGTGGCCACCACAGCCGCCGGAATCGTGTCCCTGAGCGGGGCACGCAAGCTGGAAGGGCGGGAGCGGCTTGCCTGGTCAATCCTCGGTGTGGCCCTTCTGACCGCGTCTGTGGGCCTGATCGCGATCGGGGTCGTCTCGTCCTCCGGGGTCGAGCTGCCTGCATTTGGCCCAATCGATGGGTTCTTCATCGTGTCCTACCTCCTGGTTTGCGTCAGCGTCGTCACCCTTCCCCACACCGATGGCCGGTGGTCGACTCAGGCCCTCGGCCTCGTCGACGGGTTGGTGGGCGCGATCGCGGTGGGAGCGGTGGCCTGGGTCTGGTTCCTCTCCGGGTACTTCGAGCTCCTCGCCGCTGCACCCCCGCTGGAACGGGTGATCGCCATGGCCTACCCGGTCCTGGATGTGGCGATTCTGATCAGTCTCCTCATGCTCTCGGTTCGCCAATCCAGATACCAATTCGATCCGCGTCTGCTCATGCTTTCGATTGGTATGGCCTTTCAGGTGGCTGCCGACCTGGCGTACGCCGCGACCGGGGTGGGCGAGCTGTTCGCCGATGCCAAACCGGTCTACCCCCTGAACCTCGCCGCCGGGTTCTTCCTGCTGGCGACTGCATCCATCGTGAGTGAGCGACCGGCACCTCGAGAATTCGCCGACCGACCCACACGATGGGTCACGCTCATCGCACCCTATGGCGCTGCCGCCGTCATGTCGGTGGGGCTGGTTTGGCAAGCCATCCAGTCCGACGCCGGCCATCTCGTTGTTCTCGCGGTCGGCACCCTGGCCGTGGTGGCGCTCACCATCACCCGACAGGCTGTGTCTATCCGTGAGTATCGGTATCGGGTCGACGAGGATCGGCAGAGCCTGGTCTCCTCGATCTCCCATGAGTTGAGAACCCCGCTCACAGTGATGGTCGGGATGCTCGAATTGATGCGGCTCGGTGACCAACGCCTATCCACGGAGGAACACGATGAGTTCCTGGAAACGGTCACCGCCCAGGCCAGCTATATGGGCCGGATGGTGTCCGACCTGATGCTGGTGGCTCGTGACCTCGATGGGCTGGTCGAGATTGCCCCCGCGCCCTTGGAGCTGGATGAGCTGATCAGAACGGCCGTGTCCCATGTCGAAGGGAGTCAGGCTGTCGAGATCCGGGCCCGCGCCATGACGGTCGTAGTGGACGGGGGCAGGCTCCAGCAGGCAATCGCCAATCTGGTGTCCAATGCAATCAAATACGGCAACGGGCAGGTACTGGTCACTGCGGAACGGGGCGTGAACCTGGTGATCGAAGTCCACGACGACGGCCCCGGGGTCCCTACCAAATACGAGTGGACGATCTGGAATCGATTCGAGCGGGGGCCTCGAAACCTTGACAGTCGGATCCCGGGGTCGGGAATCGGGCCCGCGATTGTGGCCAAGGTCGCCCGGGCCCATGGGGGGCATGCCGGCTATCACCGCTCAGAGATCTTGGGCGGCGCTTGTTTCTTCGTGTCGATCCCGGTGCGCGCTATTGCCCATGAAGTCCCTCGACACGGCACACTCACCGCGGACCGCATCGCGGTCTGAGACCGCGATGTCTGCGACACTGACCTTGTATGGGCACGAAGGACTCACCGACAGCTAGAGAAGAGGTGTTCGACAGTCCACGAGGCTGGGTCGCTCGCCACATCAGCCAATACGTCGAGACCAATGGCCGTAAGGGCCACCGATGGCAGGGAGTCCCCACCCTGTTGCTGACCACCCGGGGCCGGAAGACGGGCAAGCTGCGACGGACTGCGCTGATATACGGTGTCGACGGGGATCGCTATTTGGTGGTGGCGTCGACCGGCGGCGCCGCCGAGAACCCGGCTTGGTACCTCAACCTTGTCGACGATCCGGAGGTCGAGTTACAGGTTGGGGCTGACAAGTTCACCGCTCGATCCCGCACCGCCGGCGCCGATGAGAAGCCGCGGCTGTGGCGACTCATGGCCTCGATCTGGCCCGACTACGACAGGTACCAGGCCAGGACGCAGCGCGAGATCTCGGTGGTGATCCTGGAACGGGTCTAGAGACCCGGACTCAAATCGCGAAGAGGTCGCCAGCCAGGTACTTGAGACCGGTGTCGACGGCCACCGTTGCCACGACGTGGCCCGGCCCCAGTTCCGTAGCCAGCCCGATGGCACCCACGACGTTGAGACCGCTCGAAACCCCGGTGAGGAGCCCTTCTCTGGCCGCAAGCTCTCTGGCCATCACCCTTGCCGCTGTCTCCTCGATGGCCCTGACCTCGTCGTAGAGAGCCTCGTCGAGGAGCGGGGGCACGAACCCGACTCCGATCCCCTCGACGTGATGAGTCCCGGGCGCGTTTCCGGAGATCACTGCCGAGCTCGCAGGCTCCAACAGGACGACGCGGGTCCCGGCGCCCGCTTCCCGGAAGGCGGTGGAGACGCCCATCGAGAAGCCACCAGTCCCTACGCCGGTGCAGAACACATCGATCGGTCGCCGGATCTGGCTCAACAACTCCTGACCCGCTCGTCGGTAACCGCTCAGGGCGTCGCGGTTCCGGAACTGATCGGTGAAGTAGGTGCCCGGCTCGGCGGCCAGCTCTTTGGCCTTCTCCACCATCCTGGGGATCAGGTCGGGGGTGATCATCCCGCCCTCCCTGGGGACGATGGTGAGCTCGGCGCCAAACGCCTGCATCGTCTTCAGTTTCTCAGGGGCAAAGGCGTCGGAGCTGACCACTTTGAATCGGTATCCCTTCACTGCACAGACGAATGCCAGCGACGACCCGGTGCTTCCGCCGGTGTACTCGACCACCGTCATCCCTGGCTGCAGGTCGCCTCGGCGCTCGGCCTCCTCGATGATCGCCAGTGCCATCCGGTCCTTGTAGGACCCGGTCGGGTTGAACCACTCCAGCTTCACGATGTCGGCCGCCCCCTCGGGCACGACCTTGGCCAGCTTCACCACCGGGGTGTCACCCACCAATTCGGTCATAGATGAACCCAGTTGTGGGATGTTGGCTCCTTGGTCGGCTGGGCGACGATTATGGCTAACTTCCATGCGGTGACACTCTCCTCGGTGCAGATTTGAGCCGGGTTGTCGTCACCGGGGGCAGCGGCAAGCTGGGTAGGGCGGTCGTCGACGACCTGCTGGAGCACCGCTACGAAGTGATCAACATCGATGCCGCGCCACCCCGCGAGCCAAAGTGCCCCTTCACTCGGGTCGACCTGACCGATCACGGTCAGACACTCGAGGCCCTCATGGCGGTCGACGACAGGTACTCAGGTGTTGATGCCGTCGTCCATCTGGCTGCGATCCCGGCACCGGGCATCACCTCGAACTCCGCGACCTTCGCCAACAACATGCTGTGCACCTACAACGTGTTCAACGCAGCGCGTGTGGCCGGAATCAAGAACGTGGTTTGGGCGTCGAGCGAAACCACGCTCGGCCTCCCTTTTGCGACCCCACCGCCCTACATCCCCGTCGACGAGGAGTACCCGGCCCGGCCCGAGACGACCTACGCCCTGGTCAAGCATCTGGAGGAGCAGATGGCCACGCAGTTCTGTCGTTGGGACCCGGAGCTGAAGATGATCGGGCTCCGGTTCTCCAATGTCATGGAGATCGACGACTACACCCGGTTCCCTTCGTTCGACTCTGACCCCACTCTCCGATCCTGGAACCTCTGGGGATACATCGACGCCCGGGACGGGGCCCAGGCGGTGCGACTGGCGTTGGAACACGATTTCGCCGGCACGGACGTGTTCATCATCGCCAATGCCGACACTGTGATGACCCGGCCAAGCGCCGAGTTGGCGGGCGAGGTATTCCCCGGCGTCCCGGTGACCCGGGCTCTCGAGGCCAACGAGACACTGCTCTCTATCGAGAAGGCCCGCCGCGTGCTCGGTTACCAGCAAGAGCACAGTTGGCGGGATCATGTCTTCTGAGTAGGAAGAATCAGCCCACCCGAAACGACCAGGAGAAATCACCGGGATTGGGAAGACCGTTGACGGTGTCATAGACCACGCGGACCGTGTGCTCGCCGGTAGTCCATTCGTTGATGGTCGGGTTGGTGGGGCTGGGCGCCCACCTGTAGACTCCGGTTCCCTCGACGAACGTGGCATCGGATACCAGCCATTCGTCGACATAGATCTGTGCCTGGTAACCGACCTCGAGGTCGATCTCGATCGAGGCTTGCGGTGGGACCAAGTGGCCCGGCTCGGGGGAAACCGACTCGACCGGTCCCGGGAGCAGGATCTCGTCACCCTCGGTGGCGAAGACGATGCCGAACGCGATGGCGGCGACCGCCACTAGCCCCAGCCCCAGGTAGATGAGACGGTAGGACATACCACCGGCACCGTAGCTGCGCGCAGTTACTCTGCCGCCCGGACGCCGTTGATGAGGTGAACGAGGTTTGTCAGACCAAGGGTTGATCAGGTCCGCCTTTGCCGGCGACGTCGAGATCGAGGCCGCCCGCGAAGCCGTGGAGCGGGCCATCGAAGCCCTCGATCTTGGCGAAGCCCGGGTGGCGGAGAAGACCCAAGAAGGGTGGGTGGTCAACGAGTGGCTGAAAGAGGCGATCCTCCTCTACTTCCGTCTTCGAGAGATGGAAACGGTCGAGGTGGGCGGCTATGAGTACCGCGACAAGATCCCGCTGAAGAAGGGACTGGCGGCACAGGGGGTCCGGGTGGTGCCGCCGGGGACCGTCCGCTACGGCGCCCATTGCGAGCCCGGTGTCATCGTGATGCCCGGCTACGTCAACATCGGCGCCTACGTCGGGGCCGGCACCATGGTCGACACCTGGGCCACAGTCGGTTCCTGTGCTCAGATCGGGAAGGAAGTGCACCTCTCGGGCGGGGTTGGGATCGGTGGTGTGCTCGAGCCTCCGAGTGCGCGCCCCGTGATCATCGAAGACGGCGCATTCATCGGCAGCCGATCGATCGTGGTCGAGGGGGTCATCGTCGAGGAGGGAGCAGTCCTCGGCGCCAACACCGTGCTCACCGGGTCTACGCCCATCATCGATGTGACCGGGCCCGAGCCCGTTGAGCACCGGGGGAGGGTCCCTGCCGGTTCGGTGGTGGTTCCCGGGACCCGTCCCAAGGAGTTCCCCAGCGGCACCTACGACCTGGTTTGTGCCCTGATCATCGGGCAGAGAAGCGAGGCCACCGACAAGAAGACCGCGCTGAACGACTATCTCCGGGATCTCGGCGTCCAACTGTGACCGATCTCGTCGAGACCCTTTGTTGGCTCGTGGACATCCCGTCGGTGACCGGCGACGAGTCAGGTCTGCGCGACGCGATCGGCCAACGTCTGGAAGCGATGCCGTCCCGGGCCGTCGGAGACTCACTGGTTGTAGGCCAGCCCCGGGAGCAGGCGGTTCTCCTGGTGGGTCATCTCGACACCGTTCCGCTCCAGGGTCATGTCGGGGCGACGGTGGAGGGCGGCCGGGTCCACGGGCTCGGCGCCACGGACATGAAGAGCGGCCTGGCGGTGATGATCCATCTCATCGAGTCACTCGGGCCCGACCGGGTGGTTTGTGTCTTCTACGCCGGCGAGGAGGGCCCTTTCTCCGAGAATCAACTCGGGATGGTCCTCGAGGCCGCGCCCTGGCTGCGGGCGTCGGCGGCGGCGGTCGTCATGGAGCCCACCGACCGGGGCATGGAGGCCGGTTGTCAGGGTGTCATCAACGCCGAGCTGACATTCGAGGGCGAGGCTGCCCACTCGGCGCGACCGTGGCTGGGTGAGAACGCGATCACCAAAGCGGGAGCGTTCCTGACTCGGATGCACGGTCTCGAGCCGGAGTTGCATGTGGTGGGCGGTCTCGACTTCAAGGAGGTGATCTCGGTGACCACCGCACACGGGGGAGTGGCCAAGAACATCATCCCGGCCACGTTCACCCTCAATGTCAACTACCGGTTTGCCCCGGATCGATCCATGGAAGGGGCAATCGATCGCCTGCGCGAGGTGTGCTCGGCCGGAGACCGTTTCGTTGTCACCGACTCGGCCCCGGCCGGGGCGGTCGCCATCGAGCACCCCTTGTTCCAGCGACTGATCGAGGTGACAGCGGCTCCGATCTCCGGGAAACAGGGATGGACCGACGTCGCCCAGCTCTCCGAGGCCGGGATCCCTGCGATCAACTTCGGGCCGGGCGAGCCGGCACTCGCCCACAAGCCGGGGGAGTCGGTCCGAGTGGACGACCTGAGCTGGGCCTATGACTCGTTGTCGGTGGTGCTCGGCTGACAAACGGAGGATCTCGCGGTTCCTACACTCCCGGGCCATGCCTGTCGAAATCGATATCGGCCACGTCGCACGTCTGGCGCGGCTCGATCTGAGCGACGACGAGCTCGAAGGGTACAAGAACCAGCTCGGGCTGATCCTGGAGCATGCGGCGCGGGTCCAGTCCCTCGATGCGGAGCCTCAGGTCGAGAACGCACATCCCCTGGGCCTCTTCAACATCTTTCGTGACGACGTGGTCCTTCCGTCCCTCGATCGTGACGAGGTGATGGCGAGCGCACCGGAGACGGCCGACGGATACTTCGTTGTTCCTCCGGTGATGGAGGGCGAGTGAGCCCGATGCCGGGTGTCGCCGAGGCGGGACGTCGGCTTCGGGATGGCGACACCACCGCAGTCCGGCTTTTGGAGGGCGCCCTGGAGCGCGCTGCCAGGTATGAGGCGCAGGTCCACGCCTTTCTCACCATTGACCGGGAGTGGGCTCTGGAGACGGCGGGCCGGGCCGATGCCGATCTGGCAGACGGGATCGACCGGGGGCCGTTGCACGGAATTCCGATCGCCCTCAAGGACAACATGTGCACCCGAGGGATCGAGACCACTGCCGCCTCCCAGATCCTCGCCGGGTATCGCCCTCCATACGACGCCACGGTCGTGGCCAGGCTGGGCGAGGG
>JBBDQO010000030.1:7412-9176 GCA_040905925.1 Acidimicrobiia bacterium | reverse complement strand
CGGTCGAGTGCGATCTCGGTGTGCTCGCGATCGTGTTCGAAGATCTTGTCCTTCCCTATCGTGTCGAGATAATCGATGGCGGCGTGAAGCCCGATCGCTTCGATGATCGGTGGGGTCCCCGCTTCGAACCGGTGGGGGATGTCGGCCCAGGTGGCGTCCTGGAGGGTGACATCGGAGATCATCTCGCCTCCACCCTCGAAAGGCTCGGTCTCCTCAAGTGCTTCCATCTTCCCCCATAGGATCCCGATCCCGGTCGGTCCCAGCATCTTGTGGCCCGAGAAAGCGACAAAGTCGGCCCCGAGGTCAACGACATTGACGGGGGCGTGGGGGACGAGTTGGGCGGCGTCCACCACCACACGAGCCCCGTGGGCGTGTGCCAGATCTGCGATCTGACGGACCGGTGGCATCGTCCCCAAGACGTTTGACATCCCGGTGACTGCGACGACCTTGACGTCCGGGCCCAGCTTTTGGCGATAAGCCTCGAGGTCGAGACGGAAATCAGTGGTAACGGGGATGTGATCGAGGGTGGCGCCGGTGCGCTTGGCCACCATCTGCCAGGGAACGAGGTTGGCATGATGCTCCATTTCTGTGGAGACGATGCGATCCCCTTCCTCGAGATTCTCCAGACCCCATCCGAAGGCGACCGTGTTGAGGGAGGTGGTGGCACCTCGAGTGAAGATGACCTCCCTCGAGTCGGTGGCGCCGAGGAACTCGGCGACCCGGTTCCGGGCCGCTTCGAAAGCGTCGGTTGAGATCACGGAGAGCTTGTATGCGCCCCGGTGGACATTGGCGTATGAGGTCCGGGCGAACCTGTCCATGGCTTCTAGCACCGGGATGGGCTTCTGCGAGGAGGCACCCGAGTCGAGGAAATGGACCCCTTCACTCAGGACAGGAAAATCGGCTTTCAGGTGGGATAGATCGATCACTTCTTGGTCAACACACTCCGGAACGAATCGTATCCCTCCTCCTCGAGGCGGGCAGCCAGGTCGGGCCCGCCGCTTTCGAGGATCTGGCCATCCATGAAGATGTGGACCCGGTCCGGTGCGACGTAGTCGAGAAGCCGTTGGTAGTGGGTGATGATGAGAAACCCCCGCTCGGGGCCGGTGAGTTTGTTGACGCCGTTGGCGACGGTTCGGAGGGCGTCGATGTCGAGACCGGAGTCGGTCTCGTCCATGATCGCCAGTTCCGGCTCGAGCACTGCCATCTGCAAGACCTCGTTTCGCTTTCGCTCCCCGCCGGAGAAGCCCTCGTTGAGGTAGCGGTCGGCGAAGGAGGACTCCATGCCCAGCTCCTTCATGGCATCTATCACCTTGAGCCGTAACTCCAACACGGTGAGATCCACGCCAGTTCGGTTGGAGAGTGCCTGACGGAGGAACTGGATGACCGAGACACCGGGAATTGCCTCTGGGTGCTGGAAGGCGAGGAACATCCCGGCGGCGCCCCGTTGATAGGGGGGAGCCGCGGTTATGTCCTCACCGCGATAGAGGATCCGGCCCCCGGTGACCTTGTACCCGGGATGGCCCATCAGCACCGACGCCAGAGTGGACTTGCCCGAGCCGTTGGGACCCATCAGGGCGTGGATCTCGCCTCGATTCACGGCCAGGTTGACACCGCGGAGGATCTCGGTGTCCTTGGCCGAGGCATGCAGATCCTCGATTTGGAGGAGAGGGGTGGGATCGCTCACAGGCTCAATGGTATTTGCACTACAGCTGTAGGGGAAATGGGCGGACCTCCCTCCCTGCATTCATTCTGGCGGGGGGGGGG
>JBBDQO010000030.1:0-7402 GCA_040905925.1 Acidimicrobiia bacterium | reverse complement strand
CCCCCCCCGCCAGAACGGATAGGGGGGCTACCCAGTCCCTGCTGCGATCTCCGCCCACACCAGGTCGGCGAGACGTTCGAGGTCCTCGATAGAGATCGGGAACACGGTGGTAGGGGTCCCGGCCGCGGCCCAGACCGGGTCATGACGACGCAGTGAGGGATCGGCAAACACCCGCAGCGTCTTGAGGTGCCCGAATGGAGGGGTTCCCCCGGCCGAGTAGCCGGTGGCCTGGCGAACCTCCTCCAGCGACGCCCGACGCGACTCGATGGCCCCTGCCGTCGACGCCAGGGCTTTGGGGTCCAGTCTCAGGTCCCCGGGGACCAAGGCGACGACCGGCTCCTCGTTGCCCAGGTCATCGATGACCATGAACACCAGGGACTTCACGATGGCCGCCACCGGGCACCCGATGGCAGTGGCCGCATCCGCGGCAGTCTTGGTGCCTTCCGGGAAGACTTTCACCGCCATGGCGAACCCGGGAGTGCTGGTCTTCAGTCGTCTGCTCGCCTCGGGAAGCTCCATCAGCCACACACGATGTCGACTGTTGCGGCCAGACCGTCAAAGTCAGCCAGGTCGAGCCATTGCAGATAGATCCGATCGACACCCGCCTTCTCGAGGGCGGCCACTGCCTCCGCGGCCCGTTCCGGTGTGCCGAAGATCATCCCCGACCCCCTCCAGCGCTCCTCGAGCTGGTCGGGAGCCCGCCCGTTCCCGAAGCGCTCGGCGAAGTCGACCAGCCGCCGCCGGTACTCGGCTTCGGTCCGCCCCACCACCACCGGGCCCATTACTGTGGCCTCGACCTGGCGATCCCCCGCAGCTTCCCGCATGGTGACGATCTTTGCACTTGCCTCCGCAGGCGAGCACACGAAGAAGTTGTACTCATCGGCCCGGGAACCGGCGAGACGCGGGGTGCGAGTCTTCCCACTCCCACCGATCACGATCCGAATGCCGATCGGCTTGGGCTTCACGTCTGCATCGAGGTGGTAATACCTTCCCTCGAAGCGGGAGCGCCCGGGGCCAAAGGCCGCCGCCAGGTAATCGAGGGCTTCCTCCAATCGTGCCCAACGCTCGGCGGAGTCGGGGAAGGGGAGACCCAGCGCCTGATGCTCATAGTCCATCCACCCGGTGCCGAGACCGAGGTCGAAACGACCGGCTGACATCTGGTCGATGGTGGCGGTGTTCTTGACGATGACTGCCGGATGGCGGAAGGTGATCGGCGTCACCAGCACACAGAGTCGAAGTGTCGTGGTGTCCCGGGCCAGCCCGGCGAGGGTGGCAAAGGCATCAGTGGAATCAGGGGTGGGGTCCCGATCCGACAGGTAGTGATCGCATCGGGCGAATGAAACGAGACCTTTGCCTTCGGCGAGTCGAGCTGCAGCAAGCATCTGGTCATAGGTGCCCCCGAGGTGGGGCTCGGTCATGATCGAGAACTTCAAGAGGCCTCCTCGACTTCGAAACCCTCGCGGATGAGGGCGGCCCTCAGGGTCTCGACCTCGCCGGCGCGCACCGAGATGGTCAGGATTCCGCCGCCACCGTGCACTGCGTGCCGGAGTTGGAGGTCTCGTACGTCGACCCGGCTCGTGCGAAGGGCGTGACCGACCCTGCCGATCTCACCTGGGCGGTCGGCGAGGATCACCTCGACCCCGGCGACCGGCGGCGCCATTTCGCCCCTCCGCACCCTCGCCCGCTCGAGGCTCTCGGCCACCGAGTCGAGATCCCCCTTCTCGATGTCGTCACGCAGCGTCTCGAGGTGACCGATGAGGTCGTCCAGGGCCTCGCCCACCGAAGACGAGTTGGCCGCTAGCACCTCCGGCCACCAGGCCGATTCGGCAGAAGCGACCCGTGTGAGGTCACGGAAGCTGCCGGAGACGAGGTCGACGGTATCGGGGTTCCCGGCGACCAGATCGACCAGAGCCACCGCCAGGAGATAGGGGAGATGGGAGATGGCGGCGACGACCCGGTCGTGATGCTCGGCCGACATGATCACCGGGTTGGCGCCGAGAGACGCCGCGATCTCCTGCATCCGTGCCAGATCCTCCACCGTTGCCGTGTCATCACAGAGGATCCATGCCGCTCCTCTGAACAACGACCCCGAGGCTGCCCCGGGACCGGCGTGTTCCCGTCCTGCCATCGGGTGACCTCCGACAAACCTGAGCCGGGTCGGGGCTTGGGTGATGAGTGGCTGTTTGACACTGGTGACGTCGGTGACAAGGGCGCTTGTTTCGAGTGCGACCAGTGTTTCGAGATTGGCGGATAACGGGCCGGCGAGGACCACGAGGTCTGCGCCTTCGATCGCATTGTGAATCGAATTGGCGGGCTCAACCGCCCCCCGCTCGACAGCGACTGCCATCGCCTCGGACGAGGGATCCCATCCTCGTGTTGTCCATCCTTGATCCCGCAAGGCCAATCCGATTGAAGCTCCGATCAGCCCGGTCCCGATGATCGCTGCCTGTGACATGACCGATCAGCCCCGATACGCGTCGAGGATGATGTCGAGATCCGCGGTGTCGCCGGGGAAGTTCTGGATGTAGAAACGCTGACAGCCTGCCTCGCCGAGAGCCGCGACCATCTCGGCGGCCTTGGCACCCGGCCCGTGCGGATATCCGCGGCTCTCGTAGACGCTCTCGATCCTCTCCGGGCTCGATTTGGTTCGCTCTGCATAGTGTTCGAGGAGGCGCCGGTAATCGGCGTCCTTGTGTGCGGCGAGGCCCGGCCCCGCTGCGGACAGGTGAATCCCCACCGGATCTCGACCGGCTGCGGTGGCCGCCTCCTTCGCCCTGACGGCCCGTTCCGTGTACTCCGCGGGGTGACAGGCGTAGATGTTGAACTCGTCGGCAAAGAGCCCTGCAAGTCGGGGGGTCTTATAGGGCCCGCTACCGCCGACCAGCAGCCGGACATTGGCCGGATGGGGATGGGGGTCGAAGTCGGCCAACTGGTAGTGGAGTCCCTTGAAGGACCTGGCTTCGGGTGCCAAGGCGGCGGTCAGGTAGGCGAGGCACTCCTCGAGCATCTCGTAACGCATCTTGCGGTCGGGGTAGTCGATCCCGAAGAGCTCGAATTCCTCGTCGAGCCATCCGACTCCTACTCCCAGGGTGAACCGGCCGCCGGAGATCTCGTCGATGGTCACGGCCATCTTGTAGAGGACCGCGGGATGTCTGAAGGTGACCGGCGAGACGAGTGAGACCAGCTCGAGGCTGGTTGTCTCTCGGGCCAGCGCCGCCAGGTGGATGAGATGGTCGTATGCGGGGCGCTCGAGATCGTCTCCGCGCACGAGGTAGTGGTCGGGGAGTGCGATCGCGGCCACGCCACGTTGTTCGGCCCATTTGGCCGTGTCCAGGACCACCTCCCAAGATCCCCGGGTCTGTATGGCGAACTGCATCGAAGGGCGAGACTAGAGGTGTGCGCCCTGTTTCTCGCGCGGAGATCTCGACCCATAGGGCGAGATCCCCCCCCGCCAGAAGGGAGGGCAGCCGTCAGCCGACGGCGGCGGCATCCTCGAGGAGAGCCCTGGCGTGTGCTGCCACGTCGAAATGGGGATCGAGGACACGGTGGAGGGCGATCCCGTTGAGGGCGAGAACCAGAGTCTCGGCCCGGCGGGTGGCGTGCTCCTCGGCCATCTCCGGGGCGTGGCGCGATATGGCGGATGCGAAGCGGTGGACTCTTCCCTCGTGATGCCTCAAGAGACGGCCACTCAACTCGGGATTGGTGGCTGCGCCCGAGACCGCGATCCGGATGTAGACCCTGGCGAGGGCAGGTTCCTCTTCCAGGAATCGCTCGTAGGCGAGGACCAGTTCGTCGAGGGTGTCGGTGCCCTGACCCTCGGGGTCGGGGTCGACGGCATCGATTGCCTCGCGCACGACGGTGAGAATTGCCTGTTCCTTGGAGGCGAAGAGGTTGTAGAAGCTGCCGGGGAGGACGCCGGCCTGGTCGCAGATTGCCTTGATCGTGGTCCCCTCGAGACCCTTGCTTGCGATCAGTGATCTGGTGGCGTCCAGGATCCGATCCTTGGTCTCGAGACCGGCCTTGTAGCGCATCGCCGAAACGGTAGCCAATTCCCATTACATTGAGCGTTCACACAAATTAGAGTTATCACTCAAATAGTGAAGAAGGTGGTCCGTGAGTCATTACAGGTCGAACCTCCGTGACATCGAGTTCAATCTCTTCGAGGTCCTGCATATCCAGGACTATCTCGGGATGGGCGAATGGTCCGACCTCGATACCGACACCGCCCGCGACGTCCTCCAGGAAATCGAGCGTATCGCCCGTGAGGACTTCGCTGCTTCGTATGTCGATCAGGACCGCATCCCCCTCGAGTTGCGGGACGGCAATGTCGTTCTGCCCGACTCCGTGAAGGCCGGGGTACGGGCTTACAAAGACGGAGGCTGGGACCGCCTCGGCGCTCCAGCGGGATTGGGTGGGATGCCCGTTCCTCCCACTTTGCTGTGGGCAACCCAGGAGATGCTGCTCGCTGCCAACACCACGGTCGCTTGGTACGCGGGAGGGGCACTGTTCGCCAGGGTCCTCTTCGAGGAGGGAACAGATCAGCAGAAGGCACTGGCACGGATCTGGATGGATAGGCAGTGGTCAGGGAGCATGATCCTCACCGAGCCCGACGCGGGCTCTGATGTGGGCGCAAGCACCACCAAGGCCATCGACATGGGTGACGGCACGTGGCATCTCGAGGGGGTGAAGAGGTTCATCACCGGAGGCGAGCACGACGCCACCGAGAACATCATTCACCTCGTCCTGGCCCGACCGGAGGGCGCTATGGCCGGGACCAAGGGCCTCTCCCTCTTTGCCGTTCCCAAGTTCCTGGTCAACCCGGACGGGAGTCTCGGGGAGCGCAACGGGGTCGTCGCCACCAACCTCGAGAAGAAGATGGGTCTCAAGGGGTCCACCACGTGCGAGATGACGTTCGGGGCCGATCGCCCCGCGATTGGGACTCTGATCGGGGATGTCCACGAGGGCATTCGGCAGATGTTCCGGGTCATCGAGGGGGCGCGGATGATGATCGGCACCAAGGCGATGGGGACCCTGAGCACCGGCTATCTCAATGCCCTCGAGTATGCCAAGGAGCGTCGGCAGGGCGCGGATCTCACCAAGGCCGGCGACAAGACGGCGCCCAGGGTCGCCATCATCGAACATCCTGACGTGCGCCGGATGCTGATGACGCTCAAGGCCTATTCGGAAGGGCTGCGCGCCCTGGTCATGTACACCGCCTGGGTCCAGGACCAGGCCCGGCTTCATCCCGATGACGACCACTGGGAGCGGCGCTCTGACTTCTTGCTGCCGCTGGTGAAGGGATACGCCTCCGAGACCGCCTACCGCGAGTTGGCCGATGCCCTCCAAGTGCTCGGTGGCTCCGGGTTCACCCAGGACTATCCGCTCGAGCAATACATCCGCGACACCAAGATCGACACGATCTACGAGGGAACCACCGGGATCCAGGCGCTTGACCTCTTCTTCCGGAAGATCGCCAGGGACCAGGGCACCACCCTGGCGGCTCTGGCCTCGGAGGTCACCGAGTTCGTCAAAGGCGGGATCGGCGAAGATCCGCTTGCCAGCGAGCGGGAGCGACTGGGGGCGATGCTCGACGGGGCCCAGACCCAACTCGGGTCCATGGTCGAGAATCTGATGGCATCGTTCACCGGGGAGGCCACCGAGATCTACAAAGTTGGTCTCCACACCAACTCACTGCTCGCGTCTCTCGCCGAGGTGATCATCGCCTGGCAGCTGCTGCGTCAGGCCGAGATCGCCATCACCAAGATCGACGAAGACCCCTTCTACGCCGGCAAGGTGGAGTCGGCGCGATGGTTTCTCCGGTTGACCGCGCCCCAGGTTGCGGCCCGACGCGAAGCGGCCACTTCCGAGGACGGCTCGTTGATGAAGATGCCGGTCGAAGCCTTCTAGGCCTCGACGTACCGGTCCAAGTACCAAGGACCAGGTACCAAGTACCGTCACGTAGCCATGTCCGGTCCCGCCGTCTTCGCCTTCGTAGCCGTCCTGATTGGAATCTTCCTGGTGGTGGTGGCCCTGGTGGTGTGGCAGGAAGCGCGACGTCGTCCCAGCTATGAGCCTCTCACATATGTGGTGGAGGATGCGGTGAAACACGTGGGACAGGGTCTGATCGACGTGGGCAATGACCATCTGTCACGCGCCGACATTCGGAGGATCCTGGAATGGGAGGTGTTCTATCTCCAGGGTCTGGCGCAGGACGACCGATCCAATCCGGTTGATACCGTCGCCGGCGGGCATGAGGGGTCCATCGACTATATCATCGACCAAATCGCGACTAAACACGGTGTCTCCTACGCTCGTGAAGACGTGGAGAATGTGCTCCGTATGGAGGCCGACTATCTGTTTCAGATCGGCGCCGTCGGAGACGAGGTCGAGTTCGAAGGAGACGAGAAGGAATGATCGTTCGTTGCGGCTCATGCCGGACGCAGTTCGAGGTTGCCGGCGCCGGTCGGTTCTCTTGCCCCTCCTGCGGCTCGGTGAACGTCGTTCGCAATCAGACCGCGACCGGCCCGGCATCGGCCGGCGCCTACCCCACCCCCCCCGGTGCCCCCGCAACCCCCGCGCCACCACCACCGGATCGGCCCTCGCCTCGAATCAACTGTCCGGAGTGCGCGTTTACGTTCATCGTGGGCGACATCGCAGTCGCCACCTGTCCCAACTGCGGCACCGAGGTGCAGACCGGGAGGGGCGTTCCTTCTGCTCCACCGGAGCCGGTTCCAGAGGAACCCGTCGCCGCCACCCTTCCACCGGGCGACGAAGACCCCGTGCTCACCGAAGAGGAATGAGCCGCCTCGGTCGCTTCGAGCACTACCGGTACATAGGGGCCCGGGACACGATGACCTTCTATGACTGCGACGACGAGTCACAGTTCGAGGTGCTCGAGACAATGGTCGAGGACGAAGATCTAGTGGGCAGGAACCGGCTGCAAGCCTTCGCTCCCGACACCCCGGAGGAAGCCGCCAACCGGGGTTATCACCCGGTGGCGACGAAGAACGAGATCGAGTCGAATCCTGCCGACTAGGCGGTGGCCCGTCGTCGGTGGATAGGTCTACCGTGGTGGATACCGGAGCCCAGCGTGAGAAAGGGGAGACCATGACCGCACTCGAGAACCGGCCGAACACCGCACTCCTCGTCGTCGACGTGCAGAAGGGCGTCGTCGAGGGCGCTCACGAGCGCGACGCGGTCGTCGCCAACGTCGGCAGCCTTGTCGAGAAGGCGCGGCTGGAACGGGTCCCCGTTGTCTGGGTCCAACACTCCGACGAGCAGCTTGCGAGGGGGAGCGACGACTGGCGGATCGTCAACGAGCTGACTCCGGGCGACACCGAGCCGCTCGTCGAGAAGAACTACGGCGACTCTTTCGAGGACACCACCCTGGAGACCGTGCTGT
>JBBDQO010000029.1:0-9253 GCA_040905925.1 Acidimicrobiia bacterium | reverse complement strand
CACCGAGAAGCCCATCAGAGGGGCGCCGATGGCGAGGCCGAGAAGGAACCCAAGCAGGACCAAGCCGGTTCCCCGTCCCACCAGGCCCATCGGCGAATAGTCCATCACCGCCAACATCCCCACTGCATTCCAGGATATGACCCCTATTCCAAAGAGGATGGCGGCCGGGATCAGAACCCAACTCGAGACTGCTCCCAGCGATGCCAGCGCGAGGAGAAGCGCCGAGATAGTCGTCAATACCGCGATCACCCGCAGGGTTTTCCCATGCCCGAACCATCTCTCGGAGGCCGAGCCCCAGGTGATCCGGGCTGCGACACCAACGAGCCCAACGCCCGCGACCAGGAATCCGGCCTGAAAGCCGGTCCACCCCTGATCCTCCTCGGCGAAGAGCGGGAGAAAGGTGAACGTTGCCGAAGTCGCCAGGCCGGCGAGTGCCCCGTAGACCGCGATGTAGCGCACGGCCAGAGGCACCCGGAGCCCCTTACCGGATCCCGCCACCGGATGGTGTGCTCCCTCCGGGCGGCCCCGCATCGCCAACAGAGTCGCAATGGGCACGACGAGAAAGGCGGCGATGGCCACTCTCCAGTCCCAGATCGTGGCAACCGTGGGGAGGAGCAACCCACCGATGAAGGTGCCCATCTGCACTCCGGACTGCTTGATCCCGGTCACCACCCCCCTGGCGCCGGGTGCGACGTTGTCCACGATGAGGGTGTTGGTCGCCGGGTTGCCCCATCCCTGCGGGATCCCGGTGAGCAATGCAACGCCGAACAGGATCAGGTAGTTGGGAGATAGCGCTACCAACGTCAGGCTCGCGATGCCCGCAAAGAGCACCCCGATCGTCGACCGGACGGCGCCGAGGCGATCGGTGACCCGACCGAACGTCGGTGAGAGCAGGGCCCCGGTCCCCGCCGTGGCGGTGACGAGTGCTCCCACCTGCCACCTTTCGACGTCGAAGTCCGCGATCAGGTCGGCGGCGAGCACCCCGAACATGACCTGGGGGAAAGTGGCGACAGCCATGGTGGCGGCGGCAACGGCGGCCAGGGAGGCCCGGGTGAAGGGACGCATCGATCGCCAACCTAGGCGACTGCTATTTTGGTCTCCAGGACCACAAAGCAATGACACAGATCGCAGTTGGCACTCACAAGGGCGCATACGTGGTGGAGGGGAGCGGCCACCATTGGTCGGTCGAAGGCCCGCTATTCCCGGGCTGGAAGGTGACCACATTCGGCCGCGCCCCGGACGGGACCCACCTCGCCGCGGTCGGGAGCAACTGGTTCGGGGTCGGGATCCACACCAGCGCCGACTTCCACGAATGGGAACAAACCGACACACCGCCCGCCTGGCCCGAAGGCGGGGGGAGGAAGATGGACCAGGTCTGGTCGATACACGATGACGGTGCCCGCCTCTGGGCTGGTGTGTCCGAAGCCGGGTTATTCACATCCGACGACCAGGGTCGGACCTGGGCTCCCGTCGCCGGGCTGAACGAGCACCCGACCCGGTCCGAGTGGATGCCGGGGTTCGGGGGCCTCTGCGCCCATCGCATTCTGACCGCAGGCCAACAGGCCTGGGTTGGGATCTCGGCGGTTGGGGTCTTCCGTTCCGACGACGGGGCCCGCACCTGGAACCTCAAGAACGACGGGGTGCCGCCCGTTGGCGTAGCCGAGGATGCCCCCCGCCCCGAAGTCGGTTACTGCGTCCACGGGCTCACCCACGACCCGGAACACCCTCAGCGAATCTGGCGCCAGGACCATGCAGGGATGTTCCGGAGCTACGACGGCGGAGACAACTGGGACCGGATCGAGAATGGGCTGCCTTCTGGATTCGGATTCGTGGTCTGGCGTGACGACAACAGCGGTCGCCTGTTCACCATCCCGCTCACATCTGATGAGAACCGGGTGCCGGACGGCGGGGAGCTCCGTGCCTATGCCTCCGATGACGACGGCGACAGCTGGCAGGTTTCAGGCTCGGGATGGTCGGAGGCACCCCAGTACACCGGTGTCCTGCGAGGGGCATTCGACGGCGACAACCAGGGGATGTTCTGCTTCGGCACCACGGGGGGGAAGTTGTGGCTCACCCCTGACAACGGAGGCAGTTGGCAGGAGTTGGCGCCGAGTTTTCCCCGAATCGACGCGATCCGGTTGCTCTCATGACCGTGAAGGTGCGGCTGCCCCGCATCCTGACCCAAGCGGTCAGGGACGGATTGCGTGATGAGCTGACAGGAGGCAATGTGGGACAGGTCCTGGACCGTCTCTTCGAAGCTGAGCCCGGCCTCCGCAATCATCTGATCGACGAGGATGGCCAGATCCGCACCCATGTCCTGGTCTTCGTCGACGGTGAACGCGCCGACCTCCAGACCCTGGTCCCCGAAGGCGGCGAGGTCCAGGTGCTACAGGCCGTCAGTGGCGGGTGACGGAGAAACCGGCTCAGCCCTCGTCGGGCGGCTGAAAACGAACCACAGGGCAAAGAGGCCGACCGCTCCGAGGACGATCCTGAGCACGACGTTGTCCAGCAGAACCAGGGCGGAGAAAGTCAACGACAACGTGATGGCAATCGCAGCCAGCCATTTCATCCGAACGGTGAGGCCGCCCGATCTGTAGCCCTTGATCATCTTCCCGTATACCGGGTGATTGACCAGCCACCCGTGCAGTCTGTCAGAGGACATCGAGAAGAAGAAGGCGGCCAGGATCACGAAGTCGAAGGTCGGGATCCCGGGAATGAAGCTGATCGCCACGAATCCAAGACAGATGAATCCGAGAACCAGGTAGATCCCGCGCAGGACACGGCTGCGCGGTTTACGCGAGGTGACAGGTTGATCGACGCTTGGCGTCACCCTGCCAACCTATTGCTGTCGGTTCCTGACGGCGAGTCGGTAAAACCGTTCACCGTTCACCGTCAGACCGGGGGTCTCCGCCACCCGGCTACCCTTTGCCGTAGAACGTAAAACGTAGAGAGTGAGGACGAAAAGTGCCCATCGTCACCCCAGAGAAGTACCGCAAGATGTTTCAGGCTGCCCGGGATGGTGGCTACGCCTTCCCCGCAATCAACGTGGCGGCTTCAACGACCCTGCTGGCTGCGCTGGAAGGCTTCGCCGAGGCGGGGTCCGACGGGATCATCCAGGTCTCCCATGGCGCCGCGGAATTCGCCTCTGGTCAGTCCAACAAGGACATGCCGACCGGAGCCCGGGCCCTGGCCGAGTTCGCTCACGTGGTCGCAGAGCAGTATCCGGTCAACATCGCCCTCCATACCGACCACTGCCCGCCCGATCGGGTGGACGGATTCATCCGCCCCCTGCTCGATGTCAGCCGGCAACGGAAGGCCGCCGGTCTGGGTCCTCTGTTCCAGTCGCACATGCTGGATGCTTCGGTGCTGCCCATGGAGGAGAACCTGGCTCTGGCCGCCGAGTTGTTGGCGCTTTGCGCCGAGGTGGACGTGATACTCGAATTGGAGATCGGGATCGTGGGTGGTGTCGAGGACGCCAGTGACAACGAGAACATCGACCGAGGCAAGATGTACACGTCGCCCGATGACATGGTCCGGGTCACCGAAGTCCTTGGCGCGTCTGAGGGCGGCCGTTATCTCCTCGCCGCTGTTTTCGGCAACGTGCACGGTGTCTACAAGCCAGGGGCGGTCAAGCTCAACCCCGTGATCCTCAAGGATGGCCAGGAGGCGGTTGAGGCCAGATTCGGCGAATCGGCCCGTCATTATCTGGTTTTCCACGGCGGCAGTGGTTCGACTCTGGAGGAGATACGGGAAACCCTCGGATACGGGGTGGTGAAGATGAACATCGACACCGACTGCCAGTACGCCTATACCCGCCCCATTGTCGATCACGTCATGACCAACTACGCCGGCGTCCTCAAAGTCGATGGCGACGTGGGCGACAAGAAGGCCTACGACCCTCGGTCCTACATGAAGAAGGCAGAGACGGGGATGGCGGCCAGGGTGGTCGAGGCGTGCAACCAACTTCGTTCGGTGGGCAAGACGATCGGCTGATTTGGATAGCAGGCACAACACCTGGGCCGCCTCGAAGCGGTTGATTCCAACCCGCTTCGTGCGCCCATTCGTTCGGTTCACCAGGATCGAGGCTTCCTCCGGGCTCGTCCTTCTCGGTGCCGCCGTGGTCGCGATCATCTGGGCGAATTCCCCCATATCCGACCTGTATGAAAGGACCCTCGAGACCCACCTCAACGTCGATCTCGGGGGGTTTGCTTTCGATCAGAGCGTCCATGCGATCATCAACGACGGACTCATGGCGATCTTCTTCTTCGTGGTTGGGCTGGAGATCAAGAGGGAACTGGTCCTCGGCGAGCTTCGGGACCGAAAGGCCGCCACGCTCCCGATCATTGCGGCGCTGGGTGGGATGGTCGGGCCGGCAGCCATCTATCTCCTCCTCAACGCCGGCGCCGGAGGGGAGGCGATCCGGGGTTGGGGGGTCCCGATGGCCACCGACATTGCGTTCGCGGTCGGTGTCGTCGCCCTGCTTGGGTCCAGGATTCCGGGTCCGGCCAAGTTGTTCCTGCTCGCCCTGGCCATCGCCGACGACATCGGAGCGATCGCAGTCATCGCCATCTTCTACACGTCTGGTGTCGACCTGGGATATCTGGCGCTGGCGGTGGGTGCCCTCGCGTCCGTCTGGCTGGCGCAACGTGTCGGAATCCGTTCCCTCACCTTCTACGTGCCGGTCGCAGTGCTCGCTTGGTTCTTCACATTCGAATCAGGGGTGCACGCCACTCTGGCCGGTGTTGCGCTCGGGTTTCTCACCCCCGCACACCCCATGTACAAGCAGGCAGACTTCGATTCCAGGGCCCGAAGCATCCTCGACCAATACCCGATCGAGTCCGAAGAGATCGAAGGACAAGAGCAGGCAGACCACGAGGCGCTGCTGCTCAGCAAGGTGGCGGCCGAGTCGGTGTCCCCTCTCACCCGTGTGGAGCACCGGCTGGTCCCTTGGAGCTCTTTCTTGATCGTGCCCTTGTTCGCATTGGCAAACGCCGGCGTCGATCTCAGGGGAACCTCCATCGTTGAAGCTCTGACCTCTCCGATCGGGCTCGGTGTGGCTTTGGGGCTCGTTGTCGGCAAAATTGCAGGCATCTCACTCTTTGCCTTCGCCGGTGTCCGGCTCGGCCTGGGGCGCCTGCCAGACGGGACCGGGTGGCTGCACCTGGTCGGCCTTGCCGCGGTAGCAGGCATCGGGTTCACCGTCTCGCTCTTCGTCGCCGAACTCGCATTCAGCGATCGAGAGCTCATCGATCTGGCCAAGGTCGGGATCTTCATTGGATCTCTGGCAGCCGGCCTGATAGGCGCGGCTCTTCTCACCCGGGCCAAGGCGCCGGCCTCGACATGAGCCACCCCCCAGAGTCGATCAGCTGCGTCGAGTGCGGAGGAACGGCCCACCTCATCTCCTTTCTTCCTCCCGACGAGGATCTCGAGCCGGGAGCGGCTCTCGCCTATCGATGTGCCGACTGTCTCGACCGGTTCGACGTGGTTTGGGAAGAAGGAGGATGACGATTCAGCGACCGAGTGACGAAGAGCTGGGTGCACACCGCGCCATCGAGATCACCACAATCGGTCGTCGGACGGGGCAGCCGCGCCGAATGGAGATCTGGTGGTTCTATGTCGAGGGGCGCTTTTTCATCACCGGACCCCCTGGCGCCAGGGACTGGTATGCCAACGTCAACGGGGAACCGATCGTGACCATCCATGTGGCGGGGTGGGACCTGGCGGCAATCGCCCTCCCGGTCCAAGACCTCGAGACCCGGTCCATGGTCTTCGATTCCAGGCTCACCAGGTGGTACTCGAGCACCGCTCAGCGCCAGCGGCTGATCGATGACGGGCCCATGATCGAGATCGTCCTCTAGAGCCTGATTGCCGGCCGACTTCGCTCCTATCTCCGACGCGGCGGCAGCTCCGGGCGACCGGCGTCTGTTCGCCCGAGACTGTTCCGGCGCGACGAGATGGTGCAAATGTCGGTGTGACGGTTGGTCTCGGGCGAAGTCGCCCGGCGAGAGTTGTGAGTGAGCACTCACTCAGTTAGACTCGGCGAGTGACTGCCAGACAAACCCGGGCCGAGCCCCTGGCCCCCGACGACCGTCGCCGGGCCATCATCAAGGCCGTCATCCCGCTCCTCGTTGAGCATGGATCGGCGGTGACCACCCGGCAGATGGCTGAGGCGGCGGGCATCGCAGAGGGGACCATCTTCCGGGTCTTTCCCGACAAACACGCCTTGATCCATGAGGCAGTCAGGTTCAGCATGGACCCCGCCCCGGTCCAGAAAGGGCTGTCCGAGATCTACGACTCCGCTCCCATCGAGGTCCAACTGGCGGAGGCCGCCCGCATCATCCTCGAGAGCTTCGAGGGGGTCATTGCATTGATCACCTCGCTTCGCACCACGCCGTCGAGCGACTCACCCCCACCTCCGAGCCCGCCGGCGTTCGTGGCCGAGGCCAACGCTGCCATCAACCAGTCCCTAACCGAGTTGTTCGAACGTCATCGCGATCGACTTCGGATCGAGCCCTCGCGGGCGGCGGCCGCCTTCCGGGGCCTGATCTTCGCCGGCGGTCATCCCATGATGAGCCGTGGTGAGAAGCTCACGGTCCAAGAGATCGTCGATGTGCTGCTGTCCGGGATCGCCGATCCCGTCGCGGAGGAGGCGATCTGATGTTGTTGCGGATCGTCAGGGAGTACCTGAGGCCCTATAAGCGGTGGCTGACGGTCGTGGTGGTCCTCCAGCTGGTGGGGACCATCGCCTCGTTGTACCTCCCCAGCCTGAACGCGGACATCATCGACAACGGTGTGGTGACCGGGGACACCGACTACATCATTCGGGTCGGAGCGTGGATGTTGGGAGTGTCCCTGCTCCAAGTGGTCTGCTCGATCGTGGCGGTTTACTTCGGAGCCCGCACCGCGATGGGCTTCGGTCGCGACCTGAGGTCGTCCATCTTTCATCGGGTAGCGGACTTCTCCAGTCGCGAGGTGGCCGCATTCGGGGCCCCTTCGCTCATCACCCGCAATACCAACGACGTCCAGCAGGTGCAGACCCTGGTGTTGATGACCCTCACCATGATGGTCATGGCTCCGATCATGATGGTGGGTGGCGTGATCATGGCACTCCGCCAGGACGTCGGCCTCTCCTGGCTGGTCGTGGTCGCCGTTCCGCTCTTGGGCGTGATCGTCGGCTTCATCATCTCCCGGATGGTCCCTGAATACCGGGTGATGCAGGAGCGCGTCGACACAGTGAACCGGGTGCTGCGCGAGCAAACCTCGGGTATCCGCGTCCTACGCGCTTTTGTCCGGGAACCGTTCGAGGCCGAGCGATTCGGGCGGGCCAACCGAGAGCTGACCGACGTCTCCATCACTGTGGGCCGGTGGATGGCCGCCATGTTCCCTGCGGTGATCCTGGTGCTGAACGCGGCGAGCGTGGCCGTTCTTTGGTTCGGGGGCATCCGGGTCGACGCCGGAGCCATGGAGATCGGCTCCCTGACCGCTTTCCTGGCCTATCTGGTCCAGATCCTGATGTCGGTCATTATGGCCACCTTCATGCTGGTGATGGTGCCCCGGGCAACCGTCTCCGCCGATCGCATTGGCGAGGTCCTCGACACCGAATCCTCGGTGGTGCCTCCCGCGTCAGGCGTGACCGAGGTCGAAGGGCGCGGTGAGCTCGAGCTGCACGGCGTTGGCTTCAGCTATCCGGGGGCAAGCCACCCGGTCCTCCACGATGTGACCTTCTCGGCCCGACAGGGCCAGACCACAGCCATCGTCGGCTCGACCGGGGCCGGCAAGACCACCCTGGTGAGTCTCATCCCACGCCTCTTCGACGCCACGGAGGGAAGTGTCCTGGTCGATGGCGTCGATGTCCGGGAGCTCGATCCCGACACCCTTTGGTCCAAGGTCGGTCTGATCCCCCAAAAGCCCTATCTGTTCTCGGGGACAGTGGCCTCGAATCTCCGCTACGGAAAACCCGACGCCAGTGAAGAGGAGATGTGGGCAGCGCTCGAGATTGCCCAGGCGCGCGACTTCGTCGAGGAGATGCCGGGTGGCCTCGAGGCGCCCATCTCCCAGGGCGGCACCAATGTCTCCGGGGGGCAACGCCAGCGGCTCGCCATCGCCCGGGCACTGATACGTCGGCCCGAGCTCTATCTCTTCGACGACTCTTTCTCGGCCCTCGACCTCGCCACCGATGCCAAGCTGCGACGGGCACTGAAGCCGACCACTGCCGATGCCACCGTGGTGATCGTGGCCCAGCGAGTCTCCACCATTGCCGACGCCGATCAGATCCTCGTGCTGGAGGAGGGGGTAGTCGTCGGCCTCGGCACCCATCACTCCTTGTTGGCAACCTGCCCGACGTACCTCGAGATCGTCGAGTCGCAGCTGAGGGCCGAGGTGGCCTCGTGAGCGATCGCACGATGAAGGAGACCGAACGGATCCAGGGTCAGCCCGGGCCGGGCCGGGGCCCTTTTGGCGGCGGGATGATCGGTCAGAAGTCCTCCGCCTTCGGCCCTTCCGCCAAGCGGCTAATCGGTCGGCTGCGCCCGCAGCTCCCCAAGGTCATCGCGGTGTTCGCAGCCGGGATCGTGAGCGTGGCCCTCTCCGCGGTTGGCCCCAAAGTCCTGGGAAAGGCCACCGACCTGATCTTCGCCGGGGCAATCGGGAGACGTCTGCCGCCCGGTGTCACCAAGGCGGAAGCCATCGAGGCAGCCCGCGCCCAGGGCCAGGGCCAATTCGCCGACCTGCTCTCCGGAATGGACGTGGTGCCGGGGCAAGGAATCGATTTCGGAGCCGTTGGTCAGGTGCTCCTGGTCGTGATTTCTCTCTATGCCGGTTCTGCACTGCTGGGATACCTCCAGGGTTACCTCCTGAACGATGTGGTGCAGCGGACGGTGTTCCGTCTGCGCTCCGATGTCGAGGACAAGCTGAACCGGCTTCCGTTGCGCTACTTCGACCGCCAGCCGCGCGGAGAGTTGTTGAGTCGGGTCACCAACGACATCGACAACGTCTCACAGAGCTTGCAACAGACGATGAGCCAGCTGCTGACCTCATTGCTGACCATCGTGTTCGTGGTAGGGATGATGTTCTACATCTCGCCGACTCTGGCGTTGATCGCGCTCGTCACCATCCCGATCACCATGCTTCTAGCGGGACTGGTCATGCGTAGGTCGCAGCGACAATTCGTCACCCAGTGGCGTCGAACCGGCGCCCTCAACGCCCAGATCGAAGAGTCGTTCACCGGGCATTCGCTGGTCAAGGTGTTCGGCCG
>JBBDQO010000028.1:6342-9687 GCA_040905925.1 Acidimicrobiia bacterium | reverse complement strand
GGATGGGATTCCTCAACATCGAAGCCGGTCTTCGGGTTTGCGGGTTCTATCAACAACCCGATCTGGTCCCGGGAGGAGTGACATTCCTCAGTCATTCCGGGTCTCTGTTCTCCGCCCTCCTCCACAATCGTCGCGGGATCCGATTCAACCTGGTGGTGTCTACCGGTCTCGAGATCAACACTCCAATGGACCGCTATCTGACCTGGGCTCTCGATCGTGAGAGCACCCGGGTGGTGGCCCTGTTCCTGGAGACGATCCGTGACCCCCAAGGATTCAAGGATGCCCTGGCCGCGGCTTCCGCTCGCGACGTGCCGGTGGTTGCCCTCAAGGTGGGCGCCAGTACTGCCGGGCAGAAGGCAGTCGCTACCCACAGTGAGGCCCTGGCCGGCGACGACGCGGTCGATGAGGCGCTCTTCGATGCCTACGGTGTGCACCGGGTATGGAGCATGGATGAGATGGCCGACACCCTCGAGTTGTTCTCTGCGGGGCGCCGGGCTACCGCATTCGGGTTGGGGGCGGTTCACGACTCGGGCGGGGAGCGGGCGATGCTCATCGACACCGCCGATCGGGCCGGGGTACCTCTCCCTGATCTGGCCGCCGTCACCACCGATTGGATTTCGGCGGTGCTCGATCCCGGTCTCGAGCCGGCGAACCCGGTCGATGCCTGGGGCACGGGGCGGGACGCCGAGGTGGTCTTTGCCGAGTGCCTGCACGCCCTCGCCGACGACCCTGGGGTGGGTGCGGTGGCGTTCTGTGTCGATCTGACACCGGAAGAGCAGCCTGATGGCGCCTACTCCCACGCGGCGCTACAGGTGGCCAGGAGCACCGAGAAGCCGTTCATGGTCCTCGGCAATCTGGCCTCGACCATCGACCCCTATCAATCCGAGCTGCTGCGGGAGGCCGGCGTCCCGGTGCTCGAAGGAACCGAAACCGGGTTGCAGGCGGTGCGCCATCTCCTCGATCGTCACCGGCGGAGCCTGGTCCCGCAGTTGGCTTCCAGGATGAGCGCCGTTGCCGATCCCTCTCCCGGAATCGCGGGGGAGTTGGCCGCTCTCGCCGTGTTAGCGGCCTACGGGATTCCGACACCGGGGCTCGTTGCCATCGCTTCGGAGGATGAGGCGGTCGACGCCGCGTCGAAGATCGGGTATCCGGTGGTGCTCAAGACCGCTGAATCGATCGACCACAAAACGGAGAGCGGCGGAGTTGTGGTTGGCATCGGTCACGAGGCCCAACTCCGGGAGTCGTATCGGCAGCTCCGGGACCGGTTGGGGCCAGAGGCGCTGGTGGCGGAGACGGTGCCGACCGGTGTCGAGGTGGGGCTGGGCATGATCACCGACCCCCAATTCGACCCGGTGGTCATCCTGTCCGGCGGAGGGACGTTGATCGAGTTGATCGGGGATCGGGTGGCCCTGCTGCCACCGATTGACCTCCCCAGGGCGCGGGCTGCGCTCGACCGGCTTTCGATCCGTCCGTTGTTCAACGGGGCTCGAGGGATGCCGCCGGTGAATCTCCAGGCCCTCGCTGAAGTCGTTGCTCGGTTTTCTGAGCTCGCCTTTGACGGAGCGGGCAGGCTGGCCGCCGTCGATGTCAACCCGGTGATTGCCGGGCCGGAGCGCAGCGTGGCAGTCGACGCCCTGATGAAAGGGCTGTGATGTCCGAGCTCGTCCTGGTCGAGGATCGGGGCCCGGTGCGGGTGCTCACCCTGAATCGGCCCGAGAAGCTGAACGCCCTTTCTGCCGCCCTCGTCGAATCGTTGTCCGTCGAGTTGGCCGAGGCCGCAACCAGGCAAGAGACCAGAGTCGTGGTCATCGCCGGAGCGGGGCGCTCTTTCTGTGCCGGGTATGACCTGTCGGAAGAAGGAGGCGAATCGGGCGCCGAAGCCGGGCTCCGGCGCAGTCTCGACCGGCTCCTCGAGTTGTTCGATCATCCCAAGCCCATCATCGCCCAGGTACAGGGGCATTGTCTGGCCGGCGGATGCGACCTGATGATGATGTGTGACCTGGCCGTTGCTTCCGACGACGCCGTCTTCGGGCAACCTGAGATCAGGTTCGGGGCCGCGGTCGTGGCCCATGTCATGCCTTGGCTGATCGGAGCACGGCGGGCCAAGGAGTATCTCCTCACCGGTGAGGACAAGATTCCGGCCGTGGAAGCGGAGCGGATCGGATTGGTCAACCGGGTCGTGCCCAGGGAGAACCTGGTAGCGGAGACCATGAGGCTGGCCGACTCCCTAGCCGTGGTCGACCCGCTCGCGATGCAAACGACCAAGCGAGCGATCAATCAGTCGTGGGAGGCAGCCGGCTTTCGTCAAGCTCTGTTGGCAGGGGTGGAATTGGGGGCGATCATCGAATTTGGGCGGGTGCCTGAGCGAGAAGAGTTCGAGAGGATCGCTGCCGAGCAGGGCCTGGGTGAGGCGATCCGCTGGCGAGACGAGAGGTTCGAGAAATGAGGCGCTACATACTGACCCTGAGCTGCCCGGATCGACCGGGGATCGTCAACTCAGTCACCGGCGCCCTGCTCGAGATCGAGGCCAACATCTTGGAGAGCGCCCAGTTCGGCGACGTCGAGAGCCACACCTTTGCCCTGCGCACCGTCTTCGAGACTGAGCACGACGGCCAGGAAATCGTCGAGCCGCCGCTGACCGCGGTTTCGGCCAGTCTTTCCGGTCTGCGCAAGCTGAGGGCAATGGATGTCAGACCTCGAGCGCTGGTCATGGTCTCCAAGTACGACCACTGCCTTCTCGATCTTCTTCACCGCCAGAGATACGGCGAGCTGGCCATTGACATACCGCTGATCGTTTCCAATCACTCCGACTGTGCGGAGCTCGCCGGCCGCTATGGAGTGCCCTACGCCCACATCCCGGTGACCGAGGAGATCAAGGCGGATGCCGAAACCCGACTGTTGGCTCTGATCGGAGAGCATGCGATCGATTTCGTGGTCCTGGCCCGATACATGCAGATCCTCTCCCCTGAGACTTGTCGAGCCCTCGCGGGCCGGGCCATCAACATCCACCATTCCTTCCTCCCCGGGTTCAAGGGGTCACGCCCCTATCACCAGGCGCATCATCGGGGCGTGAAGTTGATCGGGGCCACCGCCCACTATGTGACTGTCGACCTCGACGAAGGCCCGATCATCGAACAGGACGTGGCGCGGGTCACCCACGCCCACAGCCCCGAGGATCTCGTCTCGATCGGCCGCGACGTGGAGCGAATGGTCCTGGCTCGTGCGGTCCGCTATCACGCGGAGGAGCGGGTGATCCTGATCGGCTCGAAGACAGTGGTCTTCACCTGAGCCCTCACTTCTGGCGGTTCATCCCGTTCTGGCGCGGAGATATCGACCTACAGGTCG
>JBBDQO010000028.1:0-6332 GCA_040905925.1 Acidimicrobiia bacterium | reverse complement strand
AACCCCCCCCCCCCACAACGGCCGAGGAAAGAAGTGTGCTACCCGTGTTTCACCATCACGTGCTTGGTGATGGTGTAGTCGAGCACCGATTCCACCGACATGTCCTTGCCGAACCCCGACTGCTTGAACCCGCCGTGGGGGGCCTCCGAGGCCAGCGGGATGTGGTCGTTGACCCAAACCGTCCCGAATTCGAGTGCTGAGGAGACCCGCATGGCACGGCCGATGTCCTTGGTCCAAACCGAGGCCGCCAACCCGTAGAGGACGTCGTTGCCGAGTTGGATGGCCTGTTCCTCACCATTGAACGGGAGAACCACCAGCACCGGCCCGAACACCTCTTGTTGGACGATCTCGGACTTCTGATCCACGTCGACGATCACAGTTGGCGAGTAGTAGTAACCGTGTTCGAGGCCGTCGGGCACACCGCCACCGGTCACCACCCGGGCGCCGTCCTGGCGTGCCCGCTCCACAAAGCCGGCCACCCGTTCCCGTTGGGTCGCTGAGATCAGGGGTCCGAGGAACGTCTCCTCATCCCAGGGATCTCCGATCGTGATCCCCTTGAATCTCTCGACCACGGCATCGACCGTATCGTCGAACCGATCGCTCTCCACGTAGAGCCGGGTGGCCGCGGTGCAGTCCTGACCGGTGTTGAAGCAGGCTCCGACCATGGCAGCCTCGGCCAACGCCTCGAGGTCGGCATCCTCGAACACGATGAACGGCGCCTTGCCCCCCAGCTCCAGGTGCACCCGCTTCAACGTGTCAGCGGCGGTCTTCATCACCTTCTTGCCGGTGCCGGTGGAGCCTGTCAGCGAGACCATCCGGAGGTCGGGGTGCTCGACGAGCGCTTGGCCCGTGTCGTTGCCTCCGGTGATCACGTTGAACACGCCGTCGGGGATACCGGCCTCGGAAGCGAGCTCGGCGAGCATCAATGCAGTCCGGGGGGTGCCGGGCGCCGGTTTCAGGACCGTCGTGCATCCCGCGGCCAGCGCCGGGCCGACCTTCCATATGGCCATGAGTAGCGGGTAGTTCCAGGGGGCGATCTGACCCACCGGCCCCACTGGCTCGCGGCGCAGCATCGAGGTATACCCCGCGGCGAAGTCACCGGCCGCGGTACCAGCGATGCTTCGCGCCGCGGCGGCGAAGAAACGCAGGTTGTCCACTCCGAACGGGAGGTCGGCGCCCAATGAGACCTGGGCATAGGGCTTGCCGGTGTCCTCGGACTCGACTCGGGCGAAATCCTCGGCCCTGCTCTCGAGCAGATCTGCCATCTTGTGGATCGCTTGGGCCCGTTCCCCCGGGGTCAACCGAGACCATCGGCCGTCGAAGAACGCGTCCCGGGCTGCCACGACGGCGGCGTTGACGTCGGCCGAGGAGGCGTCGACCACCTCGTCGATTATCTCCTCCGTAGCCGGGTTCTCGATCTTGAGAGGCTCGCCACCCCGGCTAAGTGTCCACTTTCCGTTGATCCACAGGTCCCACGCCATGGCTGCTCCTATCTGCTCAATTCTCCTCTGCCCGTTGGGCGAACCTCTGGGCCAGGACGATCGGTATGAATGTCAATAGGACGACAAAGACTGCCACGACGTTGGTGACGGGGCGATTGCGGGGACGAACCAGAGACGAGAAGATCCAGATCGGGAGGGTCTGCTGATTCCCGGCGGTGAACGTGGTGACGATGATCTCGTCGAAGGAGAGGGCGAAAGCGAGCATTCCGCCAACCACCATCGCCGGGGCGAGAAGGGGGAGCAGCACATGCCGAAATGTCTGCCAGCCCCGCGCCCCGAGATCCATCGACGCCTCCAACAACGATGGGGAGGTTCGGCGCATGCGGGCGATGACGTTGTTGTACACGACAGCCACACAGAAAGTCGCATGTCCGATCACCACGGTCCAAAACGAGAATGGGAAATCGCCGAGGTTGATCGCCGAACGCAGGGCGATGCCGGTGATGATGCCGGGAAGCGCGATGGGAAGGATGATGAACAGGCTTAGGGTGTCGCGCCCGAAGAAAGGCGTCCTCCACACGGCGGCGGCAACCAGCGTTCCCAGGATCAGGGCGATGACCATCGAGATGAGCGCTACTCGTAGCGACAGGCTCAGTGCGGACCGAACATCGGGATTCTGAGCCGCCACGCCGAACCACCGGGTGGTGAAGGCAGGCGGAGGGAATTTGAAGCTCGCCTCCTCGGTGGTGAATGCATAGAGGAAGACGAACAGGATCGGGATGTGAAGGTAGGCAAGGGTCAATCCGGCAGCGACCTTCAGACCGACACCTGCCCGCTTTCTCATAGCGCCTCGAATGCCCCCAACTTGCGGGCCACCGTTAGATACACAGCCATGATGGCTATCGGTATGAAGGAAAAGGCGGCCGCGAGCGGCAGGTTGCCGGCCACTCCTTGATAGGAGTAGATAGCCAACCCGATGAACGGGCTCGAGTCGCCGATGATCGTGGGGATGATGTAGTCCCCCAATGTGAGGGAGAAGGTGAAGATCGATCCCGCCGCCACACCGGGAATCGCCATCGGCCAGGTCACCTTCCGCAGCGTCAAGGCGGGTTGCGCCCCGAGATCGGCCGACGCTTCCAGAAGCGATCTCGGCACCCTTTCGAGCGAGGCAACAATCGGGAGGATCATGAACGGCAACCAGATGTACACGAACACCAGGAACTGGCCGAACAGCGAAATGGAAAGAGATGGCCCGCCGATCCCGGGGGCATCAAGAAGGGCCTGCAGCGCAGGCCCCATGCCGAGGCGTTCGACGAACCAATTGATGATCCCATCGGCGGCAAGGATGAGCTTCCACGAGTAGACCCGAACCAGGTAAGAAGACCACAGAGGGACCAGCACCGCCAACACCAGGATCGCCTTCGTCCTCGGCCGCGCGTAGAGGGCCATGAAATAGGCGAGTGGAAACGCGATGACCACAGAGGCGACGGTTACCACGGCTGCCATGCCAACGGTGCGGACTATCACCGCGTTGTTTGCACTGGTGAACAGCGTGTTCCAAGTGTCGAGAGAGAAGACCTTCTCCAAAACCCCTGAAAATGGATTGAGTCGGAAGAAGCTCTGCACCAGCAGCGCAAGCAGACTGCCTCCGTAGACCCCAACGAGCCAGATGACGGGGAGCCCGAGCAACAGGAGGCGCCGCAGCCAAGGGCGTTTGTGGAGATAGGTGGAGGCCCGGTGCAGGACCGGCGGGCGTGTGGCGGAGTCTGTCATTGGAGGACGGCGGAATGTGTGGGGAGCGGCCGAGACCGCCCCCCACAACAGATGTTTACCTTCCGCCGATCACAGCCAGGTAGTCGGTCACCCAGCGGTAGTAGGGGACACAGGACCCCGCCTCAGCGGTGCCGTTGCAGTCGTCTGTGGGCGTCTTCCAGAAGAGGATCTTGTCGAAGTCCTCGCTGCCGTTGCCGGCACATCCGTCCGGACCCAACAGGTCGTTGCCTTCACATGCTGCCGGAACTGCGGGAACGGTGCCGAACCATGCGGCCAGGTCGCCCTGGAGCTTGGGGTTCAACGACCATTCCATCCATTTGTAGGCGCAGTTGGGGTGGGGCGCCTTGCTGTTCATCATCGTGGTGTCGGCCCAGCCGGTGGCACCCTCTACCGGGATCACCTTGGCGATCGGCGCACCTCCTGCGGCCAGGACGTTCGTCATGAACGGCCAGGTCGACGAGGCGGCCACACCCTCATTGGTGAAGTCGTCCATCTGGATGAACGCGTCGTGCCAATATCTTCCAACGAGCGTGCGCTGGGTGCGCAGGACGTCGAGAGCCGCCTGGTACTGCTCCTCGTTGAGCTGATAAGGGTCTTCGATGCCCAAATCGGGCTGCACACTCTTCAGATAGAGGGCTGCGTCAGCAACATAGATGGGACCGTCATAGGCCTGAATTCGCCCCGAGTTCGATTCGCCGTCGGGCAAGGTCGTCTCCTCGAAGACGACGCTCCAGGAATCGGGTGGAGTGTCCCCGAATACCTCGGTGTTGTAACCCAGCACGTTGAATCCTGATGAATAGGGCGTCCCATAGTGCTTGTCATCGACGGTGTGCCATGGAGCGTTTTGGAGACGTTCGTCGATCGTGTCCCAACTCGGGATCAGATCGATGTTGATCTCCTGGACCGAACCGCCTGCGACCAGACGAAGGCTGGAGTCACCCGATGCTGTGACCAGGTCGTACTCCTCGGAGTCGGTCATCAGGGCCACCATCTCGTCTGAGGTGCCGGCGGTCTTGACCTCGACCATGCACCCGGTGTCCGCCTCGAACTCTGTGACCCAGTCATACGCAGGGTCGGTGTCGCCCCGCTCGATATAGCCTGCCCAAGCGACGATCACGACCGAGCCTTCACCGTCCCCGACCTCCGTGGGAAGCTCATTGGCCTCGTCATCGCCTGTGCCCGTACATGCCGCCGCCAGGACGGCGAGCGCGGTCAATAGGAGAACTGCGCGAGCTCTCATTTGATTGGTTCCTCCTCATGGTTGTCGTTACTGGCCCCGACGTAGGCCGGAGCTCTACCCGCATCGACCCCTGGAGGGCTCTCCTCCAGGGGTCGGCACGAACTCTTCTTCCATTTCAGGCCTACCCGAAGTCCGACCTGGCGGGCGGCTTCGAAGTGGTCGACTGCCGCGTTCTGACTGGCGACCTCGAGCATCGCACCATCGACCTGAACCCGGAACCTGGTGTACATCCCGAGGTAGATGGCCTCGGTCACGACTCCGTCGACGCCAATCATGTCGGGCTCCAACTCGGCCGATGGCTCGCCGAGGCTGATCTTCTCGGGTCTCACCGTGAATGGTCCGCTCGATCCCATGATCCGCAGGGCAAGCTGGCCCGCGACGACATTGGAGGTGCCAACGAACCCTGCCACGAAGGCGTTACGTGGGTTCTCGTACACGTCGGACGGGGTTCCCACCTGCTCCACGTGTCCGTGATTGAAGACAGCTAGCCGGTCACTCATGGTGAGGGCCTCCTCCTGATCGTGGGTGACATAGATGAAAGTGATCCCGACCTCTCGTTGCAGAGTCTTCAGCTCCAGTTGCATGGCCTGGCGCAGTTTGAGATCGAGAGCGCCGAGAGGCTCGTCGAGAAGCAGGACCGAGGGTCTGTTGATCAGTGCTCGGGCCAAGGCAACCCGCTGTCTCTGCCCTCCTGAGAGCTGGCTCGGCTTGCGTTTGGCGAAATCCTCCAGGTGAACCATGGCCAGCGCTTCGGCGACCCTCTTGGAGCGCTCCTCATCGCCCACCTTGCGCACCATTGGCCCGTAGCCGACGTTCTCCGCAACCGTCATGTGGGGAAAGAGGGCGTAGTCCTGGAAAACGGTGTTCACGTCACGGTCGTAGGGGGGGAGTCCGGAGACATCGTGCCCGTGGAGCAGGACCCTGCCTTCGCTTGGTGTCTCGAATCCGGCGATCATGCGCAGACAGGTGGTCTTGCCGCTCCCCGAGGGCCCGAGCATCGAGAAGAACTCGCCATCGGCGATGTCGAGCTTCACGCCATCAACTGCGTTCACCTCGCCGAACAGCTTGCTTACGTTGTCGAGACTGACGGCTATAGCCAACTGAGTCCTGACCTCCCGGCGTCGGAGACTATTCGGGATCGGCTCTGCCCTGTGGCGCGGAGACGGCTATTTGTGCTCCGCTGACCGTGGTGCAGAGATTAGGTTTCGTTTCCAGGCCTCGGCGAAAGGAGAGTCATGGCGACATTCGTCATCCTGGGCAACTACACGGCCCAGGGTATCGGAGCAATCAAGCAGAGCCCGGCCCGGCTCGATGCGGCACGAGAGGGTTTGGGAGCCCTCGGAGTGACCATCAAGGACTTCTTTCTGACGATGGGAAAGTACGACATCGTCGCAGTGGTGGAAGCTCCCGATACGGCCACGGCGGCCAAGGGCCTGATGACCCTCGGGATGGCGGGCAACATCAGCACGGTCACGATGGCGGCGCTCAGCGAATCCGAATTCAGGAAGGTCGTTGCCGAGCTTCCCTGATCACGGGAAGAATTCTGGTCAAGTTGGCAGAAATCGGCATCCAGACCGGCACGACGGATTGGTTGCGGGTAACTTCGACCGCGTCCTGACGAGGAGGACCAATGACATACGGTGACTCGGGCCCCGGCAACCCGCCGGAGCCCACCGAGCCCACACCTGCACCTATCCTCCCGGCGGCGCCCGCCACCCCGAGCCCGATGTCGAAGCTGGGGACGGGTGAGATGATCATCGCATTGGGTGCTCTGGTGATCGCGGTTCTTGTCGATCTCATCGGCAATGTGTTCTTGGACGAATGGGGTGTCAGTTTTGTCATCTTGGCGTTCGCCTACTTCGCCCTGGCCCTGATCT
>JBBDQO010000027.1:0-1605 GCA_040905925.1 Acidimicrobiia bacterium | reverse complement strand
TCTCGGGACCGTTCGACGAGGTGCTCCGCACCGAGGGCGTCCGCGTCATCCGAACGCCCATCCGCGCACCTCGGGCGAACGCATTCGCGGAGCGGTTCGTGAGGACTGTGCGCCGAGAGTGCCTCGACCACGTCCTGATCTACGGTCGTCGGCACCTCGAGCGAGTGCTCCAGGCTTACGTCGCTCACTACGTAGAGGAGAGACCACATCGGGGACTGAGCTTGGCCGTACCCGCCGGTAACCGAAACCTGCAGGTCCGGGGGACTACCCGAACGCCGGTCGAACGAAGGGACGTGCTCGGGGGTCTGATTCACGAGTATCGCTGGGCGGCGTGATTCGGATTGTTGAACTCTTCAGGCTACCAGCGGATCCGCGGCGAACTGCTCAAGCTCGACGTTCGGGTCTCAGCGAGCACCATCCGGACCGTGCTGCTGCGGCGCGGCCTCGGACCGGCACCTCGCCGGTCCGGTCCCACGTGGAGCGAGTTCCTCGCCTCGCAAGCCCAGGGCATCCTCGCGTGTGACTTCTTCACCGTTGAGACGGTGGCGCTCAAGACGCTCTACGTCTTGTTCTTCATCGAGCTCTCGACTCGGCGGGTGCATCTCGCCGGCGTCACCGCGCATCCCGGCTCCGCCTGGTTCACCCAGCAAGCGAGGAACCTCGCGATCTGGGAACGGGGACGTCGGGTTCCTCGTGCGCGACCGGGACGCGAAGTTCTCTGGCCCGTTCGATGAGGTGTTCCAGAGCGAGTGCCTCAGGCTGCGGCGGACATGCCGGCGCGCTTGCGGTGGCGGTGCCAACTGAGCGAGCACTTCATCCAGTGTCGTCGACGTCTCCTTTCGAAACGGCTCGATCTCGGTGCGCAGTCGCCCTCTACAGGAGCTCCCCAGTTGCCCATCGAGCCCCTCTGATGGAGCCGCCGGCCCTGATTCGAACGCTGATCCGAGCTGGCGGCGTCTAGGAGCGGGACCGTGGCCTGGCCGCGGCAAAGAGGGCCGCAGAACCGACGACGTCGACATCCACGGCGCTGAAGGACATCACCAGGATGCGGCGGAGCCCCTCCGCAGTGTCGTCCACGTTGTCGAAGGCCCCTTGCTTGTTGGCTGCTCGAAGGAACGCGCGCGCGGGCTTCGTGTGGTTGCTCTGAAGGCCGAGGACCGTCCCTCCGAAGAGGACTCCTTCCGGGCTGAGGACATCCGCGATGTTCCGAACGGCCACCGCCTTGTTTCCCTCCGGCCCGCGAAGGCAGTGAAGTACGAAGCTGAGTGCCGCGGAGTCGAACGGTCCACCGACCGGGAGGGGCTTCATGACGTCGGCCTCAACAGTGATCGGATGCCGTTCCTCGAGTCGCTTCGCCACGTAGCGAAGCACGGTCGTATTTGGGTCCAGGAGCGTGATCTCCGTGTCGCGGGGCGGGTCCGCCTTCTCGATGAAGTAGCCGGTCCCAGGCCCAACGTCGAGGTGTCGGTGCCCCATGTGCTGTCGATATCTGTCGACGCCCGGTGCCACGGGAACCTTCCAGACCGCCTTCGTCATGAACTTCAGCACCCACACGTCGTAGATCGCGAGCATCGCCGCGTTGTACCCGGACTGCCCCTTGTACGA
>JBBDQO010000026.1:7252-51288 GCA_040905925.1 Acidimicrobiia bacterium | reverse complement strand
CATATACCGGGCACTTATCTAGGTCGTCCGCGAGTTACGCCCGGACAAGCCAATCCATCAGAAGATACCTCGTGACATCTGGCCGAACAGAGGTATATCCCCGAAGAGCGACGGGGGCTTGTCAGCGACGAGACTGGGTACGGCCGACCCGGGCTTCGCCTCGCTCGGCCAGCCAGAAACTCCTGGATGGTTGCCATAGGTTCGGCGCTGGCTCTTGTCCTGCTCGATGCAACCTGGACTTTGGCGACGGCGACGTGAGGGTCGATTCCACTCATCCGGGTGAGCCTCAAGAGGGATCTTCTTCGCCGGCGCGGCCGTGGCCGCTGCGAGGGACCGGTCGTTTCGCTCCGGTGTCGAGGCCGCGGTGTGGACCGCATTCAGACGGTGACCCGTTGAGATTCGGTTCGCCCAGTCGTAGGGGTGTCGGGCGTCAACCGGATAGCAAGCAGAGTGAGCACCACCAGAGCCGATCCGGCGTAGAGGCCAAGTATGAGCGGGCTACCAGAGTCGGTCCCCGACAGGAGTCCATGCAGCAGCGCCGAGACAAAGAGACCGAACGAGATGAAGTGGATCGAGCGCCACACCTTCTGGCCGATGAAGCGCTTCAGATAGAAGCTCCCGATCACCACGATCAGGGCGTAGAGCGACACCACGCCAAATGCGGTGGGCAGCGGTCGCCAGTCGGATACGCCGGGCACCAGGATCTCGATCCAGCTGAACTCCAAGAAGTCGTGGATCGACAACACCATGACGTGGACCACGGTGGCGAGCAACGCCCCGATTCCCAACGACTCGTGGAACCAGGTCAACGGCTTTGCCTTCACGATCCGGCCGAGCAGCTTCGAGCTCACCAACAGGCCCCAGATGGTCGCTGCGGAGAGGAGGGCAAAGGCCGCCACGCCCGAACCTCGGATCAGGACCCACTCGATACTCATGCGGCTACCTCCGTCCCCGGGGTCGCATAGACGGACCCGTCGTGCCAGACGATGATCGCCGACTCGATCCAATCGGCCCCTGCCGCCCAGGCCAGCCCTTCCTCACCCTGGAGCAGCACGGCCTTGGCTCCGATTTCGGCGTCCACGGCAGATCGGGCGACCACGGTCGAGCTCAGGACAGGGGTCTGGACCGGCTCCATGGTCCGGGGGTCGATGAGATGACTGACTTCGCGAGTCCCTGCCTTCCATCGTCTTCTCGCGATGGAACTGGTGGCGAGACCTCCCACCCCCAGCGGAACCCGGGCGGCGATGGCTCCCCATGGGTCCAGGATCGGGACCGTGGTGCGTGAGTCGGAGCTCCTGATGTCCCCTCCGGCTGACACCACCGTTGCGATTCCCCGTTCTACGGCCCGATCACATGCCCAACCCTTGGCGATGCCCCCGAGGTCCAGGAGCGTCCTCGGCGATCGGGTCAGAGTTCGCGACTCGAGGCTCCATTTCGGAGCCGGACTCCTCGGAGGGCGGCGATCGAGCGGCCTCACGAGATCAATCGTTCGGTCGTAACCCCAGTCGGTTACCCCGGCTCCAACCCCGATGTCGACGAGACCGTCAGTCAGGTCACGAGCCCGGTCCCCGGCGCGGATCACCTCGGCAAGGAGTTCGGAGAGCACCACGGAGTGGTCGGTGGATGCGTTGACCAGACTCAGTTCGCTATCGAGTCGAAACCGGCTGCAGGCCTGCTCCACCTCCTCGAACCAGCAACGCAGCTCCCGACCGATGTCCTCTTCGGCACACCAGGCCTCGACGTCGGTCCCCATCGCTTTGAAGCTGATGTGGATCATGATCCGCTGCTCGCCGGTGCCGGGGCTGTCTGGGCGGAGGCCGCCGAGGAGGTGGCTCCACCTGATGGCCGGTTCACTAAGACAGTGCGCACCTCAGGCTTCGGTGCATCAACCGGGGTGAAGCGGAGGATCACCAGACCTTGGGGAGCCGGGATGGGCATGATCGGCTGCTGCGAGGTCACTGCCGTTTCTCCGGCCACCGGTCCGGTCAGACCGGCGTCCAGCTCACGGGCCGGTTCGAGCCAGGAGACAATCACAGCCGTGCCCCAGGCGAGCGCGGCAGCGGTCCAGATCAGGATTCGATTCCATCGCCCGGCGTCGAAGCGGCTCATTGTCCTCCCGCCGGGGCCGTTGGAATGGCCAGAGTCGCTCCGTAATAGACCAGGACCCGGGCCACTTCGGGCGGCAGGTCCGAGAGCTGGTCGGCACGCAACACCTCGGCCTTGCCAGTGGCGTACAAGACGCGCTGCACGGCAGGATCGACTCCCTCGATGCTCGGAGGCACCACCTCGACAACCGAGCTGTCGGGAATCGAGGCCGAGGTCGGCTCAGGCACCGCCTCGACATTGCCGGGGCTCGCAACCATGGCGACCACCACGGCCAGCCCCGCAATGAGGGCGAATGCCCCCGACACCGATTGAAGCGAGAGGTGGCTCAATCGTCATCCTCCTCGTATTCCTCGTGCTCGTCGTCATCGTCTTCGTGCTCCTCGTGCTCGCTCTCATCCTCGAACGAGCCTTGGGTGACCGGTGGCGCAGATGAAGCACTGACGACTGACTGCACGATGGGCTCGGGGACTGGCTTGCCCGGCAGCGGCATCCCCTGCTGGGCGCAGATCTCTCGAAGTGCATCAAGGGCCGACTGCTGGAGTTCGGTGATCGAGCCGTTGGCTTCACCATCCACCAGATCAAGGCCCGCCCGCCCACATGCGGCGACGAGATCGGCGGCAGTGGCCGCCTGTCCATCGGAGCCCGGGTCGGCCTGGGTTGCGAAAACGGCCGAACCAACCGTCGTCACGGGCTCGGCCGCCATACCGTCGCCGACCAGCACCGAGGCGGCGAAGGCGGTGAGCGGAATCAACAGCGTGCCCAGAGCGACAGAAACGGACAGTCCCTTGCGATCCGCCATTTCAGACCTCCACGAAGATGCACTCGGCGGGGCACTCTTCGGCAGCTTCGAGAACGAGTTCCAAGAGTGGTTCGGGGACCCTGGCCCGTCCCTCATATCCATCAGGGCCGTGCCCATCCCCGCTCAACCCATCGAAAACAACCATCCGATCAAAATGAGACGGGTCTTCCTTGACGGCCCAGGTGCCGTCGTGACGCTCGTGGAAGACCTCGGGCGCGACCTGGGCACAGGTGCCGGCGCCCATGCAGGCGTCGGCATTGATCCATACGTTGGCCATACGACAATGTCCTTTCTCGACTGGGGGTCACGATGCCGCCCGGCGTCTTAAGGACGCATCAACACCGATTCAAGGAGTCCGCGACACCTCTGATGGGTACCCTCGCCCGATGCCTCCGCCGGATCTAGGAGCCACTCCATGACCGATCAGCTTCGAGGACCGGGACCGGTCCTCGGTCTTTGGTCGGTGACTGCCGATCCCATGCTGCTCGACGTCTCGGCCGCGCTTCTTCCCGACTTCTTGGTGATCGACACCCAGCACGGCGCTCCCATGGCCCGGTTGACCACCGAGACCTTGGGAGCCATCGCCTTCTATGACGTCCCGGCCCTGGTCCGAGTGCCGAGCATTGATCCAGCCCAGATCGGGCGGGCTCTCGACCTTGGGGCGGCGGGGATCATCGCCCCACTCGTCAACGATGCCGAGGGTGCCAGGCTGGCGGCGTTGTCCTGTCGTTATGCACCTGATGGAATCCGCTCCTACGGAGTGCAGACCCCCCGCATCGATCCCTTTGCCGAGGACTACCGGCCCCTGTGCGCGGTTCAAATCGAGACCGCGGCCGCAGTGGACAACGTCGATGAGATCGCGGCGGTGGACGGGGTGGACTGGCTCTACATCGGTCCGGCCGACCTCGGCCTCTCGGTCGGCGGAGTGCCGGCACCGGATGTGATCTCTGTGTTCGACGGATCTCACCCCCTCGCCGTACCAATGCAGGATGCCTTCCGTCTTGTGGTCGAGGCGGCTGAACGCCACGGCAAGTTGGCCGGTCTACATTGCAACGGCGGGGAAGCGGCGCTCCAGTTGTTAGCCCATGGATTCGGGGTGACTGCTGTCGCTACCGACCTCGGCGCCGCTCTAAAGGGAATGGCTAACGAACTCAAGATTGCCCGTGGCGTCTCGGGTCGAGCCGGGCTTGGCGATCTGGAGACCTGAGCCAGAATAAGGAGACGGCCCCGAAGGGCCGTCTCCGTGGCTCCATATGGGTAGGAGCTCCTTTTCTTCCTGCCCTAGAACGCGAGGTTTGATCCTCTTGCCGAGGACAAGGAAGAAACCTGTAGGGATGCGATGCTCTCCGGGTTGTTTGGCTCGGGCTCTTCACCACTGCCACTGGTCGTCAGCGCGAGGGTCACCGCGGCCAGCACCACCAAGACGATTGCCATAACGAAGACCAGCACCTTTCGTCTCTCCATCTCTCCCACACGTCAACAGCCTCCCGACCGCTCGATCCCGTGTGTCATTATCCACGCGCGGAGAGTGGTGGAGTATGGGTTGAGCGACCTATGAATCAGACCGCTGCCAGGGCCTGCTCCAGGTCGACGAGGATGTCGTCCGCCGCTTCGATCCCCACCGAGAACCGGATCATCGCCTCGGTGACCCCCATCCGGCGTCTGGTCTCGGGGTCGACATTGGAGTGACTGGTGGTGGCAGGGTGGGAGGCGATTGACTCCGTGCCGCCCAAGGAGGTTGCCAAGCCGATCAGCTTCATCGAGTCGAGGAACCGGAATGCCTCCTCACGACCGCCCTTCACCTCAAAGGTGATCATGGCTCCCGTGGAGGTGCACTGCCGTTCGAAGAGCGCCCGTCCCGGGTCATCTGCACCGATCAGCCCCAGGTAGCCGACCCGACTCACCTTGGGATGAGCTGCCAGGAACTCGGCCACCCGAGATGCGTTGTCGACCTGGCGCTGCGCCCGGAGGGCGTAGGTCTCCAGACTCCGGCCCAGCAGCCAGGCCGAATGCGGGTCGGCATGGGTCCCGATCCGATAGCGCATGGTCTTGATCGGCCGCATCAGGGACACGGGGCCGGTGACGACCCCGGCAACCAGGTCGCTGTGCCCCCCGTAGCCCTTGGTGGCCGAGTACACGACCAGGTCGGCGCCGTGGGCATGAGGCTGTTGGCCGAGCGGGCCGAGGTAGGTGTTGTCGACCACGGTCGGCGACTGATGCTTGCTGGCCACCCTGGCCGCCATGCCGATGTCGAAGATGTCGTTGGTGGGGTTGGCCGGCGACTCGACGTAGACGACACCGAGACGACCGCCCGCCACCAGCTCGTCCAGGTCGGCCTCGACGGCATCGGGCCCGAACGAGACCGCCTCGATCCCCATCGGCGCCAGGACGTTCTGGAAAAGCGAATTGGTTCCGCCGTAGAGCGGTGAACTGTGAAGGATCAGGTCGCCGGGCCGGAGCAGGGTGAGAAGAGCGGTGTAAATGGCGGACATTCCGCTGGAGAAAAGCAATGCCTGGTCAGCCTCATCCCACAATGCCAGCCGGCTCTCCACCACCACCAGGTTGGGATGGTCGAGCCGGGTGTAGATGTAGCCGACCTCCTCGTCGGCATCCGGCACCGCCCCGCCATAGGTGATGTCAAAGGCACGCTTGGCTGCCGCCGCCGTCTCGAAGGTGAAGGTCGAGGTCTGGAACAAAGGGGTCTTGATCGACCCCATGCCCCGGGTCGGATCCCAACCCCGGGTCATCATCTCCGTCTCCGGTTGGGGCCCGGCCGGGTCCTGCTTCTCGGTCATCGCCAGGAGCCTAAAGCGAAGCGGTAGGCGCCAGCTGAGCCGATAATCGCCCGGTGATCGAGATGGGGCGCGCAGTCGAAGTCCTCCGGCCGGCGGGGAAGATCCTGGTGTTCACCGGTGCCGGCATCTCCACCGAGTCCGGCATCCCCGATTTCCGTGGCCCGGACGGGTTGTGGACCAAGGTGGATCCGGATGATTTCCACATCGACCGCTTTCGGGCCAGCTCCGAACTTCGGGTGCGCGGGTGGCGCATGCACCTCGACGGTGAGTTGTGGGGCGCCCGTTCCAAGGTGCGGCCCAACCCCGGCCATCATGCGATCAAGAGGCTTGCAGACGCCGGTCGGCTCGCCGGGGTGGTGACCCAGAACGTCGACGGCCTGCATCATCGGACCGGGCTCGCCGACAGCTCGGTGGCCGAGCTCCACGGCAATGTCAGGGACAGCCACTGCCTCGACTGTGACCGGACCTGGCCCACCGAGGAGATCCTGGCCTGGGTCGAGGCGGGAAACCAGGATCCCAAGTGTCCGAGCTGTGGGGGAATGCTGAAGACGAGAACCATCATGTTCGGCGAGTTGCTCCCCGAGGAGGAGTTGCGCAAAGCCATGTTCTTCCTTGCCGTGGCGGATGCTCTCCTCGTGGTGGGATCTACCGTGGCGGTGTGGCCGGCATCTGATGTCGTGTACCGGGCCGCCCACCGGTCGCTCCCGATCGTCATCGTGAATCGCGGCGAGACCGAGGCCGACCTACTGGCTGCGGCCAAGATCGACGCCGGGATCGGAGAGGTTCTGCCCGACCTGGTCGAGGCAATCATCGGGCCCGCCCCTTCGTAATCGGGCCCGCCGCTTCGTAATTGGGACGTGCAGGGGTCATATACGGACCTTTTGATCCCAATTACGGGAATGGGGTTTAGCCTTTAGGCCATGTCCGACTATGTCCCGCGTCTCGACGACATCAACTTCATCCTGGACCATGTGGCCGGGCTCGAGGAGGTGTCGAAGCTCAACGGGTACCAGCACGCCGACCCGGAAACCGTGGCCGCCATCCTCGAAGAGGCGGGCCGTTTCTTCTCCGAGGTGATGGCTCCGCTCAATCAGATCGGTGACCGTCAAGGATCGGTGCTGACCGAGGAGGGGACAGTACGAACCCCGGACGGCTTCAAGGAGGCCTACCGGAAGTACGTGGAGGCGGGATGGGCCGCCGCCCACATGCCGGAGAAGTGGGGGGGAGGTGGGCTTCCCTACACGGTGGGAGTCGTCATCGAGGAGATGTTCAAGACCGCCAACTTGGCATTCTCCCTCTGCCCCACGTTGACCCACGGGGCGGTCGAGGCGCTCCGCACCCACGGATCCGAGGAGCTCCAAGGCACCTACCTCGAGAAACTGGTCCGTGGCCAATGGAGCGGCACCATGAACCTCACCGAGCCCGAAGCGGGGTCCGACCTGGGTGCCCTGCGCACCCGGGCGGTGCCCCAAGGCGACGGCACCTACCGGCTCTTCGGGACCAAGATCTTCATCACCTGGGGTGACCAAGACCTGACCGAGAACGTCATCCATTTCGTCTTGGCCCGCCTCCCCGACGCCGCTCCCGGCACCCGGGGAATCTCGATGTTCCTGGTTCCCAAATTCATCCCCGACGACATGGGAAACCCGGGTCAACGCAACGATTTCAAGATCGTGTCGCTCGAGCACAAGTTGGGCATTCACGCCTCACCGACCTGTGTGGTCTCCCTCGGCGACACTGGTGAAGGTGCGCTCGGATGGGTGGTGGGCGAGGCCAACGAGGGGATGCGCAACATGTTCACGATGATGAACGCGGCCCGGATCGGCGTGGGCATGGAAGGGGTTGCCATCGGGGAACGGGCCTATCAGCGTGCTCTGCGATATGCGAGGGATCGGATTCAGGGGCGGGCGATCGGGGCCAGCGACACCGAGAGTGTTCCCATCATCGAGCACCCCGACGTGAGGCGGATGCTCCTGACCATGAAGGCCAACGTCGAGGCAATGCGATCTCTCCTCTACGTCACCGCGGCCGAGGCCGATCACCACTTCCACGGCGAAACCGAGGAGCAGCGGCGGCTGGCCGGGAGCCGTCTTGCCCTGCTCACCCCCATCGTCAAAGCGTGGTGCACCGATGTCGGAGTGGAAATGGCCTCGCTCGGGGTCCAGGTCCATGGCGGCGCCGGGTACATCGAGGAGACGGGGGCGGCCCAGTATCTCCGTGACTCCAGGATCGCCCCGATCTACGAGGGCACCAACGGGATCCAGGCCATAGACCTCGTATTGCGCAAGCTCCCCCTCGAGGACGGGGCGGTGGTCACCGCCTTGATCACCGAGATGACCGAGCTCGTGATCCAGATGAACCACCACCCAGAGCTGGCAGGGTTTGGCGACGAGTTGTCGCGGGCGATCCGCGGCCTGGCCGAATCATCGACCTGGCTGGGAGAACGTCTTGCGTCCGGAGACATCCAATCCGCCCTGGCGGGAGCCACCCCCTATCTCCGTCAGTTCGGGACGGTGGTTGGTGGGTGGCTGATGGGCAAGGCCGCCCTGGCCGCGCTGAGTGCGCCCCCTGCGGTCAAGCCCGAATTTCTCGCAGAGAAGGTGATCACCGCTCGTTTCTATGGTGAGCAGATCCTCCCGCTGGCCAACGGGCTGGTCTCGGCGGTAAAAGGCGGGGCCGACATCCTGGAGAACGCCGTCTTCTGATATCCACCTAGCCTCCGGCCCGATGGAACTGAGGGACCAGGTCGTGGTGATCACAGGCGCCGGCAGCGGCATCGGGGCGGCCATGGCCCGACGCTTCTCCGAGGAACGACCCCGAGCCATGGTGTTGGCCGATCTCAATCTGGAGACGGCTCGTGAGGTAGCCGACGAGACCGATGCCGTAGCCCTCCAAGTCGACGTCGGCCGACCCGAGGACAACAACCGGCTCATCGACGAGGTCGAAGAGCTCTTCGGCCCGATCGACCTGTTCTGCGCCAACGCGGGAATTGGGTTCGTCGGCGACGAGCAGACACCGCCCGATGAATGGGACCGGATGTGGCAGGTGAATGTGATGTCACATGTTCACGCCGCCCGCCGGCTCATCCCCTCCTGGACGATGCGTGGCGCCGGCTACTTCCTGGCCACCGTGTCCGCAGCCGGCCTTCTCACCAATCTCAAGGCTGCCCAGTACTCGGTTACCAAGCACGCCGCCCTGGCATTCTCCGAATGGCTTGCAGTGACCTATGGGGATCAGGGGGTCAAGGTGAGCTGTCTCTGCCCCATGGGGGTGAGGACCCCCTTCCTCGACTCCGCAACCGAGTTCCAGGATCTGCTGCTGCCCCACGCCATCGATCCGGAGAAGATGGCGGACGAGGTGGTGACCGGTCTCGCCAGTGAGCGGTTCCTGATCCTCCCCCATCCCGAGGTGGAGCAGTTCTTCCAGAACAAGGCGAATGACTACGACCGCTGGCTGCAGGGAATGCGGAGCCTGCAGCGATCTGTTTTCCCAACTTGAGAGATGAGGCAGAATTGTCGAGATGAACAGACGGCGAGTGGTGGTGACCGGCAGCGGTGCGGTCGCCGCCCCCGGAACCGGGACAGACGATCTCTGGAAGGGTTTGCAGCGCGTGCCCGATGGGCCTGGCCCCTACCTGGTGAAGGACTGGGACCCCGAGCCCTGGATCCCCCTGAGAGAGCACCGGCGTCTCGATCGGTTCACCCAGTTCGCGATGATGGCTACTCACGAGGCACTCGAGCAGTCCGGCCCGCTCACGGTCGAGCCCAACCGGGTCACGGTTTCCCTGGCCACCGGGATCGGCGGCCTGGAGTCATTGGAGATCCTCATCCACAACTCGGACGAAGCCGAGCCACGGGTTTCCCCGTTCCTGATCCCGATGATGATGGCCAACGCCGCCGCCGCCGCGATCTCCATCAAGTACGGCTTCGGTGGCCAGGTGACGACTCCGGCGGTGGCCTGCGCCGCCGGCGCCCAGTCGATCCTCGACGGCCTCCGTCAGATCCAGTGGGGATACGCCGATGCCGCTGTCGTAGGCGGTACCGAGGCCGCGGCGCGCAAGTCGGCCTCGGAAGGTTTCAAAGCGGCCCGAGCCCTGTCACTCTCAGGCACTGCCAGACCGTTCGATGTGGATCGAGACGGGTTCGTCATGGGTGAGGGCGCAGCGATCCTGGTGCTGGAGGCGGAGGAAGACGCAAAGGCACGAGGGGCGACCATCCTCGCTGAGGTGCTTGGTGGCGCCTCAACCGCCGACGCCCACCATATAACCGCCCCCCACCCCGCGGGTGACGGGGCGGAACGAGCGATACGTCTCGCCCTTCAAGATTCTGGACTCACGCCCGGCGACGTGAAGTACATCAACGCACACGGCACCGGGACCGAGCTCAATGACCGGACGGAGGGAATCGTCATCGAACGCATCTTCGGTGACAGCCAGCCTGCGGTGTCCTCGATCAAAGGAACCACGGGTCACGGGCTGGGGGCTTCCGGTTCGATCGAGGCGGTGGCCGTCGTGGAGGCAATCCGACGCCGGGAGCTCCCGCCCAACATCGGGCTCACCAACCAGGATCCAGAGATCCATCTGACCGACATCGTGCGCGAGCTGCGGGAATGGGAGCCAGGCGCGGTCCTCTCCAACTCCTTCGGCTTCGGTGGTCACAACACCGTGCTCGCCTTCGGACCGTACACCGGCTGAGCTGTTTCTCCCCCATGCGAACGAACGTGAGCATTGGGGGGAGAATCGGCGACGCCGGGAGGGGGCATCTTGGGCCGACAGAGGCCAGGTATGGGGTACCCCTGAGGCGGGTATAGAATGCATGCTCAAGGCCGCCGACACAGAGTCGTAACGCGGAGTTCATATGAACTCGCATCTCCGCCATTTGGGTGACTGGAACGGCATCACAAGAGAGTTCCAAGCGGAGGATCCATGACATCTCAAGCCTCACCTCCAACCATCGGATTTGTCAGTACCTACCCGCCCACGTCGTGTGGGTTGGCCACCTTCACTTATGCCTTGCGAAATGCCATCGCCAAAAACCGCGGGACAGCGCAGGGACTTGGTGTCGTGAGACTCGTCGACTCTCCGTCTACGGACACCCCACCCGAAGCCACTTATTCGCTCGTCAACGGCGACCGCGTCTCTCTTCGAGCCGCCGTCGAGACACTCAACAGCTTCGACGTCGCTCTGATGCAACATGAGTACGGGATCTTTGGAGGGCTCGATGGTGCCGAGGTACTCGATCTACTCAAGGGTCTCGGGGTGCCGTCCATCGTCACCCTTCACACAGTCCTCAGCCGACCCTCACCCAGCCAGCAGTCGATCCTTGAGGCGGTGGTGGGGTTGGCGAGCCAGACGGTCGTCATGAGCGAAACTGCCGGCCAGCGTCTGATCGACCTCTACGAAGTCGACCCGTCGAAGATCACGATGATCCCCCACGGGGCGAGGATCGCCCTCGGAGGGCCCTCGTTGGCCGATGGGGACCGCCCGGTGTTCCTCACTTGGGGCCTCATCGGCCCCGGCAAGGGCTTGGAGACCGCCATCGAGGCCTTCGGCTCCCTAAAGGACATCCAGCCGCTTCCCCGCTACATCATCCTGGGGACCACCCATCCCAAGGTCCAGGCCGCCTCAGGTGACGCCTACCTCAACGGATTGGTGGCCCGGGTCGAGGAGTTGGGCCTCGAGGACGTCGTCGAGTTCGACGGGCGATACCTCGACATCGACGAGCTCACCCTGGCGGTGCGACGGGCGGATGTCGTCGTCCTGCCCTATGAGTCGACGGAACAGGTGACCTCCGGGGTGCTGGTAGAAGCCATCGGAGCCGGCAAACCGATCATCGCCACCGCCTTCCCCCACGCCGTTGAGTTGCTGAGCAGCGGTGCTGGCATCGTCGTCCCCCACTCCGATGCGGCCGCATTGTCCGCCGCAGCACGCAGCATGCTCGAAAACCCGGCGGCCACGACCCGAATGGGAGGCCGGGCCCGGCTCATGGGCTCGACGCTGTATTGGCCGGTTGTCGCCCGCTCCTACGACGCCATGGCGACCACTCTTGCGGCGGAACTGCGAGGACCAGGCCTACGAAATTCTCTGGCAAGGGTGGGTTGACGACCCGGTCCAATTCGATGCCCCATACCGACCTCCAGGCCGAATCGGTGAGATCAGCATCCCTGCCCGCGCCGTGTTTCGATCACCTACGGAGGATGACCGATGGTCGGGGGCTCTGGGAACACGCCCGTTACACAACGCCTCGAACCGAGCACGGCTACTGCACCGACGACAATGCCAGGGCGCTCATCGTGGTCTGTCGCGAGCCGAATCGATCGGACGATCTGGTCGACCTCGCCGGGATCTATCTGGCGTTCCTCAGAGACGCTCAACTGCCCACCGGCGGGTTCCACAACCGGCGAGACCGGGACGGATCCTGGACCGATGACGCGGGGCCGGACGACTCCCAGGGCCGGGCCATCTGGGCCGTTGGATCGGCTGCTCGTCGGGGCCCCGCATCGTGGATTCGCTGGGAGGGGCGCGAGCTCTTCGAGGCTCATGCCGGATTCGAATCCCCCTCGATCCGGGCCACCGCATTTGCGATGCTGGGCGCCGCCGAGGTCCTCGAGTCCTCCGGCGACAACCGGGCCGCCCGCCGGCTCCTGGAACAGGGATCGGAACGGATACAGCCGAGGGAGGATCTCAAATGGCCGTGGCCGGAAGATGGGCTGGCTTATGACAATGCCCGCATCGCCGAGGCGCTTCTGGCAGCTGGGGAACATCTTTCGAACCATCGACTCGTCGGCAACGGCCTTCGCCTGCTCGAGTGGCTGGTCGCGACCGAGACCCGCGACGGACATTTCAGTTTCACTCCGGTAGGGGGGTGGGCCTCGGGTGACCCCCGCCCCGGCTTCGATCAGCAACCGATAGAGGCCGCAGCCATGGCCGATGCTTGCGCCCGGGCCTGGTTCCTCACCCGTGACGAGTCATGGAGAGACCGGGTCGATCTGGCGGCGCGATGGTTCCTGGGAGCCAACGACACCGGGGCAATCCTCTACGACCCTCGCACCGGGGGCGGCCGCGACGGCCTGACCCGGGAGGGGACCAATCAGAACCAGGGGGCAGAGTCATCCCTCGCTGCCCTCAGCGCTTTCCAACAGGCAAGACTGGTCAGCTGACCGGGCCAGAAGGTCCATGGACAGGCCCCCTCCACGCCCTACGCTCTGAGTCGGTCCGTGGCCGTGCCACCACGCGGTGACCAAGAGCAGGCGATCGATCGTATGAACCCAATCCCCATCACTCATGCGAGCGCCCGTTTCGCCCCCGACCCCCGTCGGGTGATCGCTAAGCCGTTTGTCCTGGGTGAGCAGATATTTCTCGACGGTCAATCCCAGGCGCACCGAGTCATCAAGCGGGTGCTGGCGATGTCGGATGCCGAGGTGACGACGACCCTGGAAGCCACCCTCGACCAGTTCGGGCACCGTCATTTCGGCCTGAAGGGCACTCTCGAGCGCAATTTCGACACCGTTGCCCATTATGTGGACGACCCCGAAAGCCTCGGGAACGAACGCCGGTTACTCATCGGCTCGTATTTCACACACGAATACTCGATCGAGGCCGCCTCACTGGGCAACCCTTCGATGGTGCCGGCGCCCGACCAGACCGGTCTCGGCCCAGGGGAGCAGCGTTTCATCATGAGCCTGCGAGCGATCGGGGAGGGTCATCTGTCCTCGATCGAGTTCCGATCCGGAGTCATCGACGCCGAAGCCAACATCACCATCGACGAGCTGAGCCGGTTCACGACCACGGGTATTCGACGAGCTGCCGACTACCAGAAACATCTCTTCCGAGCCAAGCTTGCCGAGTTGGGGGTGCTCAACGAGATCGCAGCACTCGTCCTCGACCCGCTGCCAGAGCGATTCTCCCTGGAAGAGATCAACGCAGCCCTGGCCGACCTGAGTCAGAGGGTTGACCGGTCGATCGCATTCGAAACCGCCAGAACCATCCACTGGCTGGCCTCCTCCAACTACGCCCTCACCTTCGATGAGAGATACCCGGTCTCGGAGAGGGTGATCTTCCCGGCCGGGCCCACCGAGAGCCGGGGCATGGAGGATGCCCGCTTCGTTCGCTTCGTCTCGGACGATGCGTCGGTCAGGTACTACGCCACCTACACCGCCTTCGACGGCTTTCAGATCCTGCCCCAGCTCATCGAGACGTCGGACTTCGTCTTCTTTCGCATCGCCACGCTTCAGGGAAGCGGCGCCCGGAACAAGGGCATCGCCCTCTTCCCCAGGATGATCGACGGTCGCTTTGCGGCATTGTCCCGCCAGGACAACGAAAACAACTACCTGATGCTCTCCGATGATGTGAGGCTCTGGCAAGAGGCGGAGAAGATCCAGGTCCCCAGCCGGCCGTGGGAGCTGATGCAACTCGGCAACTGCGGGTCACCGGTGGAGACCGAGGCGGGATGGCTCGTGATCACCCATGGTGTGGGGCCGCTCCGCCGGTATTCCCTTGGTGCAATCCTCCTCGACGCCACCGACCCCAGCCGGGTGATCGGCCATCTCCACGACCCACTCCTGGTTCCTTCCGGGGACGAGCGCGACGGTTATGTGCCCAATGTGGTGTATTCCTGCGGCAGCATGATCCACGGCAAGAACTTGGTCCTTCCCTATGGCTTCTCCGACTACGGGGCCCGGATCGCACTGGTCCCGGTTGACGACCTGCTCACCAAACTGACCGCAGGCTGATTCAACGGCGGGAGTGGTCGGCTACCACCTGGTGATAGACCGCCAGATATTCGTCGACCATCCGATTGGCATCGAACCGGGTCTCGACCGAGGAGCGGACCAGAGCCCGGTCGAAGGCGGCGCAGGCTCGGACAGCGGCCACAGCCTCCTTCACCGTCTCCACCAGCAAGCCTCCCTCACCGTGACTGATGATCTCGGGCATCGACCCTCGCGGGTAGGCGATCACCGGGGTCCCACTGGCCATTGCCTCCACCACGCTGAACCCGAACGGTTCCTCGAAGCTGATGAGGTGGAGCAGGGCTCGGGCTCCACCGAGCAGCCCTCCACGGATCTCGGGGCCCACCGGGCCCAGATAGGTGACCCGGTCCCCGTCCAGATGAGGCCTCACCAACCGGTCGAAGTAGTCCTGGTCCTGGATTATCCCGGCGATGATCAGCGGTAGACCGGCCAGGGATGCCACCTCGATGGCCTCAGCGGTCCCCTTCTCGGGGTGGATCCTCCCGTAGAAGAGCAGGTAGTCGCCTGCATCGAGGTGCACCTCGAAGGCGGCCATGTCGATCCCGTGATGGATCGTGGCCACATATTCGAGACTCGGGTGGCGGTCCGACTCGCTGATGGCCACGTAGTGCCCACGGTGGTTGTACTTCTCATAGACCGGCACTATCCGCTCGGACGAGAAACCGTGAATGGTGGTGACCACCGGGGTCTCGACCAGACCGCTGTAGGTGAGAGGCATGAAATCGAAGCTGTTGTGGATCAGGTCGAACTCTGCGGCCCGCTCGAAGACGGCAGAGATGTGGAGTCCCTCGCACACCTTTGGATCGAGACTCGGGTCCTCGGAGTAACCGGTGGGCACGGTCCCCACCAAGCGGGCTGCGGTGACCGACTCGGCGGTGGCGAACAAGGTGACATCGACCCCCCGGCTGACCAGACCCTCGGTGAGAAGCGAGACGAACTGCTCCCATGGCCCGTAATGACGCGGAGGGACCCGCCACGAGATGGGTGCCAGGACCGCTACCCGCAGCTGTCCCGAAGCGCCGGTGGGAGAAGCCATCAGGCGAGGGTAACGACCCTCGGTTTCTCCCCCTGGCGAACGGAGAGGTTCGCCGCTTCGTTATCATGGGAGTCACAAACGGGAGCTCGGTGGGACCGGGCTGAGAGGGGGTCTGCGGAGACCCCGACCGGAAGAACCTGACCCGGATAATGCCGGCGTAGGGAGACACCCGCACTCATCGCTCCCAAGTCAGATAGGAGCTGATTGAGATGCGAAGGGCACTGCTCTTCATGGTCCTGGTTTCGCTAATCGCCGCCTGTGTCAACGCCGCCCCGGAGACTCCGGACTCGCTTCGGCTCCTGGCTCACGACTCCTTCGCCGAAGCCGTCACCTCGGATACATTCGCCGCCTTCACCGAGGCCACCGGAATCGAGGTGGAGGTGATCGCCGGCAGCGACGCCGGATCGATGGTCAACCAGGCCATCCTCTCCAAGGACAACCCGCTCGCCGACGTCATGTTCGGAGTCGACGACACCTTCCTCTCCCGGGCCCTCGATGAGGGGATCCTCCTCGACTACGAGTCCGGGTTGAGCGGTCAGGTCCCCCAGGACCTATTCCGAGGGGCGCAGGGTGTGGTGACCCCGATCGACTTCGGCGATGTCTGCATCAACTACGCCAAGGATTGGTTCGAAAGCACCGCCACCCCGGTTCCGACCACATTGGACCAGCTTCGTGACCCGAGCTACGCCGCCGTCCTTACGGTGGAGCACCCGGCGACCTCCTCCCCCGGGCTCGCCTTCATGCTCGCCACCATTGCCGAGTACGGCGAGGAGGGCTGGCTCGACTTCTGGGCCGATCTGAAAGCGGGTGGGGTCGGGGTGGTCCCCGACTGGAACACCGCCTATTACACCGACTTCGTCCCTTACGGAGGAGAGAGCGCGATGGTCGTCTCCTACGCCTCGTCGCCACCGGCCGAGGTCATCTTCGCTTCCGAGCCGATCGACGAACCCCCTACCGGGGTCATCGAGGCCGGGTGCTACCGACAGGTGGAGTATGCAGGCATCCTGGACGGGACTTCGTATCCGGAGGCCGCCGGCCAGTTGATCGACTTCATGCTGTCCGTCGACTTCCAGGAGACGATCCCTCTCACCTGGTTCGTGTTCCCTGCCAACCAGGATGCGAGCCTGCCGCCCGAGTTCACCGAGCACACCACGCTTCCCGAATCCCCGGCGCAAATCGACCCGGCCATCATCGCTGAGAACCGGGATCGCTGGATCGACGAATGGGTCTCGGTCATGGAGGGCTGATGAGACGCGTCAGATGGGGATGGGTCCTGGTGGCTGCGATCCCGGCCCTCTTCATCGGGTACTTCTTCGTCTATCCGCTGGTTCGGATCCTGAGTCTCGGCCTTTCCGAGCTGGACATAAGGTCGAGCGGTGTCGAGGCCAGACTGCTCAAGGTGGGTTGGTTCACTCTCTGGCAAGCCAGTGTCTCCACAGCCCTGACCTTGCTGGTGGCGGCCCCGATGACCTGGGCTGTCTCCAACTTCGAGTTCCGGGGGCGTCGGTTGGCAACCGCCCTGGTCACCGTGCCCTTCGTCCTGCCCACGGTGGTTGTCGGCACCGCATTCGTCGCCCTCGGTTGGCGCGACTCGATCGTCGCCATCCTCGCCGCCCATGTCTTCTTCAACGTTGCGGTCGTGGTGAGAACCGTCGGCACCCTGTGGAGCCGCCTCGACCCCAACCTCCATGACGCGGCTCGAGTGCTTGGCGCCAGCGAGTGGAAGGTGTTCCGCACGGTCACCCTCCCCCTGCTCCGCCCGGCCATCGCCGCCGCGGCCTCCATAGTGTTCCTGTTCACCTTCACCTCGTTTGGGGTGGTGCTCATCCTCGGTGGCTTCCAATTCGCCACCCTCGAGGTCGAGATCTATCGACAGGCGGTGGACCTGTTCGACCTGCCGCTGGCCGCCGTTCTCGCCATGGTGCAGCTGGCAGGAGTCACCGGCGCCCTCTACGCCTACTCGCGTTTCCAGGAACGGCACACCGCAACCTGGGCATTGCGGTCGGACCAGGACCGGGTGCGCCCCGTTGGGGCGAGGCGGTTCCTGGCGATCGGATCAGTGACCGTCACTCTCATCGCACTGGCGATCCCGCTTGCGGTGCTGGTGGGTCGGTCACTCGGGACCGATTCCTACCGCGGCCTCCTCGAATCCGATCGGGTGACGGGGATTCCGATCGCCTCGGTAGGCAACAGCATGCTGTTTGCGGTGATCGCCATGCTTTTGGCCACCTCGATCGGCCTGATGGCGGCGGCGGTGATCACCGGGCGTGAGGGCGGCCTCGCCCGCTGGTTCGACCTGACCTTGATGCTTCCCCTGGGGACGTCGGCGGTGACCATCGGCTTCGGCTTCATCGTCGCCCTGGGTTGGCCGGTGGACCTCCGGGCCAGCTTCTGGCTGATCCCGATCGCCCACGCCCTGGTGGCGGTCCCGTTCGTGGTCCGCTCAACGGTGCCCACGCTGCGCTCGATACCCGGCGAGATACGTGAGGCGGCAGCCGTGCTCGGCGCTTCTCCGGGACGGGTGTGGCGCGAGATCGACCTGCCCGTCGTCGCCCGGGCTGCCCTGGTCGGCGCCGGGTTCGCCTTCGTGGTCTCGCTCGGTGAGTTCGGGGCGACTTCGTTCATCGCCCGACCCAACACTGCCACAGTCCCGGTGATGATCTTCCGGCTCCTCTCACGACCGGGCCCCGCCTCGTTCGGGATGGCCATGGCGCTCTCTGTGGTCCTCGCTGCGGTCACCGCCGGAGTCGTGATGTGGATCGATCGGGCCCGGGCAGGCGAGATCGGCCGCTTCTGATGCTCTCGACCGAACAGCTTGGCGTGAGGCTCGACAACAAGGTGATCCTCCACGACACCGATCTCACCGTGGCGGACGAGGAGATCGTGGCCGTCCTCGGTCCCTCCGGTTCGGGAAAGACGACCCTGCTCCGCGCCATCGCCGGTTTGGTGCCTGTCGCCAGGGGCGACATCAAATGGGACGGGGTCAGCGTGGTCGACATCCCGGTCCATCAGCGCGGTTTCGGGCTGATGTTCCAGGGCTTTGCCCTCTTTCCCCATCTCGATGTTGCGGGCAACGTCGGCTTCGGGCTGCGAATGACCGGCACTGATCCGGATCTGGTGGGCACCGAGGTGAGTGCCGCCCTCGATTGGGTTGGGCTTGGCGGCTTCGAGAATCGTCGCATCGACGACCTCTCAGGTGGGGAGCGGCAACGCGTGGCCCTCGCCCGGACTTTGGCTCCCCGTCCCAAGCTGGTGATGCTCGACGAGCCGCTGGGATCCCTGGACCGTCACCTCCGAGAGCGTCTGGTGGTGGATACCCGGGCCCTGCTCACGGGGCGGAAGGTCACCGGGCTGGTGGTCACCCACGACCGGGAGGAGGCGGTGCTGCTCTCCGACCGGCTGGCCCTGATGCGGGAGGGGACCATCGTGCAAACCGGAACCCTCGAGGAGATCCTGGCCCACCCGGCCGACGCCTGGGTGACCGACTTCCTCGCCTAGGTCTAATCGTTCTGGCCGCGCCAGAACGGAGAAGGGAACGGAACGAAACCCTTACTCTGCCCCCTGCAACTGCCTCATCCCCTCCACGAACTCGGTGGGGATCCGGCGCGGCTTGCCCTGGAGGTCGGTGAACGCGGCGTCGACCGTGAGCCGGGCCACCTCCTCGTCACCGCGCAGCATGGTCTGGCGCCATTTCGATCTGACCCGCCCCGCTTCCTCGATCCAGGTGTGGATCGTCAACTCCTCCCCGTAGCGGGCAGCGGCCAGAAAGCGAGCGTGCAGCTCGACCACGACCAGTTGCCAGCCCTGGGCCTTGAGGTAATCGAGACCCCACCCCAGATCGGTCAGATACTCGATGCGGGCCGTCTCGAAATACGAGAAGTAGTTGGTGTGGTTGACGTGGTCGTAGGGGTCGAGCTCGTAGAACCGCACCTTCACCGACGTGGTGTGGATCTGGCGGTCATTGGGCATCGGCTCGGCCAATTGGCTCTCCTCTACGAGCAGAGCCGCGAGGCTACCCTCGACTAGATGAAGGCCTGGCAGCTGACCGACACCAACGGACCCGACTCCTACCAGCTCAACGAGGTGGAAGAACCGGAGCCGGGGCCCGGTCAGGTGCGAATCAAGATCGAGTATTCGGCCCTGAACCATCTCGACATCTGGCTGTCCCGGGGTCTGCCGGCACCCAAACACCTGCCCCACACCGGCGGCGCCGACGCGGCTGGGCTGGTCGACGCGATCGGCAACGGAACGGCCGGGTTCGAGACCGGGGACGAGATCATCATCGACCCTTCGTTCTCATGTGGCCAATGTGTCCACTGCCATAACGACGACATCGTCTACTGCGAGTCGTTCCAGATCCTCGGTGAGCACCGACCGGGCACCTTCACCGAGAAGATCGTGATCCCCACCATCAACGCGGTGCGTAAGCCGGCCGCCATGTCCTGGGAGGTTGCAGGCTCGTTCGGGCTGGTCTCGGCGACGGCCCTGCGAATGTTGGAGCGGGCGCGGCTGCGACGCGGGGAGACGGTGCTGGTGGTAGGTGTCGGTGGGGGTGTCTCGGCGGCCGCCCTCCATTTGGCTCTGGCGATGGGAGCCCAAGTCTTCGTCACGTCACGCTCACCAGAGAAGATCGCATGGGCGGTGGAACAGGGAGCTGTCGAAGGCTTCGATTCGGCAGGCGAGTTCGGTGCGGAGATGACCCAGCAAGGCGGGGCCGACATCGTGATCGAGACTGTGGGCCCGGCCACGATGCGTCAGTCGATGCGGGCCGCCAAACCTGGGGGCCGGATCGCGATCTGTGGGTCAACCAGCGGTCCCAAGATGGAGCTCAGTTTCCCTCATCTCTTCTTCCGTCAATTGGAGATGATCGGATCGTCCATGGGAACCCACGGCCAATTCGCCAGAGCCACCGAATGGATCGGATCGGGTCGGGCCCAGGCCCCAGTGGATCGGGTCTTCGACTTCGGCGAGCTACCTCAGGCTATGGCCCATCTCGACTCCGGGGAGCAGACCGGAAAGGTCGTCCTCCGTCATCCGGACTGAGCGGTGCGTGTCTCCAACCTCCTGATCGTCCTCGGGGCAGCCATCCTCCTCGTCGGTGTCGTCCTCCGCTTCTTCCCCTCGTTGTTCTCCTGGTTCGGCCACCTGCCAGGTGACATCCGCTACCAGGGGGAGAACACCCGGGTGTTCATTCCGATCACCTCGATGCTGATTGTCAGCGTGGTGGGCACGGTGATCTTCAATCTGGCGGCTCGGATCTTCGACAAAGCCTGACCCTGGCTCAGCCCTCCGACAACTCCTCGAAGCGGCCCTTCATCATGATCCGCTCCGAGGCCTCGGGCCCTGCCCCTTCGTCCTCGAGGGTCACCGAGATCGCCGGGTACTCGGCCACGTCGACTCCGGACCACAACACCACCGCGTCGTCGCCGTCCCGGAGGTGGAAGGTGCCGATGCTCACGCCCTCGTCATCGCTCCACACCCAGCCTTGGTAGTAGGTGCCCTCGGGCGCCGCGGGGAGCCCACTGACGTCGAGACGGATGTACCAACCCGAAGGGGTCGGGCGCAACGAGGCCACCCCTGCGGCGGCCGGCGCCAGATCGGTGCCGGTCATCGCCACCACCGTCTCGGCGATCGGCTCATCGAACACCGACACGACGCCGATCACGAGCAGGACGATCGCGGCAACGGCGCCGGCCGCCAGCAGCCACGTTGGTCTCTGGCGCTTGGTCGCCGTCTCCCCGACGGGAGGGTGGCCTTCACGGGCAATGGTGGCGAGCAGGCCATCGACCACCCCTTCGGGCGGCTCCTCCCAGGTGGAGCTCTCGGCGAGGACGCCACGAATCAAATCAAGCTGCTCTTGATCGGCCGGACGCTCTCCGGACCCGGTGGCCAGGTATTGGGGGCGAATGTCGTCAGTTCCCATCACACCCAACCTCTACGTCCCACGTCCGGTCCCCGGTTCGCGAATCTCACATCTCCTCCAGGTGTCGCAGCAGCCCGAGAAGCCGTTGATGGGCGCGATGCGACCTCGATTTGACGGTCCCGACCGGTATCCCGAGCTGGTTGGCGATCTCCCCATGGGTTAAACCGTCGAAGTGGGAGAGCTTGACCACCTGACGCTCCTCGTCGGGAAGCTGGTCGAGGGCAGCACGAACCTCGAACACCTCCCAAACGGTCTCCAACCCCGGCGCCATCGACACCACGTCGACCTGGTCGCTGACGACGACCCGCGCCCGTTTCCGATAGATGTCGATGGCGGTGCGGCGGGCAATCGCGTAAAGCCAAGGGCTGAAGCTGCGCTCCGGGTCATAGGTGGAGGCCGCCCGCCAGGCCTTGATGAAAGTCTGTTGGGTGGCGTCGGCGGCGAGACCCGGCTCCCCCAGGATGCTCATCGAGAGGGCGAACACCGGCCCACCGAAACGGTCGTAAACGGCTTTGACCGCCGACTCGTCCCCAATCCGGAACCGTTGCAGTACCTCAGGGTCCACCGCTGAATTGTGCCAGGTCGCGAACCATGCGCCACCCCGCTGCGTACTGGAGGGGCAGACGATCCAGGAGTAAGCATATGAAACGACGTTCTTTCACATTGGCAATGGCGGGTCTGCTGTTGGTCGCGGCATGTGGCGATGACGCCGGGGACGGGACGACCACCGCCCCCGCCGACGACGGAGCGACCACCACCGCCCCCGCCGACGACGGAGCGACGACCACCGCCGCCTCCGAGGGGGCAGGTGTCTCCACGGCATCGACCGACCTCGGAACGATCCTGGTCGACCCCGCGGGCATGACCGTCTACGTGTTCCTCAACGACACCGACGGTGAAAGCACCTGCTACGACGACTGCGCCGGGAACTGGCCGGCAGTTCCGGCCGACGCAGCCATCAGCTCGGACCTCGATGCGGCGATGTTCGGCTCGACCACCCGAACCGACGGCACGGAGCAGCTGACAGTGGGTGGACAACCCCTCTACACCTACGCACCCGACCAGGCCCCCGGGGACACCACCGGCCAGGGAATTGGCGACGTGTGGTTCGTGGTGGGCGCCGACGGTGCGATGATCGGCGGGCCGGAGGCAGCAGCAACAACGGGATCCGGCCTTTACGGCGACTGAGGCTGCGGCCAGGTCTGCCCTGCAGGGCGTCCTCCAGGAACCACAGACTGGGGGACGTCCCGGTTGAGTCGGTGTTGACGAGGCAACTCGTTCTTATTGTCCCCTGCGCCTCCGCCCGGCCGGAGGCGCTAGCAGCGACCAGCCGGTGACCGGATCAGCCGGTCAGCCGATCGTGCTGGCGCCGTCTTCCTGGGTGGCGACCCGGTCGACCACCGTGGTCGGGAATGCCAAGGCGGCGAGCAAGCCCACTACACCGATGACGATGTAGAGGATGCCTATTTCGCGACCTCCGCCCAGAGCCGAATCGAAGACATTTGGCTCAATGGCGACGATCGCCCCGAACGCAACCGCAACCAGGCTGAGGCCGATCAAGGTGCCGCGACCACCGGAGGAAGCTGCCGCACCGAGGTAGAACAACCCAGCCACGACATTGATGAGACCCATCAACGCCGTGTGGTCGAAACCGAGCACGGTCGCGGTGTCACCGGTCAACGAATCGAATCCAACACGGGCCAAAGCCACACCACCAAGGATCACGAGGACCAAGCCGATGATCCCGGCAACTATCTGGGCCGGGCTGATGACTCGCCGGTCAACCGTGCGACGGCTCTCGCGGACTTCGTGAGTTTGTTCATGGTCAGTCATGTGTCGCCTCCTCTGGGGCGTCGGCAAGGTTGTTCCCCAACGGGAGCACTCCCAAACCTCCGGGCGCGACCCCCAGTTGATGAATCCCTCGAGCTTAATCGGGTGATCGTTTGATGCGTCAGACGTAAGCGAGTACACCGTCCAGCGGCCGAGGCACTTGGGTGAGATCCAGCGCCTCGACGAGCAAGCGTGCGTAGTGGGTCTTCCGGCCGGAGCGGGTGCCCATGAAGCGCCGAAGCTGCGCCTCATTGGTCCGTCCTCGCTGCGCAGGCTGCATCTGGAAGATGCGGAACGATCCCAGCTCACCCTGAGCGTCGACGATCTCTTCCACGGCGGGGGCACCGAGAGAGCGGATCAGCTCGTCCTCCAGGTCTGCGACGCACACGTAGAAACCGAGCGGCTCCATATCGGCGCGAGTGAGATTGGACCCGAGGCCGGCCCGCTCGAGACCGCGCTGAAAGTCGCCCTCCTCTGCGGCGTCACAGAGGCCCGCCAGTCTGACGTCGAACCCCTGAGGGCCCAACAGATCCAGGAAGTGCCCAATGGTCGTCGCACCCCCCATCGGCACGATCCAAACGCCCTCGGCGTCGAGATTCCGACCACGGCGCTCAGCTAGCGCTTCGAGCGCGACCTGGTCGCTGGTCCCTTCCACAAGTACAACCGCAAGTGGATCAACGCCGGCGGTCAGCGCGTCTGCCACCGCGGCAACCAGCGGGATACCCCTACCCCCGGCTCCCCATTCCACGGCTGCCCGCTCGAATCGCTGTTCCCCGTCCATGTTCCGTAGCTTCGCAGCTCACACCCGGCCGCCCGGGGTTGATTCGAGCAGCGCTCGCTCATCAGCTATTTGACCTGTCAGTCGATTTCGAGTTGTCCTCTGATCTCACCGGTGGGGTAGTTGGTGGTGTGGACGTTGACGTAGGCGTTGCCGGTGACCATCGCCTCCAGCACATCGTTCAGACTGGTCCATCCACATGCGTTGCCGGCGTCGGGGCCCTCGAAGGAGCCTCTGACCTTGCCGTGGGTTCTCTTGGTCTCGGCGAGCAGGGTCACACCGACAGCTCCGTTGGCGCCGGCCGGCGCACAATGGATGTGGGCCGCCACCGCCGGGCTGGTGAGATCATCCCACTCCAACTCGAAGCGGACCCTGTTCCGTTTGACCATGAACTCGGCCTCGCCTTCACCGTCAGAGACGATGGCCACAGGGGGATTGAACTCCTGACCCGGATCGAGATCAGCCTCGAACTCGAGATCCTCGGGCTCGACTTGTCCTCTGATCTCACCGGTGGGGTAGTTGGTGGTGTGGACGTTGACGTAGGCGTTGCCGGTGACCATCGCCTCCAGCACATCGTTCAGACTGGTCCATCCACATGCGTTGCCGGCGTCGGGGCCCTCGAAGGAGCCTCTGACCTTGCCGTGGGTTCTCTTGGTCTCGGCGAGCAGGGTCACACCGACAGCTCCGTTGGCGCCGGCCGGCGCACAATGGATGTGGGCCGCCACCGCCGGGCTGGTGAGATCATCCCACTCCAACTCGAAGCGGACCCTGTTCCGTTTGACCATGAACTCGGCCTCGCCTTCACCGTCAGAGACGATGGCCACAGGGGGATTGAACTCCTGACCCGGATCGAGATCAGCCTCGAACTCGGAGTTGTCCGCCGAAGCGGCAAGGGGAGCGGCGGCCACGAAGAGGATCGAAGCCACACCGATCTTGAGGATTCTGCGCAACATGGTGCCTCCAGACAGACGCTTCAGGTGTCAGCCGTACGCAGGCTGTTCCTCCAATACGGCCGAACGAGGCGATTGGTTCACACCATGCGCATGATCGTTGTTCCGCCGCGGGCCAGCCGCGGACCCCCCACCCAGCCCAGCCCAGGGTTGAGCAGAAACAGGTGACCTCTATACTTCGCCGGTCGCAGCCAGCCCTGATTGGCTTCGCGGCGTTCCAAGGGGGCGTAGAACAGCCTGGAGTGTTCGTCGGCCTGTCAAGCCGAAGGTCGCGGGTTCAAATCCCGTCGCTCCCGCCAGCCAGACCACTCCAAGGTCTGGTTTGGGAGGTCAGGTAGCTCAGTCGGTAGAGCGCCGGTCTGAAAAACCGGAGGTCGACGGATCGACGCCGTCCCTGACCACCAAGCTCCATCAGGAGCAATACTCAAACACCCAGGTAGCTCCTAGGAACCCGAGATGTAAGCAATGTCCGTCAGTTCCACACAACGGTCAAGGGCTATCAGCCTTCTTTGGGCTGGTCTGCCCGATCCACCTCATCATCTCGTCCGAGCCCGACATTGTCGCCGGTCAGAATCTCGTGCCCTGGCGAGCCTTCCTTGAGCACAGTCGCCGGCAATGTTGCGTCGGGATCGGCAAACACCTCGATGCCCTGCGCCTCTTCACGCTCCTTCTCCAAGGAGCCATCGGGCACGTGAGGTTCTAGCAACTCGGTCCCCTCTGCTTCTTCCCTGGCATGCTCCAAGAACGGATCTCGCTCCGTTGCGTCCTTCATGAACCCACCTCCTAGGTGCGGCATGGGTCACCGAGTAGACGGTCACCCGATCTTCGCGTCGCCGACGAGTCCTCCAAAAGGAATCTCCTGCCATTTCAACTCTCCCCTGGCTCGGTCCAGCCATTCAGTTACCTCGGCGTCGGAGGTCTGGGTGAAGTCGATGTAGAACTGGCCGATGGCGAAGAACGGCTCCGGTGTTTCCACCACGATCACTTCGTTGGCCTCTCTTACCAGCCGGTCTTTCACACTTGTCGGAGCCACTGGGGCGGTTACCACCACACGCGCCGCTCCCTGAGCCCGGGCGACCTGCGCAGCTGCTCTAGCAGTAGACCCGGTGGCAATCCCAGGCCCAGCACAACCGTATCCTCACCCTTGAGATGCTGCAGACGCTTGGCCAGTTGTTGTCCGGCGTCCACCCGGCTCCTGAACATCAGTACAACCTCCCATACGAGTTTGTCAGCCGGGATCACGATGCTGGTAGGGGAACAAGTCCTATCAGGCTCGCTTAAGAGGTCTTCTGCTCTCCAGATGGTCTTCGTTCTGCGTGGAGACGCCGGTTTCGTGCGGGACAAGGAAGTCGAGGCCCTGCGGAGAAGTCTCCAACACGTGCTGCTCCCACTTGGGCTTCGAGGATCGGAGGCGATGCCTCCTCTCCTAAATGACTTTCTCCTCTGTTGTCTGCCCGGACATATCGCTACTGAAGAATATGAGTTGGAGAAAGGAGATGACGAAGTGTCTGCAGAGCAGGTCCGTAGGTATTTGATGGAGCATGGTGTGGAGTATCAGATCCATCCCCATGCCACCGCCTACACGACCAGCGAGACAGCCGAAGCCGAACACGTGTCGGCAAAAGAGATGGCGAAGGTGGTCATGCTCACGGCTGATGACCGGCTATTGATGGCGGTGATGTCCGGCGACGAGATTGTTGACATGGAAAAGGCCAGGACTGCCTTGGGTGCCAACAGCGTCCGGCTTGCCAACGAGGGTGAGTTCTCGCCGTCCTTCCCGGACTGCGACAAAGGGGCAGAACCACCATTCGGGTCTCTCTATGACATCCCAATGGTCGTCGATCAAGGGCTGGACAGCTCACGGATCACTTTCAACGCCGGGACGCATACCGAGACCATCACCATGGCGCTGAGCGACTATCTGGCGCTGACCAAACCCAAGCGAGCCGATCTCGCTGCCGCTCGGTGACACCGGGGCATAGCGAGTTGACGCTAACCCGATGATCCCGAGGCTCCCGCTCAACCAGGGGTCGCAGAGCGAACCTAGATTCAACTGCGATGCTCTCGATTGACGGTTCGGAGGGTGAAGGTGGAGGCCAGATACTGAGAACCGCTTTGGCCAGCTCGCTGCTAACCGGCGTGCCTTTTCGCATCAAGAACATTCGAGCGGGCCGAGGAAGACCCGGCTTGCTGCACCAACATCTCGCTGCGGTGAACGCGGCGGCAGAGGTTGCAGCTGCCAAAACGAAGGGCGCGACCCTGGGCTCGACCATGTTGGTATTCGAGCCGGGCGAGGTTCGACCAGCCGACTACCACTTCGCGATCGGCACTGCCGGCAGCACCGGGCTCCTCCTGCAGACCGTTCTAGTGCCCCTGCTTACGGCGGATGGGGAGTCGCAGCTCGTGATTGAGGGGGGCACTCACAACGAGGGAGCCCCGGCCTTCGAGTTCCTGGATCTCACGTTCGCCCCGGTCTTGCGACGCATGGGAGCCGACCTGAGTCTCGCTCTGGAGAGGCCGGGCTTCTACCCGGCCGGCGGCGGTCGGATCCGGGTCCGAGCCGGGAGGGCATCGTGGGCACCTCTCGATCTACAGGATCGGGGAGCAACCCGGTCTGTATGGGCCCGAGCCGTTGTCTCTCGTCTTCCCATATCGATCGCAGAACGAGAATTGGCTGTTGTCGGGCAGAGTCTGGGGTGGCCCGAAGAGAACCTGACGCCCGACGAAGTGGATGCAGACGGCCCGGGCAATGTTCTCATCCTGGCTGTCGAGAACGAGCAGGTCACTGAAGTGTTCACCGGGTTCGGAAGGCGGGGATTGCCCGCCGAGCAGGTTGCGGCCGAGGCGGTGGCGAGAACACGCCGCTATCTCGATTCCGGCGTGGCGGTGGACATGCATCTGGCTGACCAACTGCTCGTGCCGTTCACGCAATCCAACGGCGGGTCCTTCCTCACCTCTCAACCCACACGACATTTCATGACAAATGTCAAGGTACTAAGCAGGTTCTTCAAACTGGGCATCATGACCAATCAGGTGGGAGACAACGTGATGATCGATTGTCGGGTGGGCTGACAGGGAAAGGTCTCTGCCGCTGGTACTGCCTGGCATGCCGAATGCGCGTGGCCATGAGGTGAATCATCCTGGTATGAGCAGATCATCCAATGGACGTCGGTGGTGAAGTCGACCGATCGCATCTGCGAGAAGAGGAGCGATCGACACCACCTCGAGCGCTAAATCGGAAGAAGGGCGTGGAGGCAGGCTGTCCGTCACAAGGATTCGCCCGATCAGAGGAAAGGTGGACCTTTTGGGCGATCGGAGGAGAAGTCCGTGGGTGGCGGCGACGACCAGGTCGGGAAGGGCGCCTCTTTCCACAACAGCCTTAGCCGCGGCTTGGATCGTCGCTCCTGTGCTGATCATGTCGTCAACGATCACCACCGGCTTTCCGTCCACGCCTCCGATGACTTCTTCGACACGCACCTCTGACCCGGATCGACGGGTCTTGCGCACCATCACCACCGACTTCTCGAGTATGGATCCGTAATGCTCAGCGAGTTTCACCGCCCCCAAATCGGGTGCCACGATCACGGTGTCCTCACCAATGTGTTCACCAAGCGCCTTGGCCAGAACCGGGACCGCGGTGACCATCTCCACCGGAACATCGAAAACCATCTCGATGGCAGGGGTGTGAGGATCAACGACAATGACACGGTCTGCCCCACTGGTGGCGATGGCTCGGGCGACCACCTGGGCGCCGATGGCTTGACCGGCGGCATCCCTCCGGTCTTGACGGGCGTATCCGAGGTATGGGATGACAGCGGTGATCCTTCCCGCTCCGGCCCGACGACAAGCGTCGATCAATAACAGCAGCTCAACCAGGTGATCGTTCACCGGGGGTCCGGTGGGCTGGACGATGTATACGTCCCCATCCTGCAGGAGGCCCACCGTTGGACGCAGCTCTCCATCGGGGAACCGCTCGACGTTGCAGACACTCAGTTCCACTCCTAGGGCATTACCGATCGAGCGTCCCAACTGGACATGGGCCGACCCGGACAGGATGCAAAGGCTCATCGTCAGATCTGACCGCCCCTTCCCTCCAGCGTGCGGGCGACCTCATCGCGTTCGAGCCAGGGAATTGGCGCGCCCGTCTGGTCCCAAACACCAGCTCCCTTTCGAACTGACCCAATCACAGCCACATCATGACCCCGGTCGGTGAGCTCACCTATCGCACGATCGGATGAATCCCTGGGGAACGTCGCCATTAGGGTTCCAGAAGCGAGTGTGGCCCAGGGATTAGCGTCAAGCATCTCGCACACGGCGAGCCCAGGCTCGAACCAGAGGATTGCTTCGGTGTCGATACTCAGAGCGACACCGGCAGCGATTCCGATCTCATGAAGACCAGCAGCCAGTCCACCCTCGGTCGGATCGTGCATGGCCGTTGCCCCGAGCTCGGCGGCGAGAAGAGCCGGCTCGACTATCGAGACACCGGGGTCCTCGAACGCGCCGCGGGCTGCCTCCAACACCTTCGCTGGGAGGCTCCCCAGTCGGTCTGCGGCTTCACTGGCAAGCAGGGCGGTTCCCTCGACCGGGGCTCGACCCACCTGTACGAGCACATCACCTGGGCGGGCGCCCCCAGTGGAAACGAAACGTCCCCGCCCGCTGACCCCGATCATCTGACCGATGAGCACTGGCTGGGTAACAGCCTGGGTCACTTCGGTATGGCCACCGACCAGAAAGGCACCCAGTTCGTCCAGGCCGTCTCTCATCGTGGCGAAGATCTCACGAACTACTCCCGGGCTGGAACCCGGCGGAAGCAGGATGACAGCGAGAAACCAGCGCGGTCTGACACCCATCACTGCCACATCATTGCCATTGATGATCACTCCGAGTTTGCCTATGGCACGGGAAGTGAGCGTGATCGGATCGGTAGCGACGATGACAGCACCCTTCGGGACCTCAATGACGCACGCATCCTCTCCGATGGCCGGACCGAGGAGCACCTCAGAGGGCGCCTCCGGTAGGTCGGCAAGCAGTGTGGCGAGTAGTTGGGTGGGCAGTTTTCCCGGACGAAGAACAGGTTCTCGACCATCTGCTGCCCGACTCCGTATCGATGTCGCCGAACCGGATTCACCCGACAACGGCCCATCAGACTCGCCTGGTCCTGCCAGGTCCGGCTCATTCCTCGTCCCGCTCAGGCCAATCCTCCCAGTCGGGGGTCTCGTCGATATACCCGAGACACCGAATCAGACCCTCCCCAGAATCGCTCTCGATCGCCTTCTCACCCATTTGTCGAGTTCCACCGCGACCAGAACGGACAAACTCGTGAGAAGGACCGGGATCCACGTATCGATCTGGATGGGCTCCACTCTGAGAACCTACTGGGTGAACGGCAGGTGGAGAGCAGCCACGTGCAGACCGACAGCCCCCAGCACGGCGATGAGGAGCACCCGATTCGAGAAGGGCGAGATCCGCAAGGCCGATACCGTTTCGGATCGAGCGTTGCCGGCGTGGATCGCCTGGAAGATCACCATGGTGGTGAGGGCGACGGTCTGGGCTGATCCACATCAACTCCGGGTCGGAGCTGATCCTCCGCCAGCTATTCGCCCGACTAGGAGAGCGGGTACATCTGGTGACACCTACCTATGCGCTGTTCCCTGAGATCGCCCAAGGCGGAACCGAGACCACACTCTCACCCGAAAAGGACTTCCGACTTGACCTGAGCCAGCTTGAGATCGGACCCGGGACGACGCTGGTCGTGATGGTCAATCCCAACAACCCGAACGGGGCCGGCTTCGACGTCGAGCTGCTGCCCGAATTCGAGCTGTCTCTGTTGCGGACGGAGTTCTATCCCGCCGGCGATCGACGGATCCGGGCCCTGATTCGAGGAGCCGCCTGGAGGCGGAAAAGCGGTGCTTGTGGCCTGCCGTGTTGACTGACCCGCGGCTCGCGCCGGTTGGCTCGAGATAGTGACCAACGGCCCTTCCCCGGCGCCTGCCAGGAGCAATACGTTCGGGGACAGAAGGCACTCATTGGAGCCACGAGTGACACTCGATCTAGACGGTGCGCTGACCAGGCTGGCCCGGACCGAAAGCCCCACCTTCCGATACTCAGCGTCTATCTCAATCTCTACCCGGAGAGGATCGCGAAGCGATCTCCGCCCCCGCTGCGCGACCTGCCCCATCCCATCGAGGCGCTGGTCGCTTCCGGCCAGCTGGGACATCCATTGCCATCGCCCAGCTTCTCGTCCACGACGGTGCGGTGACGGCGGGGGCGATCTGTCCCTCCTGCGCCGCCCTGTCCCCCCCTCGAGCCACATGTGACGGGTGCGGAGTGGAGACGAACCCGGTTCCCGACCTCATCGAGGCCCTGACCCGCGCGGTGATAGAAGCCGGGGGCAAGGTCGAGCACCTGATGACCGAGACCCGCCTCGAATCCGACCTCGTGGCGGCTTGGTTGCGCTTTGCGGTCTGGTGACGAAGCGGACGTCTAGGAGGTTCGGGATGCCATCGAAGCAGAAGACGAGTCGGAGATGGGCGATCACCCGCGCCACCGCTGGTCCTGAAGCCAGGGGTGGCGGGCCCGGCGCCGACCCGTTCATGGTGGTCACCCACGGCGCGATCTCAAAAGACGACCTCCAGTATGCCCTGAGTCGGCTCAACCCGGTGCTGGACAAGATCGCCGAACCACTGCTACTGGCTCGTGTCAAGCTCACTCTCGCCGAGGATCCGGGAAGAGCCCGTCCTGCTATCGCCCAGGTGATGCTCGACATCCGCGGCGACCTAGTGCGGGCTCACACCGCCGCCGAGACGATGCCGCTCGCCATCGACCTGGTCCGCGAGCGTCTGCGCGACCAGCTGGATCACCAGGCCCAGCGGCGCCGAGCCATCCGAAGGCGGCGGACCACCACTGAGCCGGGAGAATGGCGTCACGGGGACCAGCCGACCGCCCGGCCCGACTACTTCGACCGGCCAATCGAAGGGCGCGAGCTGGTCCGGCACAAGATGTTGGCCTTCGACGAGCTCGCTCCTGAGGAGGCGGTGTTCGACATGGAGCAGATGGACTACGACTTCTATCTGTTCACAGACCTGCAGTGCGGGGAGGATGCCCTGGTGGAGCGGGAGCAGGGCGGCGGCTATCGCCTCACCAGTCTCCACCCGACCGAGGTCGAGCCGGAGCCGAGCCTGGTGAGTATCGCCGTGTCCGAGCACCCACCGCCCCGCCTTAGTGTCGAAGAGGCGATTGAGCGCCTGGAAGCGATCGGCTCGCCATTCCTGTTCTTCTGCAATACCGATACCGGTCGGGGAAACGTGGTCTACCACCGCTATGACGGTCACTACGGCTTGATCGCCCCGGCGTACACGGCCCTCGGGCCTACGACCGGACGCTCGGCCGACGCCTGACAGTGGTCACCCACTGCTCGACCACATGCCCGTGTGCCACAGCGAACCTGGCCTGGAGGATCCGGTCCCCCAGACCCAGCTCGACCTCGATGACGCCGTCGTGCTCGTGGATGGAATTGGCCTGAGGGTGGTCACCTGCGAAGAGCCGACTGAGACGCTCCACCACATCACTCCGCCCCATGACACGTTCAGAGCCGACCTGGAGCCTAGCCTCGGGGGCATAGAGCAGAGCCAGGGTCGACAGCTCGCCGATATTGGCCAAACGCACCCACTCTCGGATCAGATCCACCGGATGCCCCTCATACGAGGGGTCGAGTCCGGGGTGGTTGTCGCTCAGCGGATGATGTCCCTTCTCGTCGGGATGATGCGCACCAGCCAGATCGCCGAAGCGATGTTGGCGAGGCGAAACGCGGGCACCTCGTCGCAGGGTGACGCTCACCGCTCGTTTCACCCCGTCCTCGCGTCTGATGTCGAAATGGACGCGGGCACGGGGCAGCCGGGCAGCGGGCTCGATGTCCCGGGCCGCGACTGGATACTCGCGCCCATCGCGACGAATCCTCCCCTCTCCAGACACCGCATCGAACCACAGGACCACACCTCTCGGCATGCTCACATCATCAGGGGGAGGAGGCAGCCTCCGCTAGGGGAAAACGTCCCATCCCGCCTGGATCCGGGGTCACGTCGAGGGTTCCAGCCGCCGTTGGGCTGTTTCCGAGCTCAGGCGGCCTCGACCACCCACCTCCCCACCTAAATAGGACTGGCGGGCTCGACCACGACACCGTCTCCACCGCAATATGGGCAGGCGCCCCCGGTCTCTGCGGTGTACTCGAGGCTGCATTGCTCGCAGCGAAAGAGATCGGCCGCCTCCTCCCAGGTCACGTGGGCGCCAGCGAGTGAAGTGGTCGCGGTGAGAGCTCGCCAAGCCTCGATGGCCCTGACCCGGTCCGCCCCAGGTCCGAGGGCGATCTCGACCTCTCTCACCGGTTTCCCTTCCGCCAGGGTGCTCAGCGTCTTCACCGCCTGCTCGACGAGATCCCACTCGTGCACCACCCCGGCATCATCCCTGCAGACCCGCAGGAACGGCTAGAGGCATTCTCCCCCAACCTTCCCCCTCAGCGGCCGGTAGGGTTGAGCCATGGCCTTCCGGCTGACCCTGACCGGGGTCGGGGCTATGAACTCTCCCCGTTTCGCGCCTGCCGGCCTGCTCGTGGAGTACGACGGGATACGTGTCGTCATCGACGGCGGCGGAGATCCCAGACCCTTTCCCCCTGTAGTCGACGCGTGGCTGGTCAGCGATGACCGCGCCGAGCTGATCAGAGAAATCCGGGAGTTGGCCGGGGAGAGGGGCGTCGGCGCCGGAATCCAACGGTTCGCCGCCCCGGGTCTGATCCTGGACCCGATGCCGGTGATCCACACCTCACATCCCACCTACGGCTACTCGATTCGGGCCGAGCGGCGTCATATCGTCTGGGCCCCCGAGTTCTGCGTCTTCCCGGAGTGGGCCGCCAGCTGCGACCTGATGTTCGCCGAAGCCGCCGGATGGGACCGACCCATCCACTTCGCCGGGAGAGTCGGCGGGCACGCCTCGGCGGTGTCGGTGAGCAGAGAGGCGAGAGAGCTCCAGGTCCGGCGTCTCATCTTCGCCCACCTCGGACGTCCCACCATCAGGGCCTGCGACCGGGGAGAACGGCCACCATTCGGATCCTTCGGATACGACGGGGCGAGATTCGAGCCACGCCGCTGGCGTCGGTGACCGGGGCCGGTTCACCCGCCCAGGAGGAGTCAATGTCGCACCATCATGGTCACCAGCCGGACCGGGGGACCGATCCATGCGGGCCTCTTCGAGGAGGACTTAGAGGCCCTGGCCGACGTATGGAAGAACGCTACGCGGCACCCAGGGGGCACAGCAGAAACAACTCTGTGCGTTTCCCCAAGGTCAACGGAATGAGACATTCGGTCTGAAAGACCGGAGGTCGACGGATCGACGCCGTCCTTGACCACGATCACACACCTTGGCGATCCACCCGGGCGGGTCGGGGTTCTTCGTCGGGTTACCGGGTGGGGTCGCGGTTGTAGAGCAGCTTCGCCCAGAGATAGCAGACCAGGGTGATTGCAACACACCAGGCCACGGTGAGCAGCCCGCTGTTGCCGATCGGGGTGCCCATCAGCAACCCACGCAGGGTCTCCCCGAACGGGGTGAAGGGCTGATTCTCGGCGAACCAACTGAGCCCGGCCGGCATCGAGTCGGTGGGGACGAACCCGCTGCCGAGGAAGGGCAGGAGGATCAACGGCGTGGGGAGGTTGCTTGCGGACTCAACGCTCTTGGCCGCCAGACCGCATCCGACTGAGAACCAGGTGATAGCGAAGGTGATCATGGTGAGGACCCCGATCACCGCCAGCCACTCCACCGGGCCGGCGGTAGGCCGGAATCCGATGAGCAGGGCAACCCCGATGACGATCACCAGGCCGAGCATCGTCTGGACCACGTTGCTGAGGACGTGGCCCGTTAGCACCGAGACCCGGGCGATGGCCATGGTCTTGAATCGGGCGATGATGCCTTCGCTCATGTCCATGGCGACCGAGATCGCCGCCCCCTGGGAGGAGAGAGCCACGGCCATCAGGAGGATTCCGGGAACGACGTAATTGACGTATTCGGCGCGCCCACCGGACCCCTCGCCCAGTCCGGCGTCCAGTCCCGCACCGAGCGTGCCGCCGAAGACGTACACGAACAACAACAGAAGCACGATCGGGACCACCACGACGACATAGATCGTGACCGGGTAGCGCAGCGCGCGCCGAAGCTGACGCCGCAGCATCGTCGTCGAATCACGCAGGGCATATGCGGTGCTCATGAGGTCTCCTCTTCTGAAGTTGGGTGGCCGGTCAGGGCAAAGAAGACGTCGTCGAGATCGGGGGTGTGCACGGTGAGGGCTTCGACCTCGATCGACTGATGATCGAGTTGGTCGAGCAAGGCACGCAGTGACCTGACACCGCCATCGCTCGGGATCTGCAGGGTGAGATCGTCGTCGTCACGGCTCGTCTCGCCGAGTGCGCTCGCGGCCGACTCGAGCTCTGTCGGGTCGGTGAACCGCAGGCTGATATGGCCACCGGGGGCCAGTCGTTTTAGCTCATCGGCGGTGCCTTCGGCGGCCAGCACCCCCCGATCCAAGACTGCGATCCGGTCGGCGAGGACGTCCGCCTCCTCGAGGTACTGCGTCGTCAGGAAGATGGTGATCCCATCAGCCGCCAGCTCGCGGATGATCTCCCACATGGTGTGGCGGCCGCGCGGGTCGAGCCCGCTGGTGGGCTCGTCGAGAAAGACGATCCTCGGGGCGCCGACCAGGCCCATGGCGAGGTCCAGGCGACGGCGCATCCCACCGGAGTACGTCGAGGGTCTTTGCTTCCCTGCTTCGACCAGGTCGAACTGCTCGAGAAGCTCGTTGGCCCGTCGCCGGCCCTCCTCCTTAGGCAGATGATGCAGGTCGGCCATGAGGATCAGGTTCTCTTCACCGGTCAGGAAGTTGTCCACCGCTGAGAACTGGCCGGTGACTCCGATCACGGCCCGCACCGCATCGGGATCCGTGGCCGGATCGTGACCGGCGATTCGCACCTCGCCGCTGTCGGCGCCGATCAGCGTTGACAGGATCTGGACCATCGTGGTCTTGCCGGCGCCATTGGGACCGAGAAGCGCATAGATGGTCCCCTCGGGCACTTGGTGATCGATGCCATCGAGTACGAGCTTGTCGCCGTAGGACTTGCGCAGTCCTCTCGTGGAAATCGCGGGGATTGATGTGGAATTCATGGTTCTCCTAGTGGCTCATCAGGAACGGTGGATCACGATGTCGCCGTATGAGGTGCGGGCGCGGATCTCGACTGCCTTCTCAGAAGGCTCGGGGCTTCCAGCCGCATCCAAACCGTTGTGCACCCGGCCGAACCGGGTCCTGGCGTCGACCCAGGCGGCGGTGCCCTCACGGATCCCGACATCCAGACCGCCTGAGGCGGTTTCGAGCCCGACCGAGCCGCTAACCACCTCTCCGATCTGAACGCTCCCGTTGGCGGTCTTGACCGCTACTTCCCCATGGGCAAGGTCGACCGTGATATCGCCGTTGGCCGACTTGATCCGCAAACCTCCGCTGACCTCGCCAATCCAGGTCTTGCCGTTGAGGTTCTTGATCTCGGCATCGCCATCGATCGCACCGATCCCGATGTCGCCGGCCCCGGTGACTTCGGTGCGGCCCGCCGCACGGTTCACCGTGACGGGTCCGGCACTGCCCGTGACCTCTAGCTGGCCGGTTTGGTCGAGTCGGACATCACCGGCTCCACCGTGAATCCGTGTCTCCCCCAGTCGGCCGTCGGCGCGGATGTTGACAAGACCGGCATCTGCTTGCAGACGCGAGTCTTGAGGCAGCTCGATCGTGATATCGACCGAACCCAACTTGTGGACGCCGAGGTAGCTGCCCAGACCGCGGGCCCTGGGGACCTTGACCAGGAGTCTGCCGTTGGAGAGCTCGACCTGAGTCTTCTCTGCAGCCTCGATGTCGGCGTTCCGCGACCGGTCACTCGCGTTGACCACGACGACGGTGTCGACCCGGTCGCTGGCGATGAGGTGGACAGCACCGAGCAGGAGCTCGATGTTGACCGAGATCGGCTCGGGGGTGTCGAACGAAGCCATCTCAGCGCACCCAGCCGGTGTAACGCTCGCCGCTGGACGGACTGCGTCGTTGCGAGGGCCTGTCGTTACCCAGGGCAGTGGCCGCGGCGCGGATGAGCCAGGCGTTGAGCGAGAGCCCTTCCATCCGGGCCGCCTCCTCGATCCGGAGTTTGAGCGAGTCGGGCAGGCGAAGATTGAGCCGCGAGGTCCCGCCTTCGTCGGTTTCCACCGGACCGCCAGCCTGTGGAGCAGCGTCGGGTTGCGAACTCAAGGCGAGATCATCGAACAACTCGTCACCGGGCGGGAGGGTCACCACGAAGGCCGGATCAGCCCCGCGGAGACGAACCTCGACCGTGCCCGGTGCCAATTCCCGGGTGATCTCGTCCGCGGCGGCGGACAGGGCCTCGAGCAGGACGAGCCGGGCGGCCGACTCGAGCGGGGCGGTGAGCCGCTCAGCCAAGGCCCGGGCTTCCTCACCACCGGCATCCGCGGCTACCGCCAGTTCATGCCGGAGGCGATCCACATACAGGGATAGATTCATGGAGCCATTATGGCACATATTTGGCACCACATCAAGTGCCAGGTTGGCTCTGACTCCGAAGAAGTGTTCCAATACCTGGATCAGTCTTCGTAGCCCGTATCGCCGGCTTCCCCGGTTCCCAACTCGACGCCACGGCTAATCACGACCCCGATCAACCCGAGGTCCCGTCCAATGGCATCGAGGCCGGCTCGATCCGGTTGGAGGCCCTCAACGACACCGGCTACTTCCCGACCGGCTTCTTCGTCACCAGCGCCACCCGGGAGTCGACATTGCGATTCATCGCGCTCGACGTCAGTGATCGCACCATGCTCACCCTGATCGACGCCCCGCCGGACGAGTTCGCAGCGTTCTCCGAAGAGGTGATGGCCATCCTCGCCTCACTGATCACGTCTCCCGGGTAGGAATGAAGAGTCGACATCCACATGGCGATGTGATGACCATGGCCCTGAGCCGCCGACCACGGCCAACCGGGCCGTTCTGATTCCGGTCTTGACTCGACGGTCGACACCGGCCACACTTGCGCCCACTTGACAGCGCTCATCCAGAGCGGTGGAGGGACAGGCCCTGTGAAACCGCGGCAACCGATTCGTTCGGTGCCAATGCCTGATCGATGAGATGCCTATGGCGGTCCTCCGCCTCGGGCGCTCGCATGAGCGCGTTGAGACGATGAAACAGGAGGCCTAGCCATGCGACAAGAAACAGATCGAACCCCCGGATCCGTCCGGTGCATGTGTTGTCGACGCTCTCGGGTGGCATGCCCGAGCGTTCGACGCTCGTAGATCACCGCCCCCCACCCGAGAGCCCCCCTTCGCTTCGGCGGTGCTTCGACGTACCCACATTTGCAACGGAAGGAATCTCCAAATGACCACCACCTATCTCAACGAGGTCGACCTCCCCACGGTCGGCGCCCTGGTTCAGTCGATCCAGGAAGACCCAGAACAAGCACAAACCACCTGGAAGTCAGAAGTCACCTGGGAAGGTGCCTTCCGGACCGCCGCCCGCTCCCGTGACTTCGAGCCGATCGCGTTCGATGAGCCCCCCGGCCTTGGCGGCACCAACACCGCTCCCAACCCCGTGGAGCAACTCCTCGGGGCCCTCGGCTCCTGCCTCGCCATCGGCTACGCGGCCAACGCCGCCGTGGCCGGCATCGAGTTGAACGACCTGAGGATCGAAATCGAAGGTGATCTCGACCTCCACACCTTCCTCGGCCTGGGCGACGGAAACGCCGGGTTCTCTGCGATCCAGGCCACGGTCCACATCAACACCGATGCGGACGACGAGGCCGTCGCAGCGTTGCATCGCAAGGTGATCGCGACCTCCCCGGTCGGGCATTGCCTCTCGAGGTCGATCCCGCTCGGCGTCGTCCTGGCCTGACCGTTCCGAGAACAAGGAGAAACCATCATGAGTGAATACCGGTTCGAGACCCTCCAGGTCCATGCCGGACAGGAACCGGCCCCCGGCACCAACGCCCGGGCCGTGCCCATCTACCAGACCACCAGCTACACCTTCAATGACACGGCTCATGCCGCCCGACTCTTCGGGTTGGAGGAGTTCGGGAACATCTACACCCGGATCATGAACCCCACCACCGATGTCTTCGAGAAGCGGGTGGCGGCGTTGGAGGGCGGAGAGGCGGCGGTGGCCACCGCGTCGGGACAGGCGGCGCAACTGCTCGCCTTCACCACCTTGTTGGAGACGGGCGACCACTTCGTGTCGACCTCGTACCTGTACGGAGGAACCTACAACCAGTTCAAGGTTGCGTTCCCCCGTCTCGGGTTCGATGTCAGCTTCGTCGATGGCGACGACCCGGCCGACTTCGAGAAGGAGATCACCGACAAGACCAAGGCCCTCTACGTCGAGACCATCGGCAACCCGAAGTACAACATCCCCGACTTCGAGGCCCTGGCCGAAGTGGCCCATCGCAACGGGATCCCGTTGGTGGTGGACAACACCTTCGGCGCCGCCGGGTACATCTCGCGGCCCATCGACTTCGGGGCGGACATCGTGGTCCATTCGGCCACCAAGTGGATCGGCGGTCACGGGACCTCGATCGGCGGGGTCATCGTCGACTCCGGCAACTTCGACTGGCGGAACGGGAAATTCCCGATCTTCACCGAGCCGGCTCCCGGTTATCACGGTCTGGTTTTCACCGACGTGTTCAACCCCGACGGGCCGTTCGGGAACATCGGGTTCGCCATCAGGGCCCGGGTGGAGGGTCTCCGTGACTTCGGCGCGGCCCTGTCCCCGTTCAACTCGTTCCTGTTCCTCCAGGGTCTGGAGACCCTGTCGCTGCGGGTGCAGCGTCAGGTCGACAACGCCCTGGAACTGGCGAAATGGCTGGAGTCACATTCCCGAGTCGAGTGGGTGAGCTACCCCGGTCTCCCATCACATCCCTACCACGGGGCGGCGAAGAAGTATCTTCGCAACGGCTTCGGCGGGGTGTTGTCGTTCGGGATCACCGGTGGGTTCGAGGCCGGGAAGCGGTTCATCGACGCCACCAAGCTGGCCAGCCATCTGGCCAACGTGGGTGACGCCAAGACCCTGGTGATCCATCCCGCGTCGACCACCCATCAGCAGCTCTCCGAAGAGGAGCAGATCTCGACCGGGGTGGTCCCCGAACTGGTGAGGATCTCGGTGGGAATCGAGCACATCGAAGACATCAAAGAGGACATCGACCAGGCGCTGGAGGCGGTGTCCTGAGGAGGAGGCGATGAGCAAGCCGGGCCCGGACAGGCGGGTGGTGGAGACTCGTTTCTTCGACCTGCCCGAAGACGCGCTGCCTTTCAAGATGCGCAGCGGGGACTTGTTGTCCGAGGTCCGGCTTGCCTACGAGATCCAGGGGGAGATCTCCCCGGAGCGGGATAACGTCGTCCTGTTGTTTCACGCCCTGACCGGCAGCCAGCACGTAGCCGGGTTCACCCCCTCCGTCGAGGGCGTAGGCCGGTGGGTGGAGGAGAACCAGACGGGTTGGTGGGAGGGTTTCGTCGGTCCCGGCCTCGGCGTCGACACCGACCGCTTCGCCGTCCTCTGTGTCAACTACCTGGGTGGTTGTTACGGCACCACCGGGCCCTCCTCGATCGACCCGCGGACCGGGAACCGCTACGGGCCGGACTTCCCCCCGCTCCACCTCGCCGACATCGTCGAATCCCAACTCCCCCTGCTCGAGCATCTCGGGATCACCAGATTGAAAGCGGTGGCCGGGGCCTCGGTGGGGGCTCTGTTGTCGGTGTCACTGGCGGCGCACTACCCCGATCTGGTGGAGAACGTGATCATCCTCGCCGGAGGGTTGGCCGGCACCACCCTGCACCGGATGTACAACTTCGAGCAGAAGCTGGCGATCTTCAACGACCCCAACTTCAACGGTGGCAACTACTACGACAGTGAGTTCCCCGCCGACGGGCTGGCCCTGGCCCGCATCATCGGCCACAAGGCGTTCGTCTCCCTGGGTGCGATCGAGGAGCGGGCCCGCAGAGAGGTCATCGACCACCCCTACGTGACCCACCCCGTCGAGTCCTACTTCTGGCGCCAGGGCCAGAAGCTGGTGATCCGTTTCGACCCCAACAGCTATCTGCGGATCATCGACTCCTGGTCCAACTACGACCTGGTCGAGGACACCGGGGCCGAGAGCTACGTCGAGGCGCTGATCCCGTGTCGCCACCAGATTTGGCACGTGTTCACCATTGACACCGACGCCTGTTTCTACCCGTCCGAGCAGGCCGAATTGGTGGCCGCCCTCGAGGAGGCCGGAGTGCCGGTGGAATGGACCCAGGTCACCTCACCGAAAGGGCATGACTCGTTCCTGACCGAGCCCCACCTCTTCGAGGATGCGTTGCGAAAGGCGCTGAGCTAGCCAGAAGTCGACCACTCTGACGATCGCTGAGCCCATTGCCCAACGCCGAGTGCCCAGGCTGGGTGATTCAGCCATAGGACCAAGCCACCCATTTGCCGTTGAAGATCAGAGAAGGATCGGAGCCGTCGGTGGGAATGACCCAAACCCCTTCCTCGCCCTCGATCGCCCCGGCAAGGGCCACCCTTGAGGAGTCTGGGGACCACAACTGGAGCGATTGGGCGTACTGGTTGAAGTACTGGAGTACCTCCCGGAAGAAGGAGAGCGGCGGGATCAACTTGGCGAGAAGGGTGATTTCGCCATCCTTCCAAACCGAGACATCGAGCTCTCCGGCCTCGCCGGTCAGTTGCAGAAGGAGCAGCGACTCGCCGTCCGGGCTCCAGAAGTACCCGACCGAGGTGTTCTCTGAGGCGATATCGACCTCGCCGGTCCCCACATCGAGGATCGATACCGCGTTGGCTTCGATCTCCGCGGTGGGAGTGAGCGCCACCGTGGAACCGTCGCCCTCCTCCTCGGTGATGAAGGACTCGACCGCCACCTTGGTTCCCTGCGGGTTGGCCACGAAGAACACCGGATCCCCAGGGAGCGTGGCCAGCAGCTGTTCCTCACCGTCCGGGTCGACCAGCACCAGCCCTTGGGGGGCGAAATGAAAGATGCCGGCTGGGGTCCAATGCGGCGCTTGATAGATGGCCGCCGTCCCTCCCAGATCGGAAAATTCCTGACCCAGCTCGAGGGTGCCGAAATCATCCGCCCCGACATGAACCGCGATCTCGGTGCTGTCCGGCTTCCACGAGAAGTAGAAAGGGGAACCGGACCCGATCGTGGTGGAGGTGAAATTCACCATGTCCACCATCTCGAGGACCACGCCCTCGAGGCCGCCATAGAGAATCCCCACCTGTGTCCCATCTGGGGCCCAGTGGAGATAGAAGGGCGACGAGAAGGTGGGCACGAGCTGCGGATCGGACCCGTCACCTGTGCTCGAGCCAACCCCGAAACCCTCGCTGCTGGCCTGCCCCCAAGCCAGGCGATCCGTTACGGGGGACCAGATCGGTTGGAAATACTGGACGGTGGCGGCATCGTCGGTGATCTGGGATGGGTTGGAGCCGTCGGGGTCCATGGTGTGGATGTTCCCGCTGCGATCCAGGACCACTAGTCGGTTGATGTCGCTGGTGGGGTTGGGGGCGGGTGTGGTGGTGTCCGGCGCCGGGGTGGTGGTGTCAGGCGCCGGGGTGGTCGTTCCCAGGTCGAAGCTGGCCGCCGGGCTCGGAGTGTCACCGCCGTCACCGGTGCAGGCGACCAGGATCAGAAGAAGGACCGCGGTCAAGGAAAAGGCTCGCCTCGACATCGATTGTCAGCGTACCGATCGGGGAACATTGGGCGCGCGGTGATGCCCCCCTCGCCGGCTTCGCCGGCTCTCCCCCTGTTTCCTCCCCCAGGAGCGAAGCGACGTTGGGGGAGGTGTCGCCGCAGGCGACGGAGGGGGCAACTCCGACGCGGATCGCAGCATCAATTCTCCCTCAACAACGTCCGATAACCCCTTCATGATGTCACCACCTGAGAAGGGTGGCAACGAACGCGACCGAAGGGCCGCCCTGCTGGCCGGGGTAGTGGGCGGGGCCGTGGGTCTGATCGCCGAGATCAGGCCCCTGCTCGAGTCCGACCCGGGAGCCACGATCAGGGCCGTTGCGTATGGCCTGATCGCCATCGCCTCGTTGTACCTGCTGATGACCTCACTGCGCACCGAGGTCCCGATCGCCCTTGCCGCCGTCGTCTTTGGCACCCTGAGCCTGGTCGACGCCTCCGGCAACATGAACGTCTCCGGTTTCGACACCGGGACCACGCTGGCATTCCTGATCCTGCTGGCCATCATCTACGTGACCACCCGTCGATCCCGAACCACGACCCCGCTGGTGGTGGGGTCGGCCCTGATCGGGCTTTACGCCATCGCATCGATCCTCATCGAGCAACCGGAGTTCTCCGTCGCCGTTAGCCGGATCCTGATCGGGATCCCGGGTCAGATGCTGGCGATCTGGCTCACTTCGAGACTCATCGACTCCTTGGCCGTCGCCTCCGAGCTGGAAGCTACCCACTCCCAGATCCAGCAGGCTCTGGCCCGTTGCTCCCAGGTCCTGTTGACCCGTCGTGATGACGAGCCACTGACCGCGGCGTTGCAGGCCCTCCTCGACGCCACCGAGGCCGATTACGCCTATATCGACCTGAACCGGGTGGATCGCGACGGCAATGTCACATGGGAGATCGTGGCCGATGCCAGTGGGCCGAACATCCCACCTGGCGACGACCACTTCGATGGTGGCGACTACGACCAGCTTCAGGAGGTGAACGAGTTGCTCGCCGCCGGTGAGCCGGCGCAGGTGATTGCCTCCGAGCTCCCCCGGCCCATCCGTGACCGCTACGAGGCCGAGGGGATCAGGGCCGAGTTGATGGCGCCCATTTTCATTCGAGACCAATGGGTGGGCACCATCGGCTACGCCGACTTTTGGAGGGAGGGAACCTGGCTTCCGGTGGAGGTAGAGGCCCTCACCCGTGCCGCCGACATGGTGGGCGCCTACTGGGAGAGAGAGCACGCCCGAGAAGGGCTCGAAGAGTTGGCGGAGGCCAAGGACCGATTCATCGC
>JBBDQO010000026.1:0-7152 GCA_040905925.1 Acidimicrobiia bacterium | reverse complement strand
AGCACGCCCGAGAAGGGCTCGAAGAGTTGGCGGAGGCCAAGGACCGATTCATCGCCACTGTCAGCCACGAGCTGCGTACCCCCCTGGCAGCCGTGGTCGGCTTTGCCGGTGAGCTGGCGGAGAGCGTAGAGAGCTACTCGTCGGAAGAGATCGCCGAAATGGTCCAGCTCATCGCCAGCCAGAGTGTCGAGATGGCACATCTCGTCGATGACTTGCTCACCGCGGAGCGGGCCGCATCGGGGAATCTGACCGTCAAGCCGACGGCCATCGATCTGCTCCACGAGTCGCGATCCATCGTCGAGTCGATGAGGACAGCTGTCGTCGCGACCGTGGACGGAGATCCGACCCCAGCATGGGCCGACATCCTTCGCACCCGTCAGATCCTGCGCAACCTCCTGACCAACGCTGCCCGGTACGGGGGCAGTCAGGTCAGGATCAGCGTCTCCTCCCTCGGAGACACCGCGGTGATGGTGGTGAGTGACGACGGGCCCGGGATCAACGTCGTCGACTCCGAGCGGATCTTCGACCCCTACTACCGGGCCCAGACCGACGAGGCCCGGCCTGATTCAGTGGGTTTGGGGCTGGCCGTGGCCCGCCAGCTGGCGAGGATCATGGGTGGCGACCTGGTCTACCGGCGACGGGCAGGCTGGACCCGGTTCGAATTGACTCTCCCCACCACCTCGGAGAACGCACCGGCGCTCGCCTTCCCTGCCTGATCGCTCTCCTGGCTCTAGATGAAAAGCTGGATGTCGGCCTCCGCCGCGTAGTCGAGGAAGGCGGCGGCACCGGCGATCTCCGAGCCCTTGATCAGGTCGCTCTCCTTGACCCCCATCACACCCATGGTCGTCGAGCAGGCGAAGAACCTGACTCCCAGACCCTGGGTCATCTCGATGAACTCGGGAAGCGACGGCATGTTGGCCGCTTTCATCCATTTCTTCATCATGGCGGTTGCGGCCGCGGTGGCCCCGGGAAGGGCACCGAGGATGTTGGGCAGTTGAATCGGGCCGGCCGGATTGGCCAGTGACGCCACCTTCAACTTCTCGAATCGATCCTGATGGAGGATGTCCAGCCCGTAGAAGGTGAAGAAGATACCCACCTCCCATCCCAGGCTGGCTGCGGTGGTGGCCAGGATCAACGGCGGATAGGCCTGATCAAGAGTCCCTTTCGACGCGATCAGGGCGATCCTCTTCGGCTTTGCCGGCGCCGTCGGCTCCAAAGGCTGGAGCCTCTCCAGAGTGTCGGTCATGGCCGGTCTCCCTTCTCGATCCAGAACAATTGACGGTCCTCGAGCCGTTCCACTCCGAGCAGCGTGTCGCCGAGCTGACGGGCCAGTGCCGGGATGTCCTCGAGGGACCCCGGGTCGGTGCTGATCACATGGAGCACCTGACCCTTCGACAACTGACCCAAGGCGATGGATGCCTTGTAGACGGGGAGCGGGCAGAGCAGGCCAGAGGTGTCGAGCTCGGCGTCGACCTTGACCTCTCCGATGGGTATGTCGTATTGGGTTGTCACTTGGTCTCCTTGTTCTCATTCATACGCGGGGCAGACCCTCGTCACCGAGGATCTCCGCGAAATAGCTGGTGTACTTGAAGCCCGAGTCGGCCGAGATCCCCACCACCACGTCGCCGGTGGTGGTCTCGAGTTGTTGGATGGCATGGACCACGGCGCCGGTCGAGGGCCCAACCGTGAGCCCTTCCTCGCGCCACAGCCGCCTGGTGGTGTCGTAGGCGGGCCCGTCGTCGACCCTGATCACGTCATCGATGACGTCCCAGTCGAGGATCTCGGGCTGCTTCGCCTCCTGGAAGCTCCTGAGGCCCGGGAGGCGATGACCCGGCTGCGGTTCGATCCCGACCACCCGTATCGACGGATCTCGCTCCTTCAAGAAGCGCCCGACACCGGTGATCGTCCCCCCGGTGCCCAGCCCGGTCACGAACCAGCCGACCCTGCCATCGGTTTGGCGCCAGATCTCGGGACCGGTGGTCTCATAGTGAGCGGTGACGTTGTCCGGGTTGGAGTACTGGTCGGTCATCACAAAACGCCCACCCCGCTCGGAGGCGGCCAGCGACCGGGCCAGGGCGATAGCTCCGTCCTTGGGGAGATCGACCGGGCAGAGATCGTCCGGCGTCTCCCACACCTCGGCCCCGAGCATGCGCAGGATGACCTTCTTCTCCTCGGGGACCCCGTCGGGAATGGTCACCGTGATCCCTATCCCGCTCAAGGCGGCCAATGCGGCCAAGGCGATGCCGGTGTTGCCCGAGGTTGCCTCGACCACATCACGCTCTCCGAGTAGCCCGCGCTCGACCAGGCCGGCCAATAGGTAGCTGGCCGCCCGGTCCTTGATCGAGCCGAATGGGTTGAGCCACTCCAGCTTGAGATAAACCTCGCCCTGGTTGGATGCCACCACGTGATTGAGCCGCACCAGGGGGGTGGGGTTGTCGACTCCGGGGAGCAGATCCCTCACGTCCAGATAGCGCCGCACCTCTCGATCGGTGCCGAGCGAGGTGGCGACTGTTGTCGTTGTCATTGTCTCTTCCTCGATTTGGGCAACAAAAAACCCGCATCCGTGGTGCCGGTGCGGGTCTTGGTGTCTGTCTTGGTTCTTGTTCAGTACATCACTACCCAACCGGCGCGGCGGCACAACAACAGGTGCAGACGCAAGCGCGGTCGGTGACGTGATAGGTCATTACTGACGATGATAGGCGCTGTCGGTGGTTCGTCAAGACGTGGCCACCCCTTCTTCCCCGTAATTGGGACAAGAACGGAGGCGGCAACCCGTCAGTTGCTGAAGGTGACCGAGAAGGCGGGGGCCCATCTGGTGACGACGCGGCCGTAGTTCTCGCCGGCGGCGAGCATGTCACCCTCGGCGAGGGCGTTCACCGACTGCTGGACCAGATCGACCGACTCGTCGAAGACCAGGTCCTGGGGGTCGAACAGCTCCGATACCTCGCCGTAGTCCAGCTCCACCATCGAGTCGTCGGGGAACAGACTCAGCCACTCCGAGAGCTGGCCCAGCTCCTCGGCGGGCCCCTGGAAGATCTGCAACCCGCGCAGCACCTCGAGGACCCGCTCGACACGCTCCCGGGCCACTTCGAGATCCACCCGATAACGGAGGCGAGCCTGCCCCTCGATCTCGTAGACCTCCTTGTCCTCCGAGACGTAGGCGGTGAACCAACGCACCGGGACATGCCAGGCCGAGGTGAGGACATGCGAGCGGTGCAATGGATGCATCTCGTGATAGCGACGCAACTCCTGGTCGGCGGAGCGGGCGGCTCCCTCAGGGATGAGCCCCGCTCCCATGCCCCGAAAGGCGTTGGCGAAGGCGACGGTCGATTCGAGGACCCGCAGCCGGAGATTCCTGGGGCACACCAGACGCCGACCGTTCCAGTCGACCGCCCAGTCGCCCTCGCCCTCGGTTTCGGAGAGAAGCCCGTACGACCGCACGAATCCGGGCACCGGGTCGTCGCTGTTGACGACCTCCGGTGTGTAGACCCTGAGAAACGCGGTCTTGATCACGCCATCATCCTGGCAGAGGTCGATGGGTAGTATCGAAAATGGGTGTGACACCACCCGCTTGAGAAGGAGGACGGAGCTCGGTGGTATTCGACGAGGTCGCCCGCGATGGTCACGAACAGATCGTCTATGGGTACGACGAAGTATCTGGCCTCCGAACGATCATCGCCATCCACTCCACGGCTCTCGGTCCCGCCCTCGGCGGGACTCGCTTTTTTCCCTACGAATCAGAGGCGGACGCCCTGACCGATGCCCTCCGGCTGTCCAAGGGCATGACCTACAAGGCGGCAGCGGCCGGACTCGATCTCGGTGGCGGCAAGGCGGTGATCATCGGAGACCCCAGGACCGACAAGAGCGAACGTCTCTTCCGGGCTTACGGGCGGATCGTCGACAGCCTCCGTGGCCGTTACATAACCGCCGAGGATGTCGGCACCACTACCGCCGACATCGACCTCATCCGCCGCGAGACCAAGTGGGCGCTGGGAATCTCCGTGGCCGAAGGCGGGGCCGGCGACCCGTCTCCGGTGACCGCCCGTGGCCTGTTCAACGCCGCGAGAGCGGTCGCCGAGTTCATGTGGGGTGAATCCGACCTCGCCATGCGCAGGTTCGCGGTGCAGGGGGTGGGAAAGGTCGGCTCAGCCTTTGTTCAACTTCTGGTGGAGGCCCGCGCCGAAGTCATCGTCTCCGATGCCTATGAGGCCGCAATCAAGACGGCGGTGGACACCTACGGAGTGAAGAGCGTTCCCCCTGACGACATCCACACCGTCGATTGTGACTTCTACTCACCGTGCGCCCTCGGGGCCGGGCTCAACGAGAGGGTCATCCCCGAGCTCAACTGCCAGGCAATCGTGGGCAGCGCCAACAACCAACTGGCCACCGATGAGGACGCCGATCGAATCGCGCAACGAGGCATCGTCTACGCCCCCGACTTCGTGGTCAACGCTGGTGGGTTGATCAACGTCTACGACGAGATGCTCGGCTATTCGAAGATGAGGGCACTGCATCGAGTGGACGGGATATTCCAGGCAACCAAGACCATCCTCGAGATGTCCAAGTCCGAAGCGATCAACCCCAACCAGGCGGCAGTGAAGGTGGCCAAGAACCGGATCAGGGAGATCGGCGATTTGCGGCGATTTCGGAGAAGCGGAGACGATCGAAATTGAAGGATCGTCTCCTTGGCATGGACTTCGACCGGAACCTGCACCACGGGGAGCTGGGGCTGACCGACGAGCAGATGGTCGAGATGTACCGCTTGATGCTCACCGCGAGACGTGTCGACGACCGCATGTTCGCCCTCCAACGCCAAGGCCGGGCTCCGTTCGTGGTCGGATCCTCCGGCCATGAGGCGGTCCAGGTGGCGTCGGTTTTCGCCCTCGACCGGGCCAAGGACTGGATCCTCCCCTACTACCGGGACATGGGTGTCGCCCTGGCCTGGGGTTTCACCCCCGAGGACATCTTCTTGGGCGCCTTCGCCAAGAAATCCGATCCGATGTCGGGTGGTCGCCAACTTCCGGGGCACTGGTCGAGTCCCGAGCTGAGGGTCCTCACCCAGTCCTCGGTGATCGGGACCCAGTACCCCCACGCAGTGGGGATCGCCCAGGCGATCGTGGCCAGAGAAGAAGACGCGGTGGTGGTCGTTTACGGGGGAGAGGGATCGACGTCGGAGGGGGATTGGCACGAGGCGATGAACTGGGCGGGAATCCGCAAGCTCCCGATCGTCTTTGTCATTGAGAACAACAACTACGCGATCTCGGTGCCCAGCGAAGAGCAGGTGGCGGGAAGTCTCGCCGCCAGGGCCCTCAGCTACGGCTTCCCAGGGGTGGAGGTGGACGGCAACCGGACGCTCCGGGTTCTCAAGGTGATGCAGGTGGCAGTGGCCCGGGCCCGAGCCGGCGAGGGCCCGACCCTGATCGAGGCCGGGACCTATCGTTACTACGCTCATACCTCCGATGACAACGACGCTCTCTATCGGAGCCGGGAAGAGGTCGAGACCTGGCGCAAACGTGACCCGGTGGCTCGGGTCCGCCAATACCTCATCGAGAACAGGCTGCTGACCGAGGCCGAAGAGGACGCTCTCGATGAGGAGGTGGTCCATGTGCTGGCCAAGGCGGTGGAATTCGCCGAGGCCGCCCCAGCACCCGACGAGCCGACCTCCAGGGTCTACGCCAGGGTCATCCAGCCCGGGCCTGCGGCCACCGAGCCGGAGCCGACGCCGACGGGCGAGACGGTCAACCTGATCACCGCCATCAACCGGGCCCTCCACGAGATCCTCGAGGCCTACGACGACACGGTGGTGTTCGGCCAGGACGTCGCCCGGCGCAAGGGTGGGGTGTTCAAGGCGACCCAGGACCTGACCGAGCGGTTCGGGGCGAAGCGGTGCTTCAACACCCCGATTGCCGAGTCGTCGATCATCGGAGCCGCCATCGGGATGTCGGCGGCAGGGTTCAAGGTGATCCCCGAGATCCAGTTTGCCGACTACATCCACCCCGCCTTCGACCAGATCGTGTCCGAGGCGGCCCGGATCAGTTTCCGATCCGACGGCCGTTGGAATGTCCCGATCGTGATCCGCACCCCGTATGGCGCCGGGATCCACGGGGCTCTCTATCACTCCCAGTCCATCGAGTCCTTCTACACCCACGTCCCCGGCTTGAAGGTCGTGGTCCCCTCCACCCCCGCCGATGTCAAGGGGCTCCTCTTCACCGCGGTCGAGGACCCTGATCCAGTGATCTTTCTCGAGCCGAAGAAGCTCTACCGGCTGGCCAAGGGCCCCTACCCCGAGGGCGAGCACCGGGTGCCCTTGGGGCGGGCGGTAATCCGTCATCTGGGATCGGATCTCACCATCATCGCCTATGGGGCCATGGCTCACTTCGCCACGGAAGCGGTGCCCGTTCTCGAAGAGCTGGGGATCAGCCCCGAGGTGATCGATCTCCGCAGTCTCAAGCCGCTCGACTGGCCCACCATCGAGGAGTCGATCAAGAAGACCTCCCGGGCCCTCATCGTCCACGAGGACAACGAGTTTGTCGGCTACGGCGCCGAGATCGCAGCCCAGATCGCCGACAAGACCTTCGAGTACCTGGATGCCCCGGTTCGGAGGTATGCCCTCACCGACGTCCCGGCGATGCCCTATGCCGGTTCTCTCGAGAACGAGCTATATCCCTCCCCCGAGGGGATCGTCCGCCACGCCCAGGACCTGGCGAAATACTGAGCAGTCTTCGGCTGTAATCCGGGCACCTAAGGTCTGCGACCAATGTCGCTGGTCGCGCATCTCTCAGAAATCGCCGGTGAGGCGTTCTCCAAGCTGGGTTTCCCCGCCGAGCTCGGCGAGGTGGTGCCCTCGCAGCGGCCCGAGTTGGCCCAGTTCCAGTGCAACGGCGCCATGAGCGCTGCCAAGACCTCGGGGCGGCCAACGGCGGAGATCGCCGCCGAGGTGGCTGCGATCCTCGAAGCCGAGGACGAGATCGCCCGGGTTGAGGTGGCTTCACCCGGGTTCATCAACCTCACCCTGACCGACGCCGCCCTGGCGGGCTGGGCCGGGCTTTCCGTCGGTGACGACCACCTGGGGTATCCGGTCACCGAGACCCCCGAACACGTGGTGGTCGACTACGCCGGGCCCAATGTCTCCAAGGCGATGCACGTCGGTCA
>JBBDQO010000025.1:0-9947 GCA_040905925.1 Acidimicrobiia bacterium | reverse complement strand
CGAAGTGCTCAGCCATTCGGTGAGCAGGTCGATCTCGGTGGGGGCGATCGACACCAGGACCTCTCGCGGAGGCGCCTCGTCGCCGTAGAGCTGGCGTATGACCCGGCCCATCAACTCGGCGTCGGTCAGCTCCTCGACCCGGTCCACGACCACCCCTCGTCGTCCCACCACCCGGCCCCTTCTCACATGGAGCATCTGGAACGCCGACTCGAGGTCGTCGCCATGAAAGGCGATCAGGTCGAAGTCCTCGGGGCGCTCGGTGACCACCTCCTGGCGGAGCAGGGCTCTTCGCACGTCGTCGATTCGGTCGCGGTTCCGCGCCGCCAGTTCGAACTCCTGTCGCTCCGACGCCTCCCACATCCGGTTCTCGAGGTCGGCTACCACGCCTTCGGTGTCACCCCGGAGAAAGCCCGCCAACCCGTCAACCATCTGGGAGTAGTCCTCAGGGGTGACCTCCCCGATGCAGGGCCCCGAGCACTTCTCGATGTGGAAGAGGAGACAGGGGCGCTCCTGGGACTTCTGTCGCTCGAACAGGGAGTCGGAACAGGTGCGAACCGGGAAGGTCCGCAGCAGTTGGTCGAGGGTTTTGCGGATCGAATAGGTGTGGGCGTAGGGGCCGAAGTACTCGTAGCCCTTCCGTTTGGCGCCCCGGAGCACCCGGGCTCGGGGCCATTCGTCACTACGGGTGATGGCCAGATAGGGATAGGACTTGTCGTCCACCAGCCGGATGTTGAAACGAGGGAGATTCCGCTTGATCAGCGAGTACTCGAGCATGATCGCGGCCACCTCGGACTCGGTGATGATCCACTCCACCGCCCGTGCGTTGTCCACCATGCTCTGGGTGCGCGGATGCAGCCCGACCCCGAAATAGGACGAGACCCGGCTTCGCAACGACTTGGCCTTGCCGACGTATATCACCTTGCCGTGCTGGTCACGGAACAGGTAGGCGCCCGGTTGGTCGGGGATATCGGAAGGCTGGGGCCGGTCGAACACACCCTCAGGGTAGAAGCGACCAGCGGATTGCCATCAGGCGGGGGATCCCTGCCTGATCCCCCAACTCGTGGTGGGGAGTCTCGACCATCCTCACGAGGCTCCAGCCGGCGCCCGCCGCCGCGTTCAGCAATGAACTGAGCGGGCGGTGATGAAATCTGACTGTTGTCACACCTGCGGGCTCCTCGGAGACCCCTTCGGAGAAATAGGCCCCGGGACGCCACAGCACCTCCCCGTCGGTGTCGCTGATCGGGGTCGATCCCGGTGCTGTCCAAACCGGATGATTGATGACAAGGGCCAAGGTCCCACCGGTCTTGACCACCCGGGCCGCCGCGGTGAAGAACGACACATGGTCGGGGAGGTGCTCGAGGACCAGGACGCAGTACGCCCCGTCGTAGACGTTCGGTCTCAAGTAGGAGAGATCGGGGAGCCGGGCGATCACCGTCGGCCCGACTGCCCCCGATCGAGATGCCAGGACCCGGTTCACCTCCACGCCGTGGACTCGTCCTCCCCGTTGCTGGACGGCCCGCATCACCCGCCCCTCGCCGCTTCCCAGGTCGAGATAAAGAGCTCCCGGTTCCGGCTCGAGGATGTCGAGCAGCATCGGGCTGACCAACGCCTCGTAGGCAGGATCGCCCTCGAGCTCGGTGAGCCACCACTCCCCCATCTCGGTCCAGGTCATCGTCCGAGGCTAGAGCCCCCTCCGTCGCCTGCGGCGACACCTCCCCCAACGTCGCTTCGCTCCTAGGGGAGGAAACGGCTCAGTACCCGAGGACTTCCTTGAACCAGGGCAGAGTCCGTTCCAAACCTTCGCGCAGGGGGATCTGAGCCTTCCAGCCGAGGATCGTCTCGGCCTTTGTGGTATCGGGACGACGCACCGTGGGGTCATCGGTGGGCAGCGGGAGGAACTCGATGCCGGGGTGGTTGCCGACGACATCCTGCACCGCCTCGGCCAGTTCCACCATGGTCACCTCTTCGGGGTTTCCGATATTGACCGGCTCCCCCTCATCGGAGAGAAGCAGGCGCAGTATCCCCTCGACCTCGTCGTCGACATAACACAACGATCGGGTCTGCGAACCGTCCCCGAACACGGGAAGCGGCCGATTCTCGAGGGCAGCCTTGAAGAAGGCGGGCACCGCCCGACCATCGTCGGGTCTCATGTGAATCCCATACGTATTGAAAATCCTCACGATCCGAGTCTGGAGACCATGCTCCCGGTTGTAGGCGAGGGTCAGTGCCTCGGCGAACCGCTTCGCCTCGTCATAGACCCCCCGGGGGCCGATCGGGTTGACGTTGCCCCAATAACTCTCCGGTTGGGGGTTGACCTGGGGGTCGCCGTAGACCTCCGAGGTCGAGGCGAGGAAGAACACCGCACCCTTGTCCAGCGCCAGCCCAAGACCCTTGTGGGTCCCGAAGGCTCCCACCTTCAGGGTGTGGATCGGCCACTTCAGATAGTCGACCGGTGAGGCGGGCGAGGCAAAGTTGAGGACGTAGTCGACGTCGCCTGAGACGTGGATGAAGTCGGTTACGTCATAGTTGATCAGGTGGAAACGCTTGTCCCCCATGAGATGGGCGACGTTCTCGGCGTTGCCCGTGATCAGGTTGTCGAGACAGGTGACCCTGGTCCCCGAGTCCATGAGCCGGGTGCAGATGTGGGAGCCGAGAAACCCGGCACCACCCATCACCACGGCATGTTTGTCCTCGAGTTCCGGAAAGCCGCCAAATCCCGACCGGCGTGTTTCTGACAAGTCGGAGGCCTCCAAGATGCTGTCAGGGTACATCGGCAGGTCTGCGCAGACGTTGAGCCGAGAATCAGACGCCGGCTATGACAAACTGCTCCTGGCGTGTCCGCTCGTTCCGCATTCATCCGATGGGCCGTAATCGGCGCCGTGGCCTCGGCGATCCTGCTCTGGGCCCAATCGGAGGCGGTGGGCGGAATCGAGGGCCTGCTCCAGGTTGGTGAGACCAGCGACGTCCGGCCCCTCATCCAATCCCAGCTCGGAGACGTCCCACTCGCTCCGGGACCCGGACACGACGGTCAGATCTACTACGCCATCGGGCTTGATCTGAGTGGCGATGAGGTGGGGCCGCTTCTCGACCACGCGGGCTATCGCTACCGCCGCATCCTCTATCCACTGCTGGCGTCGGGTCTCGGGTTGTTGGAGGGAACCGCCCTGCTGATCGGGATGATCGTCGTCACCATCGCATCCACCGCGGTCGCTGCGGGGGCCACCGCCGCCGTCGCCACCCGGGTCGGGATCAGCGAATGGGCCGCCCTCGCCGTGCTCCTCAACCCGGGGGTGTGGCTCTCGGTTCGGCTCCTCACCTCCGACACCCTGGCCCTCGCCCTGATGACGGGAGGGCTGATGGCGCTGGGGGCCAGACTCGCCGTGCCGGCCGCGAGTTTCGCCCTGTCGACGCTGGCCAAAGACGTGTTCGTGGTGACACCGATCGGCCTCGCCATCGGACGGGACCGGAAGCGATGGGTGCTGGGTGGGTTCTCCTTGCTGGTGCTTCTCGTCTGGATGACCTGGCTCACCGTCACCCTGGGAGACGGCTTCACCGGGAGGGGCAACGTCGCCCTGCCTTTCGTGGGGTTGGTCGACGGGTCCGCCAACTGGCCCAATCTCGACCTCGAGGAGTTGCTCTACCTCGGTTTCGGGCTGGTCACGGTTCTGACCGGGCTCGTCGTCGGCATCGCGCGGCGAACCTGGTTGCGCTGGCCGATCCTGGGCTGGACCGGTCTGGCCCTGATCTCATCGAACTGGGTGTGGGACTTCGGCAACAACGCGGCGCGGGCCTTCGCTCCGCTGGCGGTGCTGATCGTCCTCTCCTTCGCCAGAGAGGCGGCTCAGGCGACAGCAGCTACGGGTGAGTCTTCGGGCTCGGCCAGTCCCTGAGTCCTCACCACACGGGGACCGAACGCCCAAAGCACCGGCATCAGGCCTGCCGCTCGCCAGGCATTGATCGGATCGAGCACCACGGTGTAGGAGAAACAGAGGACGTAGAGGCCGACGACGACCCAGGTCCAGTTCCGGAAGCGAATCCCGAAGGCCAGCGTGACCAGGGCGAGCAGAGCCAGCGCCCACCCGGCGAGCGAAGGACTCTCCACATACCCCGCTAACGGGAAACCAAACAGTCTCGCCCCCTGCGGAAACAGGCTCTCGAGCCCGAAACGGACGGTGGCATACCCGACGAGGAGCGCCGCGGCCGCCACCCCATAGCCAAAGGTCTTCCATGGTCCGAGGAGCGCAAGGAGATAGTCGGGTCGGGTGACCCCTAGAGCCACCCCGGCCCAGGGGCGACTGGAGGCCAATACCAGGCCGAGGAACAGGATGCCAAGCGGTTCGGCGGTGTCCCCGGCGAAACCCACATAGAGAGCCGGGTTCAGCACCAAGAACCAGGCCGACGGGCCGAGACGGTCCCGGAGAGAGATGGCGAGGATCAAGGTACCGATCAGCGCCAGACCGCCAACCGCCGCCATTGCGTAGGGAATCAGCCTCGCCTGACCCCCACTCCCGGCCCAGACCAGCCACGAGAACCCGGCACGCTGGTAACGATATCCCGGGTCTCTCAGGTCGTCGCCAAGTCCCAAACCGAGGGGGTCCGAGGCGATGACGGCGAAGGCCTGTCCGTCACCCAGGGTCCAGGCCGAGAACCAGGGGTCGACGTTCGACACCGGTAGGTCCCACTTCTCCGCGGCAATCTCGAGGTTTCGCTCAGCCCAGGGCGGGATGTATTCGGCGCGCACGTAGAAGGCCGTCAGCAGGACGATGGCTGAGACAATCACTACCTCGATGCGATGTTCGCGCCGCATTGCCACCATTGTGATCGGCTGTGACGGAATCGACGTTGAGGCGTTAGCCGACTAACCCCCGACCAGCTCGCGGAGGAACTTGCCGGTGTAACTTTCCCCCACCTGGGCCACCTCTTCGGGGGTCCCGGTGGCAATGACCCTCCCTCCGCCGCTGCCGCCCTCAGGCCCGAGATCGATCACGTAGTCCACCGACTTGACCACATCGAGGTTGTGCTCGATGACCACCACTGTGTTCCCCGAGTCGACGAGACGTTGCAGCACCTGAAGCAGCTTGCGGATATCTTCGAAATGGAGACCGGTGGTCGGCTCGTCGAGAATGTAGAAGGTGCGCCCGGTCGAGCGTTTGCCCAATTCCGAGGCCAGCTTGATCCGTTGCGCCTCGCCTCCGGAGAGGGTCGTCGCCGGCTGACCCAGCTTCACGTAGCCGAGACCAACGTCGTAGAGAGTCTGCAGGATGCGCACGATCTTGGGCTGGTTCTCGAAGAAGCCCACGGCCTCCTCGACCGACATCTCAAGAATCTCGGAGATGTTGTGGCCCTTCCACAGGATCTCGAGGGTTTCCCGGTTGTATCGCTTACCGCCGCAGACTTCGCACGGCACATAGACGTCAGGAAGGAAGTGCATCTCGATCTTGATGGTCCCGTCACCCGAGCACGACTGGCAGCGGCCCCCCTTGACGTTGAAGGAGAACCTCCCCTGTTGGTAGCCGCGGGCCCGTGCCTCGGCAGTCTGAGAGTAGAGGGCGCGGATGTGGTCGAACAACTTGGTGTAGGTGGCCGGGTTGGAACGGGGAGTCCGGCCGATGGGTGACTGGTCGATGTCGATCACCTTGTCGATGTGCTCGATCCCCTCCACCTTCTTGTGCCGGCCGGGGACGACCCGAGCCCGATTGACCCGATTGGCCAGGGTCTTCCACAGGATCTCCTCGATCAGGGTCGACTTCCCCGACCCGGAGACACCGGTCACCGCGGTGAACACCCCGAGCGGGAACTCGACGTCGATCCCCTGGAGGTTGTTCTCGGTGGCTCCCAGCACCCGGATCGCCTCGCCGTTGCCCGACCGGCGGAGGAAAGGAACCGGGATCTGACGTCTTCCGGCCAGATAATCACCCGTGATGGAGTCGGGCTGTCTGGTTATGTCTTCGAGGGTGCCCTGGGCCACGATGTCGCCGCCGTGCTCCCCGGCACCGGGCCCGATGTCCACGATGTGGTCGGCCACCCTGATGGTGGCCTCGTCGTGCTCGACGACGATCAGGGTGTTGCCGAGGTCACGGAGCCGGATCAGGGTCTCGATGAGACGCTCGTTGTCACGCTGGTGGAGCCCGATCGACGGCTCGTCGAGTATGTAGAGGACGCCGACCAGACCGGAGCCGATCTGGGTGGCCAGCCGGATCCTCTGCGCCTCCCCTCCGGCGAGGGTGGCCGCCGACCGGGACAGGGTCAGGTAATCGAGCCCAACGTCGAGCAGGAACTTGATTCGTGCCCGCACCTCTTTCAGAACCCGTTCTGCGATATGGGCCTCCCGCTCGCTAAGTTCGAGACGTTCGAAGAACTCCTCGGCATCGCCAAGACTGAGATCGGAGACCTCGGCGATGTTGCGACCGGCGATGGTCACGGCGAGGGTTACCGGGTTGAGCCGCCCCCCATTGCAGGCGTCGCAGGGCACCTGGGCCATGTACTCCTGGTAGTACTCCCGCGCCGAATCGGACTCGGCGGCTTCGTGACGCCGGGTGAGGAACGGGACTGCCCCTTCGAAGGTCGTCGTCCATTGCCGTTTCCGTCCGAAACGGTTGGTGTAATGGACGGTGATCCTCTCTTCCCCGGTCCCGTAGAGGATCTTGTCCTTGACCTCGTCGGAGAGGTCCTTCCACGGGGTGTCCATCGAGAAGCCGAACACCTCACCGAGCCCGCTCAACAGCCGGTAGTAGTAACGCATCCGGTTGGAGGCCCACATCGATACCGCGCCCTCGTTCATCGAGAGGTCGGGGTCGGCGATCACCAGCTCGGGGTCGACCTGGTACCTGGTCCCGATTCCCGAGCATTCGGGGCACGCCCCATAAGGGCTGTTGAAGGAGAAGTTCCGTGGCTGGAGGTCTTCGAAGCTGAGCCCGCATTTCGAGCAGGCCAGGTGCTGGGAGAAGGTGAGGGTGGCGCCGCCTTCGATCTCGATGTCGGCCACGCCCTCGGTCAGGGTCAACGCTGTCTCCAGTGATTGGGTGAGGCGCTGGGTCATCCCCTCCTTGCGAACCAGACGGTCGACCACGACCTCGATGGTGTGCTGGTAATACCGGTCGAGTTTGATCTCCTCGGTGAGCTCACGAACCTCGCCGTCGACCCGGGCCCGGGCGAAGCCTTGCTTGGCCAGATCCGAGAGTAGGCCCTCGTACTCACCCTTGCGCCCCCGCACCACCGGGGCCAGCACCTGGAACCTGGTCCCTTCCTCCAACTCGAGGATCCGGTCCACGATCTGTTGGGGGGTCTGGCGATCCACCGGAGTCCCGTCGTTGGGGCAATGGGCGATCCCGATCCGGGCGTAGAGCAGGCGGAGATAGTCATGGACCTCGGTGACCGTTCCCACCGTGGAACGTGGGTTGCGGGACGCCGTCTTCTGATCGATGGAGATCGCCGGGGAGAGCCCTTCGATGAAGTCGACATCGGGCTTGTCCATCTGACCGAGAAATTGGCGGGCGTAGGCCGACAACGACTCGACATACCGACGCTGCCCCTCGGCGTAGATGGTGTCGAACGCCAGCGAGGACTTCCCCGACCCGGAGAGCCCGGTGAAGACGATGAGTTGGTTGCGGGGCAGTTCGACCGTGAGGTTCTTCAGATTGTTCTCACGGGCGCCCCTGATCAGGATCGAGTCGGTGGACAACACTCCGCCCAGGTCGTTTAGTACGGCAGTGTAATCCAGATCAGGGGCGAACACCTGTTCGTTGCGTCTCTCTTCCGGCGAGGAAAACCAGCAACACGAAGGCGGTGAGCACCGGCGCCACGGCTCGGGTGATGTCGAAGTAGCTCTGCCATACCTGACGGGTGAACAGGATCGCCAGGGGGACGAACCCGAGGAAGGCCCATCCCACGAGTTGTCCCGAGATCAAGACTCGTCTGGTGAACATGAAAAGAAGCAGCATGATGGCAAGCCCGGCCACCAGGTTGAGCGGATCGCCGGCCCAGATCTTGAAGGACTGGATGAAGCCGGCAAATGGCAGACCGATCTCCTGTACCTCAGAGGCCCCGGTGTCGAACGCGATCCGGAAGCGAAGATAGACAGCCCAGAGCGCCACGGCGGCGAACGGGATTCCGGAGACCAAGAGGGCGCTGCGTCGCTCCCCCTTTCGCCATAGCCAGTACGCGGAGCCGGCGGCGGCGATCAGCATCGCCTCGCGAGATAGAACGGCGATCGTGAGCAATACGATCGCCCAACCCCGACGTTCTTTCAGCAGCATGACCACCGCCCCGAAGGCGGCTGCGGCGGCCACCACTCCGGCGCCGTCGATGTTCATCTCGCTGATGAACCCGATGTTGAGAGCGAACGCCAGCCCCCACCACGGTGAGCCTCCCATCTCCATCGCCAGATGAGCCACCGCCCAAGATCCGACCCCCATCGCGATGAGGTTGACGATGAGCAGGGCCCACACGATCACATCCGGAGAGAACAGTCCCGCTCCCCCGGCCAGGATCGGGTAGAACATCCTTTGGCTTCGATAGAGGGGACGGTCGATCACGGCGATGTTCTCCGCTGGGTCGAGCAACAGCGGGTCATTTGCCTGCACGAAGAAGTACTTGCCGTCATGACCGAGAGCGGCGCGTTTTGCCACCTCGCGTCCCAACTTGGCCTCGGCGTAGTCGTTGATGTCCGTCGACTCAATCCCAAAAGCAACAAAGATGGTCTGGTCGCGTTCAAACGCGGTCCACACCCGTAACACCACCAGGGCTGCCAGGATCGCTCCGACGATCCCGACGACCAGAGGAGCCGACAGCCTTCTTGTAGCCACGGTCTCAGATCGTGTCACAGTCCCAGCCGCTGATCCGGTCATGGCCTTCTACAGATGGCAACAAGGCTGAGCCCGGGAAGGAAGTGAAGACCTTCGATAAGGCGTGCAACGGGTAACAGCATGCCGAACACCCTTGCCTGCCACGGCGCTGCCTGGGTACGACCGAAAATCTTATTTGTGTACCAGCCGAGGACTCCGAGTCGGTTGAACTGATATAGATCAACCACGTCATACCCGGCGTCTTCGACGACCTTGCGTAACGAATCCTCGGAAAACCGCCTGCGGTGACCGAGAGCGGTATCTGCCTCGGAGAACAGCCAATCATGACCTGGTACCAGGATCAGGAGACGGCCTCCGGGCCGAGTTGTCTTGAAGAACTCGGAGACCGCTACTCCAGGATGGTCGAGGTGCTCGAGCACGTTGACACAAAGGACACTGTCGAACTCGCCGGCCAGCCCATCGTAGAAGGCAGGGTCCTCGAGATCGCCCTGCACTGCCTCCAAATTCTCCAGGTGCCCAAAACGCAGCTTCACCGCTCTGACTTGCCGCTCATCGATGTCGGCGACCACAAGCTTCTCCCGGTCGAGAAGTTGTGCAGTGAGATTCCCCATACCCGACCCGGCTTCGAAGACGCGGGCTCCGAGATGTGAACGGAACTGCTCCATAGTCCATTTGGCGACACCCGGGGCGGCGGAGAGACTCTCCAGCGTGCTGAGTCCAGCGTCCTCTGATGACTTGGTGTCGATGAATCGGAACTTGAAGATCAGCCACAGGGCTTGGACCCCGTCTCGCCATCCGATCGATTTGCCCTCCGCGTAGGTGCGGCCGTGATAACTGATGGGCACCTCGTAGATACGGGCCCCGTACCGTGCAAGCCGTGCCGTGATTTCGGGCTCGATCCCGAATCGGTCACTGGTCAGGCGGAGGTCGCGGAGGACATCGGCTCGGACCGACTTGTAACAGGTCTCCATGTCGGTCAGGTTGATGTCATTGGCCATGTTGGACAGACCAGTGAGCAGCTTGTTCCCCACCGAATGCCAGAAGAACAGAACCCGACGCTCGGCGCTAGCCGCGAATCGGGACCCATAAACCACATCGGCTTTGCCCTCAAGGATGGGATTGATCATCTTGGGATACTCGGCG
>JBBDQO010000024.1:0-10295 GCA_040905925.1 Acidimicrobiia bacterium | reverse complement strand
AGCATGGCGAAGCGGCCCTCCTTTTCGGCGAAGTCCTTGAAACGAATCGTCGGTTTGCGGCTGTCGAGTCGCAAGCCGGGTTGACCCTGGGCCTCGAAGGCGGGGTCATAGCGGAACAGCGGCCAATAACCGGAGGCTGCCGCCTCCTTCTGGTGGCTCATCTGAGTCGACATCTCGATCCCATGGGCGATGCAGGGGCTATAGGCGAGTATCAGTGACACCCCACGATGAGCCTCGGCCTCGGCGAAAGCCTTGACGGTTTGGGTCATGTTGGCCCCCATGGCCACCTGTGCCACGTACACGTTTCCGTAGGCCATGGCGATCTGGCCGAGGTCCTTCTTGGCGGTGCTCTTGCCACCCGATGCGAACTTGGCCACTGCCGCCCGCGGGGTCGCCTTGGAGGCTTGGCCTCCGGTGTTGGAGTACACCTCGGTATCGAGGACCAAGATGTTGATGTCGCGGCCTGAGGCGAGCACATGGTCGAGGCCCCCAAACCCGATGTCGTAGGCCCACCCGTCTCCACCGACGATCCACACCGAGGTGCGAACCAGGGCATCGGCGACTCCTTCGAGGCGCCGAGCGAGGAGCCCCTCGATACCGGCCAGCTGCTTGCGCAGACTCTCGACCCTCTGGCGTTGATCGGCGATCCCGAGCTCTTCTGTCTGATCGGCCTCGAGGATTTCCACCCCCAACTGCCCGAGCTCGGGGAGGAGGGCGGTTACCAGAAGACGGGCGTCGGCTTCCATGGCCTCGAGGCCGAGACGCATGCCCAGTCCGAACTCGGCGTTGTCCTCGAACAGCGAGTTGGCCCACGCCGGCCCCCTCCCGGTCTCATCGACGGTCCAAGGCGTGGTTGGGAGGTTGCCGCCGTAGATCGATGAGCAGCCGGTGGCGTTGGCGACGATCACCCGGTCGCCGAATTGCTGGGAGAGAAGCTTGAGGTAGGGCGTCTCACCACAACCGGCGCAAGCCCCTGAGAATTCGAACAGCGGCTCGATCATCTGCGACCCCTTCACCGTATCGAGCCTCACCTCATGACGTGGTGGGTCGGGGATGGTGAGAAAGAAGTCGAAGTTGGCCCGTTCTCGCTCGAGCTGGTCGTCCTTGGCCACCATGTCAATCGCCTTGTGCCGGATCTCCTCCTTTGACCGGGCCGGGCACACGTCCACACACACCCCGCACCCGGTGCAGTCGTCGGGGGCAACTTGCACCGTGAGGAACTTGCCCACGAACTCAGTCCCACTCGCTTCCTTGGAGACGAACCCATCGGGGGCTCCCTGCAGAGCCTCCGGATCGAACACCTTGAACCGGATCGCGGCATGTGGGCACACCAAGGCGCAACGCGCACAGTCGATGCAGATCGATGGGTCCCAGAATGGGATCTCTGTCCCGATCGAGCGCTTTTCCCACTGTGCGGTTCCGGTGGGGAAGGTGCCGTCGACCGGCATCGCCGAAACCGGAAGCAGGTTGCCTTTCCCTGCCAGCATCATCCCGGTCACTCGTTGAACGAAGTCGGGGGCTAGCGCCAGCCGGGATTCGAGGAACTCGCCAGGACTAGTGACTCCGATGACCGCCGCGGCGGGAATGGCCACTTGTTGCAGCCCGTCGAGAGTCGAGTTGATCGCCTCGAGGTTGCGGCGCACAACCACGTCTCCCCTCTTGCCGTATGCCCTTTGCACCTCCTCGGTGATGGCTGCCAGAGCCTCGTCGCGCGGCATGATCTTCGAAAGGGCGAAGAAGCACGTCTGGAGAACGGTGTTGATCCGCCCGCCCAGACCCGCTTCGGCGGCGATACGGGTTGCGTCTACCACCCAGAAATCGAGGGCCTTGTCGACGATTCCCCTCTGTATCCAGTTGGGGAGGTGCTCCCAGGCCTCGGTGGAGTCATAGGGGCTGTTGAGCAGGAACGTGGCCCCAGGGGAGGCGAGCTCCAGCACATCGACGTCGTTGAGCAGGTGGAATTGATGGCAGGCGACGAAGGTGGCCTGGCCCGGGCCTATCAGGTAGGTCGAGGTGATCGGCTGCGGTCCGAATCGGAGGTGGGAGATGGTACGCGACCCGGACTTCTTCGAGTCATAGACGAAGTAGCCCTGGGCGTGGAGGTCGGTACGGTCGCCGATGATCTTGACCGATGCCCTGTTTGCCCCAACCGTGCCGTCGCTGCCTAATCCGAAAAAGACCGCCCGGATCATCTCTTCCGGTTCGTCCCAGCCGTCGGAGCTGTAATCGAGGCTGGCGTGAGTGACGTCATCGTTGATCCCTACCGTGAAATGACGCTTGGGGCTCTCCCGGTCGAGCTCGGCGAGGACCGCCGACGCCATGGCCGGCGTGAACTCCTTCGAGGACAGTCCGTACCGACCACCAATGACGTGTGGGCTTGGGCGATCTCCCTCGAACAGAGCCGCGACCACATCGAGGTAGAGGGGTTCCCCGACCGCTCCCGGCTCCTTGGTCCGGTCGAGGACTGCCACGGCTCGTGTGGTTGCCGGGAGAATCGCTCGGAAGGCGTCGCTGTCAAAAGGCCGGTAGAGGCGGACGATCACCATGCCGACCCGCTCTCCCTTGGCGACTAGTCGCTCCACTGCTTCCGAGGTGGCGCCCACCCCGGAACCCATCAGCACCACGACCCGTTCTGCTTCCGGATGGCCGACGTAATCGAAGAGGTGGTAGCCCCGCCCGGTGAGCTGAGCATATTGGTCCATCTCGGCCTGCACGATCGACGGTACGGCGGAGTAATAGGGGTTGATTGCTTCCCGGGCCTGGAAGAAGACGTCGGGATCCTGGGCCGAGCCGCGCAGCACCGGGCGATGTGGACTGAGGGCACGCAGCCGGTGTTGGGCGATCAGGTCCTCATCGATCATCGCCTTGAGGACGTCATCTCCAATGGCGGCGATCTTCGCAACCTCATGCGAGGTCCGGAATCCATCGAAGAAATGGAGGAAAGGAATGCGCGATCGCAGGGTGGCGGCGTGCGCCACCAGGGCCAGATCCTGAGCCTCCTGCACCGAAGCGGAGGCCAGCATGGCGAAACCCGTCTGTCTGGCCCCCATCACATCGGAGTGGTCACCGAAGATCGACAGGGCATGTGTGGCCAGAGTCCTGGCCGCGATGTGAAACACGGTCGAGGTCAGCTCGCCGGCGATCTTGTACATGTTCGGCAACATGAGAAGCAGGCCCTGCGAGGAGGTGAAGGTGGTCGTGAGAGCTCCTACCTGAAGCGATCCGTGCACAGCACCAGCCGCTCCGGCTTCGCTCTGCATCTCCACCACGTCGGGAACGACTCCCCAGAGATTGGTGCGACCCAGGTGCGACCACGCGTCGGAGTGCTCACCCATCGGCGAAGCAGGAGTGATCGGGTAGATGGCGATCACCTCGCTCAGGGCGTGGGCTATCCGGGCCGCGGCCTCGTTGCCGTCGACCGTGGCGAAGAGAGTCGTCATGGTGTTCAACCTATGGAACCGCGGCGTCATACGCGAGGGCCGAACGTCACGACAACCTCCGCCGAAGCGCCCTAGTCATACGACCGATCTCAACTCCCTGGCCGGGCCGCTACCCGATGATGGCGGTGGCGATGGCGAAGTAGACAAGGATCGAGACCAGATCCTGGATGACGGTGGCGAGTGGTCCGCTGCCGTAGGCCGGGTCCTTTCCCAGGCGGTTCAAGAGGTAAGGGAGGGCCATCGCCACCACAGTGGCGGTGCTGCAGGCAGCCAGCAGCGCCAGTGCCGCCGTGACTGCGACCTCGAGGTCGCCCCACCTCCACAACGCCAGAGGGTAGAAGGCAGCGGCCACGGTCACCCCGACCAAGACACCGGTGATCAGCTCGCGCTTGACCACCTGGCGGACCTTCACTCCTACCGAGAGGCCGCGGATGATCAAAGTCTCGGTCTGGGTCCCTACCGCATCGGCCATGTAGACGATGCCTGGGATGAAGAACGCCAGCAAGACATTGGCCTCCAGCTGCCGCTCGTAGGCGCCGATCAGACCGGCGGAGATCAGCGCTCCAGCCAGCCCGACCAGCAGCCACGGCAAGCGGTGCCAGTAGCGGCGGGTGACCGGCTCCTGGCTTGCCTGTCGAGCCGCCTCGGCATCGTGAACGAAGCCACCGAGCCGGGCCATGTCTTCGTCGTGCTCCCAGAGAAGCACCTGCAACATCCGCGACGGCGGGATGAGGCCAAGGAACACACGGCCTTCATCGACGACCGCCAGAGTGGCCTCGCCATCCTGGACCGCCTGCCACGCCGCCCGCTCCTGGTGCACTCCCGGGCCAACCACCGGTGGGTGGGGATCCATGGCATCGGCGGCTGATGCCTCCTCGGAGGCTGCCAGCAGGTCCTCGATCCTGAGCAATCCGACCAGCCGGCCTTGGTCGCACACCGCTACTGCCGCCGCGGTCTCGAAGCGGCGGCCTTCCAGGCCGCGTCGTATGGCGCCGACGGTGTCCGTGGGTGCGGCGACCGGCACCGCTCGAGCCACATGCTCACCGGCCGTTTCGAAAATCACCTGGTCTTCTGTAGACGTCACCATCAGCTACCTCCTGCAATCGGCCAGCAGAGCTTCGCGCACTCTCAAAGCTCGCGCCGAGTTGGCGGAATCACCGACTCGGATGGGCACTGCCCAAGGGCTGCGCCTCGGATGCAATGGCCATTGGAAAACCACACCGCACTGCGATGTCGGGATCCCGAAACGAGGTGATGGCGGTGATGGTGTTGGAATCGCCGTCGACGTCGAGTACTTGAAGACCGCTGGCGATCATTGTGTTCTCGGGCCCCGGTTCATAGGTGGCGAGAGCGGGTTGGCCGTTGGCGCCCCCCAGTCGCACCGTCACGCCGTGAGGTCGAGCCGGTCCGAAGATGGCGGTTTCGACGAAGGCGGCCACGTTCTCCGACCCCTGGTACCAGGTGGCAAGTGGCGGCATCGAGAGACGCACATCGGCGCTGACCGTGGCCACGAACTCGGAGATGTCGGCGCGTTGCCATGCCTCGACGTATCTGCCAAGCAGTGCCTTGATCGCTGGGTCATTGGGGTCAGCCGGTACCGGGGTGGGCGAGGCGCTCATCGTTTCCCGGGCCCGGTGGAGGAGGCTGTTGACCGCCGATGGCGAGCTGTCGAGGACCTCTGCCACTTCATAATGCGAGAAGTCGAGGACGTCGTGAAGCAGCAAGGCCGCCCGTTGCCGGGCCGACAATCGCTGGAGAGCGGCGACGAAGGCGAGGCTGATTCGCTCGCGTTGCTCTGCGGAGTGTGCCGGGTCTTCGCCGAGCCCGATGTTGTGATCGGCGATGGGCTCGATCCATTCGATCGACGAGTCGGCGTCTACGGGGAATGATCCGGGAGCCGACGCCGGCCCGTGGCTCACCGGATGGCTTCTCGCTCGACGGCCGCGGAGACGGTCGATGCAGAGGTTGGTGGCGATGCGATACATCCATCCCTGGAAGGAGCCCCGGGCCTCGAACGTGTCAAGACGCTGCCACGCCCGAAGCAGTGTGTCCTGTAGCGCTTCTTCGGCGTCGGGGCCGGATCCCAACATGCGATAACAATGGCGAAGCAGTCCGACACGATGTCCGTCCACCAGTGACGCAAACGCGACGGTGTCGCCGGACCGTGCCCGATCAAGGGCCTGACCATCGTCAACGGTCTGGTTCGTCACGTTGTTGGCTCCTTGCTCGGTTCCAGCCATACACAGTATGACGAGAGGCGGATGGCACATCTTGCGGTCCGGAAGACCTGTTCGCACCGCGAGCTAGGAGCGCACGGTCTCGTCTTGAAGGGTGATGCACCGGCACCCGTCGGTGGTCGAAACGCTTCCAAAGGAGAGATGATGTCTGCGCTCAGCCAACCATCGGTCTTGCTGTCAGTGAGGGGTAAGACGGTCCCTACCGACCGTGATACTGCACGGAACCTGCACAACCAAACCGCAGGATCCCCCGAAGGCATCGCCGGCGCACGGGCGCTCGGTGACCTCAGCCACAGCGTGTTTACGCCACTGCCTGGCGCCCCCGGGGCCGATGAGAACGAACTTCTCTTCCTCGATATCTGGAAGGACGTCTCGGGGATCGGCACGTTCTTCTCGGACGAGGGGGTGCACCTGGGGGCGGCCCTGCTCTTCTCCGAGCGCGAGGCCGTGATCTGGATGCCTGCCGAAGGTGCTTTCGGGTTCGAACTACCGGCACCGATGCATCTCACCGGTCGATACCTGGGTATCGCCCGCGGCCCGATCGATGACGCCGAACACGCCATCGACGTTTTCCGGAAGACGCACCAATCGAGCATCTCGGACGCTCGCCGTCTCGGACAGCTCTCCCATCAGCTGTTCATCCGGGTGCCGATGCCAGGCCAGCCGACCGAGCTCGAAGCGATCGGTCTGGACTTGTGGGCAGACGCCGGAGGGATGGGCGAGTACTACTCGGCGCTCTCGGGCTTCGAAGCGGCCTTCAGAGGCGAGACCAAGACCTCGGTGTGGGAACAGGCAACAGGGGGGATCTGGACCGAGTGGTAGGAAGGGATCGAGCCTCCGCGATCTTGCGCCACCGGCAGTAGGCTCAACTGATCTGGGGACAAACAGCCAGGAAGGGTTGAAGGCGATGCCTGACGAGACGGAAGTGGGACCGGTATCCGAGCTGACTCCTGGAACCGTGAAAGGAGCGGGCCGGTATGCCGTCGGCAACGCCGATGGCGAGCTGTTCGCGGTTACCCGACATTGCCGCCATCTCTACGCCGACCTTGCCAACGGCAGCATCGACGCGGACGGGTGCCTGGTGTGCCCTTGGCACGGGTCGAAATACGACGTCCGAACGGGAAGGATGGTGCGCGGGCCTCAGGGTGTTTTCGCCAAGATCCCCGGGCTCGGCACCGTCTTCAAGGCCATCACCTTGGTGCTACCGCTGGGGCGGGGCCGGGTCGTTGAGCGCGACGACACGCTCTACGTCGACTAAGCCCCCCAGGCTCACCCGGCCGCGGCTGTCACCGTCGACGTGGTGAGCCAGGCCATCACCTGGTCCAGCACCTCGTCGTCATGAGGCAAGTCGAAGTGCCGTCGGCCGCCGAGCACCCGGATCTCCGTTGCCTCGATGTGACGAGATCTCCCTCTGCCGGTTCCGCTCGCCGCACGGACCATCAGATCTCCGAAGAGGGCCCCCACCGGATGGGCCGGGTCTGAGGTGATCACTGCGGCCACGAAATGGTGGTCGGCGCCTTCCAACAGGGGCACCTTGCCCACAGTGTTGTGCAACAGGGCGTCAGGATCGGCGCCCAGCCAATCCTCCTCCACGATGGCACCGAAGCGGAGGTCCTTGATTCCGACGCTGCGGGCATCCAGGAAATCAGCGAGGGGACGGCTTTCAGGTGTGACCCGAAGACCCCACGAGACGACGTTTGCTGTCTTCTCGAGGGGGGCGCCGAGGTGAGGGGTGCCCACTGTGACGACCTTGTCCACGGTATCGACCCAGCCGTGTTGGGCGGCCTGGCCCAGATGGCAAGCACCACGAATCACGAGCCCACCCATCGAATGACCCACGAGCGCCATCGATTCGATTGGCGTGGGCCAGGATCGCCACATCTCTTCGAGCAGGCGGGCCAACTCGGCTCCGTTCTCCGAGATATGCCTCCCGGAGTTGTAACGGACCATGACCGGGGTGACGGATGGGTCGGCTGCGAGCCGGTCCCAGAGGCCAACGGGCCCACCGCTGCCCTTCTCCCGCCAGCAACTCTCCGTTCTTCCTAGCCCGTGGACCAGCACGACCACCCGAGGCGTGGCCGATCCAAAGCTCGTCGCCAGATCGGTGGCAGTGAGCTGCACGATGCTCCCCTCGGAGTTCCGAAGCCCCATCTCGATTCGCAGATCGTTGCCGCGGTGCTCTAGCTCATCGCCCCAGGCGGCGTTGATGGCCGCCTGAACCCGGCTGCCCAGGGGCGACCGTGAGAACAGATCACGACTCCCTCGGACATTCCCTCCCAGTCCGACCGCTGTTCCCAGTGCAGAGCCGGTCAAACGGATCGCGTCGTAGATACCGGCGATGGCGGTGTCGAACAGGCGACGAGCTGGTGCCCCGGCCGATCCGGTCCACCGCAACGTCCGATCGGCAAGGGCGCGATGCGCACCCTCGACCGGCGCCGACACCCGCTCGACGGTCAGGGTCAGGAGATCACCGAACCCTCGCACCTCGTTGCCTTCGTGGGTCGAAGCGTTCATGTTTCGAGACCAGAGTCCTCTATATCCACACCTATCCATAACCTGGCGGCATGAAGGTCACCAACTCCGACCGCGTGGTCTTTCCCGAAGACGGGATCACCAAAGGCGACGTGGTGGCCTATTACGAGCTGGTTGGTGACCGAATGCTCCCCTTCATCATGAGCCGCGCCCTCACCGTGGAGAGGTTCCCGCAGGGGATCGCCGCTAAGGGCTTCATGCAGAAGAACGCCCCGGATCATTATCCGGAGGACCTCATCGGCCGCCACGAGGTGCCCAAGGAGGATGGAGGAACCACCGTGTATCCGGTGGTCGATTCGGTCGAGGGCATCACCTACTTCGCCAACCTCGGGGTGATCACCTTCCATGTTCCCCCGGTCAAGATTGCCGACGAGCTCCATGCCGACTGGGCGATCTGGGACCTCGACCCCCCGCCCGGTCGGGTCGACCTGGTCCGCGAGGCGGCGGCCGCGATGCGATCGATTCTCGAGGATCACGTCATCCCCACCCTGCCCCTTGCCTCGGGCTCAAAAGGCTATCACCTGCGGGCCCGGTTGCAGGGAGACCTCACCGTCGACGCCGTCGCCCGGATCGCCAGGGGCACCGCCGCCCTGGCAGCCGCGGCTCATGAAGGCCTGATGACGTTGGCTTTCCGCAAGGCCGACCGTGGTGACCGGGTGTTCGTCGACTGGCTGAGGAACACGCCTCGCCCCACTTCGGTGGCTCCCTGGTCGCTGCGCCCACGCTCCGGCGCGCCGGTGGCTGCCCCGCTGACCTGGGAGGAGCTCGGGTCAGTGGAGCCCGACGGCGTGCGGCTTCGGACGATCGAAACCCGGCTCGACCTCGATCCCTGGGTCAACTTGAAGCCGATCGACCTGAGCCCTGCGGTGGAGACGGTGGAGCGATCCCTCGAGCAGGCCGGCATCGAACTGGAGCCATTCGACCGCTTCCGCTCCTGAACTCCATACTGGGCGATATGCGCGCACTGGTACTCCACGGGCCGCGAGAGGCTCGGGTCGACGACGTCGAACCTCCTCACCCCGCCATCGGCCAGGTAGTCGTCGACGTCGAGCGGGTCGGTATCTGTGGTACCGATGTCGAGTTCTATGTCGGCGAGATGGCGTACCTGCGTCAAGGGCATGCCACCTATCCACTCCGGATCGGCCACGAGTGGGCGGGCCGAGTCAGCGCCTTGGGTGAAGACGTCGAGCCAACCTGGCTCGGCAAGAGAGTGACCAGCGACACCATGCTGGGATGCGGAAGCTGCGAGCGGTGCCGGCGAGGCCGTCATCACGTCTGCGCGTTTCGAAGCGAGATAGGGATTCGTGGCGGCTGGCCCGGTGCCTTGGCGGAGCAGTTGCCCGTGCCCGCCCATGCCCTCTACGAGATCCCGGACTCGGTTTCGTTGGCGGCGGCGGCCCTGGTGGAGCCGGGCGGGAACGCGGTCCGTTCCGTCAACGCTGCCTCACTCGGGCCGGGACAAACTGTTCTGATCTTTGGCCCCGGGACGATCGGACTCCTGGCCGCTCAGTTCGCCCTGGCAAGAGGTGCCGAAGTCCACCTGGTCGGGATTGAGAGCATGAGCCTCGGGCTGGCACGCAGTATGGGTGTTCACCACGCCCACTTGGGCACAGATGGCCTGTCCCGAATGACGTTTGACGCGGTGATCGACGCCACCAACGATGCAGGCATCCCGGCCGCCAGCCTGAGATGGATCGAGCCGGGGGGGCGGGTGGTCCTGATTGGCCTCGCCGGCCAACCCAGCCTGATTGACACTCGCGAGATCACCCTTGGCGACGTGACCGCAGTCGGAATCCTCGGTGGGTCGGCAGGAATCGGCGAAGCGATCGCTTCCTACTCGAGCGGCGAGGTCGTGCCCGATGACCTGGTGGCCGAGGTGGTAGCTCTCGAAGAGGTCGCCAGCCGGTTGGAAGGCCGGCGAGGGCCAACGGCCGGCATCGGGCCCAAGGTCCATGTGGATCCCCGGGTCACGTGAGTAGTCAATGTCTTGCTTGTTTCCTCCGCTCGAGCAGGTTCCGCCCGTGCAAATATAGAATCAGAGTGATCAGCGGAGCGTGGAGGAGAGGGAGGTTCCGGGCAAGCCACC
>JBBDQO010000023.1:0-10616 GCA_040905925.1 Acidimicrobiia bacterium | reverse complement strand
GCCGTTTCGCTCCTCGAATTGCACCCGGCCACTGAGACGGAGATGCTCGAGATGCGAGATGGTCTCGAGAAAGGCGAGCCGGACTTCCAGCGGTGTCAGGTTGGGGCGGAACGACTTGAGCATGACGGTCCACGCGTTCGCATCGGACGCCCGAACCAACTCGGCCATGTCGAGCAGACGCCGGTCGTGATGCAGCAGGATTTGGCGCACCCTCTCGTCACCATGCTCCATCACGGTCCCGTGTGCGGGATAGGTGAGGCCGATCTCCAACAGATGCAGCCTCTGGAGTGAAGAGAGGTACATGCCGAGCGGATCATCGAGACCCTCGTCGTACATGATCACCGGTGAGATCCTCGGGAGCACATGATCGCCGGAGAAGAAGACCCCGGTCCGGGTGTCCCTCAGACAGATGTGCGCCGATTCGTGGCCGGGGGTGTGCAGGACCTCCAGGGACCGCCCAGCCCCGAGATCGATCAAGTCACCGTCTTCGACCGTGTGATCCGGCGGGTCGATCAGCGGCATGTAGTCGGGACGGGCGCCTACATGAGTCGGGAGGTTGGCCAGCACCGGCGGAGGCACCCCGTTGAGTTGCCCGATCCGCAACAGACGCTCGACGTAACCGGGGGTGTCGTTGTAGCGGTCGACGAGCTTCACCGCGTTCTGGTGCATGACGAAACGACAACCCCATTCGCGGACCAGGCGGGCCGACATCCCGACATGGTCGAGGTGGAGATGGGTGACCACCAGGGTATGAACCGCCGATTCATCCAGGCCGAGCAGGGCAAACCCGTCATGGAGGGCTTGGCGCCCCGGCTCCCAGTCGGTGCCACAGTCGAGGAGAAGCAAGCCGTCGCCGGCCTCGACCGCGTAGGTGTTCACCCAAGCCGGGCTCGAGAACGGGAGTGGAGCCGGGATGAGATGAACCCCGTCCCCTAGTGAAACGGGAGGCGGGATGTTCATCCGTGTTCGACTGGGTCCTTGATCCCAAAGGTGATGTCGAGGGTCACCGAGAACGAGGTCGGGGCGCCGGACTCGTCCACCTTGCCGCCGACCTCGACGATCTTGAAGTTCTGGATGTCGGAGATGGTGGCTGCGGCCCGTGCCAGCACGGTGCGAACCGCGTCTTCGATCGAGTCACCGGCCTGACCTGTGAGACGGATGGTCTTGGTGATCGATGACATAGCTACCTCCTGGGGTCGACGCTAGTTGTCACGCGAGACTGCTTCTTCTCACCCGTCCTCGGTGTCCACCCATGGGCCGACACCGTAGATGCGGTCGACGGTGACATGGATGACGAGTCCCGGGGGAAAGTCACGCATCGGGAATTTGGCTCCGGGGCCGATGTAGGCCTCGGCGAGACGATCCATCACCTCGAGAGCGCCCCCTTCATCGAGGCGCGCCCTGCCCTGAACCACAAGATAGGGGTGGAGGCCCTCGCCGGTGTGCTCGTGTGCCTGGAAGGAGATCGCGGTTCGTGGATCCCTGCGCAGACAATCGATCTTGAATTGGTCGAAGAAGGTGGCCCAGACCAGCTGGTCTCCGTCCACACCCACCCAGGCCAGGGTGACGTGTGGCATCCCGTCGAGGTCGATGGTGACGACGTGGCCCAACGGACCGGTGGCGAGCAGGTCGCGGATCGATTGTGAGATCTTGCTCATTCCGGGATCGTACGCCTCCCGGTCGAAACAGCTTCCGACGAGGCCTGGTTAGGGTCCCGGGGTGCGACGGGGTTTGCTTGTGGCCATGGCGCTGGTGTCGGCATGCTCACTCCTTGGTGAGGAACCGGCTCCCAACTTCACCACCACCTCGGCTGAGCCGCCGACGACCACGACCACGTCGGCGCCGACCACGACCACGGTCCCGGCGACCACCACCACCGTCAACCCTTTCGCCCGCCCCGAGTGGATGGGCACTCGGGTGTTGGCGCTCCGACCCGACGGCTATGGCGAGGCCCAGCCGACGCCGCCAGAATTCGACCCCCGTGCGCTAGAGACCCCAGACGTCCTCTCACCGCCCACCGATGATGAGTTCCACTTCACCGTTGGCTCTATTCCGCCCGATGTCCTCGCCCGCTCCAGCTGGGTACCCGAATGCCCGGTCGCCGTTGATGAACTGGCCTATTTGACCGTCAGTCACCTTGGATTCGACGGCCGTTTTCACACCGGGGAGATCATCATCAATCAGGACTTCGCCGAAGAGGTGGTCGAAGTGTTCCGCATGATGCACGAAGCCCGATTCCCGATCGAGCAGATGCGGGTGATCACCAAGGAGGAGATCGACGCTCCTCCCACCGGGGATTGGAACGACACCACCTCATTCGTCTGCCGTCCCGCGGTGGCGTCTACCTCCTGGTCCCAGCACGCATATGGCCTGGCGATGGACGTCAACCCGTTCCACAACCCGTATCTGAAAGGGGACCTGGTGCTGCCCGAGTTGGCCTCGGCCTACACCGACCGGGAGGACGTTCGCCCCGGGATGATCACCGAAGGTGATGTGGTGACCGAGGCCTTCGCCGACATGGGCTGGGGCTGGGGTGGGAACTGGAATACCCTCAAGGACTGGATGCACTTCTCGTTCACCGGGCGGTGAGGGCGGAACCACCCCATAATTGGGAGGCACAGGGCCGTATATGACCCCTGCACAACCCAATTACGCAGGCTCCGCACGTCGAACATATGTTCGATATGATGCGGTGGGTGAGCGGGTACGCCGAACTGCACTGTCACACCAACTTCTCGTTTCTCGACGGGGCTTCCCATCCCGAGGACCTGGTGGAGCGGGCCATCGAGCTGGGTTACGAGGCGCTGGCGGTCACCGACCACGACGGGTTTTACGGGGTCTCCCGGTTCTGGCAGACCGCCAAGGAGACGGGGTTGCCCGCCATCTACGGAGTGGAGATCGGCCTGGAGGCCGACCCCAGGGGCGTCAACGACCCGGTGACCCGGGCCCAGGAGTGGGATCAACTGCGTCACGCCCGAACCAAGGGCGCTCGGGGCCGGTTGCGGAGGGGCCGCAGTGTCCGGGCCCACGGCTCGAAGCCGGCCGATCTTCCCGAGACCGATCACCTGGTGCTTCTCGCCGGCTCACCTCAGGGGTATCGCTCCCTCTCCAACCTGATCACCAAAGCCCAGCTTCGGGGGGAGAAGGACCACCCGGTCTATGTCTGGGACGATCTGGCGGAGATGGCCAAGAACCCGGATGTCCATGCCCTGACCGGTTGTCATTTCGGGGCGGTGCCCAAGGCTGCTTCCGGGGGTGATCTGGGGGCCACGATCCGGGAAAGCTCGAGACTGAGGGAGCTGTTCGGGGCCCGGCTCCATCTCGAGTTGTGGCATCACGGCATGCCCGAGGACGATCCCCGTAACGACCTGATGTGGGAGGTGTCCCAGAAACTTGCCCTTCCCGTGGTCGCCACCAACCAGGTCCACTACCACCAGCGCCAGGACGCCTATCTCTCCGAGGTCCTGGCCGCCATCGGGGGGAGACGGACCCTGGCCCTCGCCGACGGGTTTCGCCCGGCCAGTGACGAGCGATACCTCAAACACCCAGGCGAGATGGCGCTGCGGTTTGCCCGCTACCCGGGGGCGGTGGCCCGGGCCGGGGAGCTGGGCCGGCGGCTCGCCTTCGACCTGGGCCTGGTCGCCCCCAACCTCCCCGATTTCCCCATGCCCGGTCATTTCCAGGACGAGATGGACTACTTGCGTCATCTCACCTGGGAAGGAGCGCGGGATGTCTATGCGGGTAGTGACGACGGTATCGACCCCGGAGCGAGACGGCGGTTGGAGCACGAGTTGGACATCATCGAGAAGCTGGGGTTCCCCGGTTACTTCCTGGTGGTCAAGGACATCATCGACTTTGCCCGCTCCCAGGACATCTACTGCCAGATCCGGGGCTCGGGCGCCGACTCGGCAGTCTGTCGTTGTCTCGGTCTGACCAGGGTCGACCCGATCCGGCTCCATCTCCCCTTCGAGCGATTCCTCTCCGAGGAGCGGGGGAGACCGCCTGACATCGACATCGACTTCGAGGCCGACCGGCGGGAGGAAGTGATCCAGTACTGCTACCGCAAATACGGCCGGGAGCGGGCGGCGATGGTGGCCAACGTGATCACCTATCGGGCCAAGTCGGTGCTGCGGGACGTGGCCAAGACCTTCGGGTTCACCCAGGCCCAGGTGGACGGGCTCTCCAAGTATGTGGACACCCGGGACCCGGCCCAACTCCGGCTCGACACCCCGCTTCCCGAGGGCATGACCAGCGAGATGATCTTCGACATCTGCTGGCGTCTCGACGGTTTTCCCCGTCACCTCGGGATCCACTCTGGAGGGATGGTGATCGCCGACCGCCCTCTGTGGCAGGTGGTGCCCCTGGAGTGGGGGCGGATGGAGGGGAGGACCGTCCTGCAATGGGACAAGGACGATTCGGCGGCGGTGGGGATAGTCAAGTTCGACCTGCTCGGCCTGGGGATGCTCAACGCCCTCCATCTCGCCCACGACCTGATCGAGGACACCCACGGGATCGATATCGACCTGGCCACCATCCCCCAGGAGCCGGCGATCTACCGCTCGATAACCCGGGCCGACACCGTCGGGTTGTTCCAGATCGAGTCCCGAGCCCAGATGGCGACTCTGCCCAAGATGAAGCCCAAGACCTTCTACGACCTGGCGGTGGAGGTGGCCCTGATCCGGCCCGGCCCGATCCAGGGCCAGTCGGTCCACCCTTACCTGCGACGACGCAGTGGTGAGGAGCCGGTGCGTTACCCCCACCCCTCGACCGAGCCGATCCTGGCCAAGACTTTGGGGGTTCCCATCTTCCAGGAGCAGCTGATGGAGCTGGCCCGGATCTGCGCCGGGTTCGACGGGGGCCAGGCCGATCGTCTCCGTCAGGCGATGACCCACAAACGCTCGGAGAAGGCGATGGGAAAGCTCCAGGACGATCTGTATGCGGGAATGGCCGCCAATGGGATCGTCGATGCCGCCGCCGACGAGATATGGGAGAAGCTTCAGGGTTTCGCAGCCTTCGGCTTCCCGGAGAGCCATTCGGTCAGCTTTGCCTACATCGTCTACATGTCGGCCTGGCTTCGCTTTCACTACCCGGCCGAGTACCTGGCCGGGCTGCTCAACGCCCAGCCGATGGGGTTCTACAGCCCGAACTCCCTGGTCCAGGACTCGCAACGACATGGGGTGGTGGTCCTGGGCCCGGATGTGAACGTGTCATGGCACGACTGCACCATCGAGCCGGTCGAGGCCGACCGCGACGAGGTGGTGACCTATCTCGGCGAGCAGTGGCGGAAGGGCCGGGGGACGGTCGACGACCCGATGCGCCTCCCGGTCGGGGTGCGGATGGGGCTGCGTTATGTCCGCAACCTGGGGGAGAGGGAGGTGACCCGGATCGAGGCGGCCCGGATCCTGGGCGGGTTGTTCGAATCAGCCGAGGATCTGGCGTTTCGCACCGGTTTGGGGGTGAACGCCCTGGAAGGCCTTGCGGTGTCGGGGGCGCTGGAGTCGATCGGGCTCGGTCGTCGTGAGGGGATGTGGGCCGCCGGTGCCCTGGCCGAGATCGACCCCGAACGGCTGGCGTTGTCGCCGGGGGTGGAGGCGCCGGAGTTGCCGGGAATGAGCGACGAGGAAACCCATCGGGCGGATCTCTGGGCGACCGGGGTCTCGGGAAGGCACCCGATGAGCTTTGTCAGAGACCAGATGGTGGGATGTCTGACCGCGGCTCAGGCCCTGGAGGTGGAGCGACACCGGGCCCGGGTCAGAGTGGCCGGGGTCGTCACCCACCGGCAGCGGCCGGGAACCGCCAAAGGCGTCTACTTTCTCAATCTGGAGGACGAGACCGGTCTGTTGAACATCGTTGTGCTGCCCGATGTGTGGGCCAGGCATCGGGAGGTGGTGCGGAAGAGCCCGGCGTTGGTGATCGAAGGCCGTCTCGAATTCCACGACGGGGTGACCAACATCGTGGCCCGCTCCTTCGAGCCGATCGGGGTGCAGACAGTGCAGTCACGGGACTTTCGGTGAGGGCGGGAGGCTAAGGGCTCGTGGGAAGGGGGCCGATCTCCTCAGGAGCGAGGCTCTGTACATCCCAAACCAGCAACATTTGGTTCTCTTGTCCCGGCTCGGAGAGGCCCATGTCAAAGACTGCCCGGATGGTTGCCCCGGTTGCATCCAGCCACACATCTGCCCACACATCGTGTCTGGCTTCGCCCCATCGCAGATGCACCGTAGGTGTGTCCGCGAGGATCTCGTAGCCGACTACCAGGGGACCGGCCTGGACCATTCCGTCCGCGATCCCCTGGGCGTCCGACCACCCTGTTAGAGGTCCCATCGCCGGCCACTCGAAGCGGTCACTCTCCTTCCATGTCCCGTCATCCGCAAGGTAGAGGTATCCGCGGCCGGGGACTTGGACTTCACGTAAACCATAGGGGTAGTCATAAATGGTGAGGTTGTCGAAGTAGGTGATCGTCATCTCATAACTCCCCGAGAACGTGGGATCGGAGCCTTGCTGGATCGACTCAGCAAGCTCGTCCGCAACAACAATCCGACTCGAGATGCGGGCCCTGGGATGTGGCGGCGAAATGAAGAACGCCGCCGGGTCCAGGCCAGCGATCGAGGGGAAGTCCTCTGGAGAATCGATGGGCACGCCGGCCGCAAGATCAATGGCCTCCAAGTCGGGTGGAGAGGTGGCGCCTGCCCCGGAACCATCGTCTGCCGCGTCCGTCGTGGAGGTCGCGGGCAGGGTTGAGGTCGTTGCCATCGAAGTCGATGTCGTCGACGATGTCGGCCCGGTTCCGCAGGCGACGAGGGATAGGACAATGAGGAGACCGACGAGTCGAATCATTATCGGAAGATCGGCGTTGGCTCCCTCCTTCTGAAGCCAGCCTGGTTGAGGCAGCAATGGCAAAGACGCGGATTTCAGAGATTCACGCCGCCCGTGCGCGTTGCCCATATTTCTTGTCACACCCTCCCGGTACGTTTCGGATCATGGACTGGGGGAGTCTGACCGAGGATCAGTTGGATCGGATCATCGCTCAAAGCGAGCAGGAGATCGCCGGCTGGCGGGTCGTGGAGATGGCAGCGATCCGGGAGAAGAGATCCCGGCAATCGCACCATGCCGATGGCTATCGGTCGATCGTGGACTGGGTTGCCGCTCGAGCGGACATCTCGCACCAGACCTCTCGCAGTCTCTGCTGGACCGCGACCCGGTTGGAGGAGGCACCCGAAATCATCGCCCAGTTGGAATCAGGCGAGATCACCTTCGACCGGGCAGAGCAACTGGCCCGGCTTCCCCAGGACAAGCGGGAAGGCCACGAGTCCTATGACACCTCCCAGCTTCGCCGACTGGTCGCCCACTACCGCCGGCAGACGCCGCGGCGTGAGAGGAAGACCAGCAGTTTCCTCAACTTTCAGCCGTCCCTCGATGAGACCACGACCAGCATCTGGGGTGAGTTGGCCGGGCTCGACGCCAGGGTGGTGGAGAAGGCTGTCGACCAACGGGCCGACGAGGTTCTCGGATCGGAGATCCCGTTGAGTGTTGCCGAGCGACGTGCGCTGGCCCTGGTGGCGATCTGTCAGGACTCGCTCTACAGCACCGACTCGCCCGAGAGCTCGCCACCGGTTGAGGTGACGGTGATGGTGGATGCCCGCACTGCCGCCGCCGATGGTGGTGAGACTGGGGTCGCGGTCCTCGCCGGGCCCCGCATTGGACCGCGAGCTCTGCATGAGATCTTCTGTAACGGGATCATCGAGGTGGTGGGCATCGCCGAGGACGGCACTTCGCTCAGCCTGGGACGGAGATCGCGCAGTGTGCCGGGGAGACTGCGACGTTTCGTTCTGGCCCGGGACATGGGTTGCACTGCCGAGGGCTGCTCATCTCGATACCGCCTGGAAGTTCACCACTGCAAGCCTTGGTCTCACGGTGGCGCCACCGATGCCGACAGTCTGGTGACCCTGTGTTGGTTCCATCATCACGTTGCAGTGCATCGGGAAGGCCTCGAGCTCGAGCGGGTCGGCCAGTCCCGGGTCAGGCTGAAACGACCTAGCTAGGGGTGGGCCTTCCCCACCACCCCGGCCGGCTGCTCCGATTTCCCCAGGTACTCCTCACGTCGTCCCAGCTGGCCATGTCAAGCCTCGAGGATCCCGGGATCGGAGGGGACGTCCACTGAGTGCTGCTGGAGGACCTGCAACGGGATGAGGTCGAGGGCGCGTTCGTGGGTCGCGGCCAGGACCACCGGTGCCGCCACCCCATCATGGTGCGCCCGCAGCCAGTTCACCGCAGTCACGCACCAGCGGTCACCGGGCACCAACCCGGGGAACAGGTACTGGGGCATGGGGGTGCTCAGGTCGTTGCCGATGCTGCGCTGATGCTCGAGGAACTCCGAGGTCACCACCGCGCAAACGGTGTGACTGCCGATGTCCTCAGGCCCAGTGATGCACGAGCCGTCCCGGTAGAAACCGGTTAGGGGATCGACGCCACAGGGCTCGAGCTCACCGCCGAGCACATTGCGATCGGCCATGGCGACGGCGCTCAGCCCCTACAGGCGAACGTGTCCCAGCCCCCGCCGTCGTACACGGCCCAGGCCGCGGCTGCAGTGGACGCTACGGGATCGGTGGGATCTGCCTCGGGGAACCCGGCGGCGTCGGCTCGCTCCGCCCAGTATTGGGGCAGATGTTGGAACAGGCCCACAGCCCCGGTTCGCAGATTGGTCGAGTTGGGGTCGAATCTCGACTCGCACCAGGCCACCCGCACCGCCTTGTTGACGTCCGCGGCGGCGAAGTACAGGGAGACCAGGGCCCTGACCTGGACCTGGGACAGCCATCCTGAGGTTTCGGAGATCATGGAAGCAGCGGATGGCTCCTCATCCGTGGAGGTGTCCTCGCTCGGTTCGAAGGCCTCCGTCTCGTCCGGGCTTGCCGTCACTTCGACCTCGGCCTGATCTCCGGCAAGGAGGGCGAAGGTGAGCCCGGCGTAGGCGCCGGTGTTGTGGCCCAAGCTGGCCGCAGCGGCCTCGGTCTCGAGCTCGTCGACAGTCGGTTCGGGATTATCGAACACAGCAAAGCCGGCCATTGCCAAAAGGGCCACCGCCGACCACCCGGCCAAGAAAGACAGGCGTCTCAAACGCATATGAAGCGACTCCACCAGCGGCTCAAACCGCTGCCCAAGGGAGGCCAACCCTACCCAGTTGTGGATAAGTGCGACAACTCGGATTTGGTCAGTTTTCTGCATTTTCCAATGCCGCGAAAACCGTCGACCAATGCTCACGCTCAGGATCGAGCAAATCGAAGTGTCCCAGCCCGGGGAAGATCTCGACTCGCGCCGTGTCGGCGAGACGGGTGCTGTGCAAAACCGGTACCAGCTCGTCGTCCTCGCCGTGCACGAGCAGGGTGTGCGGCGGAGCCTCGAGAACGGGGGGCGCTCCCGAGGAGAGCAGGCGTTTCGCCTCGCCGCTGCCCGCGCCGCCCGACCCCGCCAGTGATGCGAGGTCGGTGACCGCGGCCAGGCCCACAGTGAGACGGATCGGTCCAGCCGGTGGCTTGTTTGTGGCCCACAGGGCCAGGTGGCCGCCTGCCGAGTGCCCGATTGCCGCCACGGTCAGTCGGTCCATCTCAGGTAGCTGGGGGATGAAATCCAGGGCAAGCTTGACGTCGTGCCCCGATCCGGGCCAGCCCCCGCCCCTTCCCAGACGCCGGTACTCGACGTTCCAGGTAGCCCAGCCTCGTTTGACCAGATCCACAGCCAGCGTTTCCGTGGAATCCCTCTCGTATTGGTGGCGCCAGAACCCGCCGTGGACCAGGACCACCAGCCCGGCTGCCCCCATCGCCGGGAGGCGAAGGTCGCCGACGTTGTCGGGGTGGGGTCCATAACGCAGCGTCTCGGAAGGCACCGCCGCCCGGTTGACCAGGTGACGGATTGCATCCCGGTACCCACCGGTGCCGCGGCCGTAGATGGTGCGGACACATGCCGGCGACACCAGCGAGATGGCCCGCCAGGATTCCCTCTCTTTGACATTGGAGATGTGCACCTCGACCGCCGGGGCCGCAACGGAATGAAGGGCGTCTCCCAGGACCCGCGAGGTGTGGGTGAGAGCGCCCGGATTGATGACTATCCCGTCACTCCCCGCCGCATCGTGAATCGCCTCAACCAGCTCTCCCTCGTGGTTCGACTGGAAGAAGGTGGCTTCCACCCCGAGGGAACTTGCCCAGTCGGAGATCTGGCGTTCCAGATCGGGGAGCGTGGCCGACCCGTAGACCTCAGGCTCACGGCTGCCGAGCAGGTTCAGATTCGGCCCGTTGAGGACGACCACCCGCATCAGGCAACCAAAGGCAGGTGGTCAGGGATCAGGTTGCGGGCTTCCTCCACCAAGGTCGCGGGCAGTCGACCGCTATCCAGGTCGTAGGCCCCGGAGAGGGCTGTCACGATCGCCTTGATCACCTTGGAGTTGTCGAGACCCGGTGAGCGGTCGGCTAGTGCTCCCGAGGTCCTCGGATCCCAATCGAGATGAAGTGCCCGATAAACAGGTATCAGCACGTCGCGGATTCTCTCCCCGTCGTCGACCACCACGACACCCCCGACATGGGCGGCGCCTCGCACCAGGCGCTGGCCGACGCCCATGACCTTGACCC
>JBBDQO010000022.1:0-10645 GCA_040905925.1 Acidimicrobiia bacterium | reverse complement strand
CCCCCAGGAGCGAAGCGACGTTGGGGGAGGTGGCCCGGAGGGCCGGAGGGGGCGACTCATGAACGCCATCCTCGGACAGAAGCTGGGGATGACCCAGGTCTTCGATGACCAGGCCCGGGCCATCCCGGTCACGGTCATCAAGGCCGGGCCCTGTCACGTCACCCAAATCAAGACGATGGAGAGGGATGGCTACAACGCCATCCAGATCTCATATGGGGAGATCAAGCCGGGCCGCGCCAACAAGCCTGAGGCCGGGCATTTCGCCAAGGCCGGTGTAGTCCCGGCCAAGCATCTGGTGGAAATCCGGGTCACCGACCCTGGGTCATACAGGCTCGGTCAGGAGATCAGGATCGCTGACGTGTTCCAACCCGGGGTCAAGGCCGACGTTGCCGGTGTCTCCAAGGGCAAGGGCTTTGCCGGAGTGATGGAACGGCATAACTTCTCAGGTCAGGGCGCCTCGCACGGCACCCACAAGAAGCACCGTGCCCCAGGCTCGATCGGTGCCTGCGCCACCCCGGCGAGGGTGTTCAAGGGAATGAGGATGGCGGGACGATTGGGCGGTGAGCGGGTGACCACACTCAGTCTCGAGGTGGTCGGCGTCGACGCCGAGCGCGACCTGTTGTTGCTTGGTGGAGCCGTTCCAGGGCCTAAGGGCTCGATGGTCCTGGTTCGAGAGGCGGTGAAGGCTCGTGGCTGACGTCAAGGCGCCCTTGTTCTCCTCCGATGGCACCGCCAAAGGCGACGTGAAACTCGACGCCCAGATCTTCGGCATCGAGCCCAACCTCGCAGTGCTCCATCAGGTGATCACGGCTCAACTGGCCGGCGCCCGATCCGGAACTGCGTCAACCAAGACCCGTGGCGAGGTCCGTGGCGGTGGTCGCAAGCCGTGGCGTCAGAAAGGGTTGGGACGTGCCCGTCAGGGATCGATTCGGGCTCCGCACTGGGTCGGCGGTGGCGTTGCACACGGACCGAAGCCCCGCGACTACAGCCAGCGAACCCCCAAGAAGATGAAGCGTCTCGCACTTCGCAGCGCGCTCTCCGCACGCGCCTCTGAGGAGGCGGTCAAGGTGATCGACGATTTCGACTGGGCAGCCCCTAAGACGAAGCAGGCCGTGTCTCTGCTCCATGCCATTGGCGCCGGGGGCAAAGCGCTGGTCGTGCTCAGCCAGCTCGACGGTGTCGCTGGCCGCTCCTTCCGCAATCTCCCGGATGTGATCCTCGCCGAGCCGGGTCATCTCACTGCATATGAGGTCCTTTGGGCCGACAACGTGGTCTTCACGACCCACACCGTGGGCTCGGTCGGCCGGTCCAGCTCCTACGAGATCAGCGAGGGCGACTTCGTCAACGAAGGCGAAGTCGTCAAAGAGGAGGAACCGGGAGGTGAGACCGGATGAAAGACCTACGTGACGTCATCCTCGCCCCCGTGGTCTCCGAGAAGTCGTACGACCTCATCGAGCACAACAACACCTACACCTTCATGGTCGACCCCCGTTCCAACAAGAGCGAGATCAGGTCTGCTGTCGAGCAGGTCTTCGGGGTTCGGGTGGTCCGGGTCAACACCATGAACCGCAAGGGCAAGCTGAAGCGCCAGGGCTGGAAAATGGGCCGGCGCAAGAACACCAAGCGTGCGCTGGTGACGCTTGCCGCCGGCAATTCGATCGACGTGTTCGGAGTCTGAGATGGCAGTCAAGAAGCGCAAACCGACTTCCCCGGGCCGCCGGTTCCAAACGGTCTCGGACTTCATCGAGATCACGACCGACACTCCCGAGAAGTCGCTAATCGGCAAGAAGAGCAAGACCGGTGGGCGCAACACCTACGGGCGTGTGACCGCGCGTCATCGTGGTGGTGGGCACAAGCGACGTTATCGGGTCATCGACTTCCGGCGTGACAAGGACGGCGTTCCCGCCCGCGTTGCGACCGTCGAGTACGACCCGAACCGCAACGCCCGTATCGCCCTCCTCAACTATGCCGACGGGGAGAAGCGCTACATCCTTGCCCCGGTCGGTGTCAATGTGGACGACCGGCTCGAGTCGGGGTCCAAGGCCGAGATTCGCCCGGGCAATGCCCTGCCCCTTCGTAACATCCCGGCGGGAACGATCGTCCACGCCATCGAGATGCGCCCCGGTGGCGGCGCCAAGCTCGGTAGGTCGGCCGGCTCCGCGGTGCAACTGATGTCGAAGGAAAACGACCTGGCCTTGCTTCGACTCCCCTCCGGTGAGATGCGCCAGGTTCCCCTCGATAGTCGCGCCACGGTCGGCCAGGTTGGCAACACCGAAGCCGAGCTCATCAAACTGGGCAAAGCCGGCCGCAATCGGTGGAAGGGCGTTCGGCCCCAGACCAGAGGTGTGGCCATGAACCCGATCGACCACCCCCTCGGTGGCGGTGAAGGCAAGTCCTCAGGTGGTCGTCACCCGGTGAGCCCTTGGGGCCAGCCGGAGGGGCGCACCCGTAGCAAGAAGAAGGCGTCCAGCAAGTACATCGTGCGTCGTCGTGCGAAGAAGGGTCGGAGGTAGCCATGGCTCGGAGTCTCAAGAAGGGCCCCTTCGTGGACGACCATCTCGCGGCAAAAGTCGACGAGCTCAATAGTTCCGGTGGCAAGCGTGTGATCAGGACATGGTCCCGCCGCTCAACCATCATCCCGGAGATGATCGGGCACACGATTGCTGTCCATGACGGACGCAAACACGTGCCTGTCTACATCACCGAGTCGATGGTGGGCCACAAACTCGGTGAGTTCGCCCCAACCCGGACCTTCCGCGGCCACGCAGACAAGTCAGCGAGAAGACGATGAGGGTCAAGGCACAAGCCAAGTACATCCGGCAATCGCCATACAAGGTGCGCCTAGTTCTCGACCTCGTCCGCGGGCTTCCCGTGACCGAGGCCGAGCACGTCCTGCGCCTGACTTCACGCGGCGCCACCGAGCCAGTCGCCAAGGTGCTTCGCTCCGCGGTAGCCAACGCCGAGCACAACCACGCTCTCGACTCCGAGGATCTGGTTGTTGCCGAGGCCTACGCCGACGAGGGCCCCACTCTCAAGCGTTTTCGCCCGCGGGCTCGGGGACGGGCCGCCCGGATCAGGAAACGAACGAGTCACATCACGATCGTCGTGTCGGACATGAATGAGGAGGTGAACTGATGGGTCAGAAGGTTCACCCCTATTCGTTCCGGCTAGGTGTTTCCACTGACTGGAAGTCGAAGTGGTTCTCCAACAAGGACTACGTCGCGTTTGTGAACGAGGACTGGAGAATCCGTAAGTACCTGACGGACGAGTTGCTGCGGGGTGCGGTGTCGCGCGTCGATATCGAGCGCACCCGGGACCGTCTCATCGTTGACATCCACACCGCGCGCCCTGGTGTGGTGATTGGCCGGAAAGGAGCCGAGGCCGAGCGGCTACGTGGCGCTCTGGAAGCCATGGCCGATCGCCCGGTCAAGCTGAACATCAACGAGGTCAAGGACCCCGATCTCGACTCCGCCTTGCTGGCTCGGGGCATTGCCGACCAGATCGAGAATCGGATCGCTTTCCGTCGCGCCATGAAGCGCGCTATCGCCTCCGCCTTGAAGGCTGGGGCTGAGGGTGTTCGCGTCGAGTGCAAGGGACGGCTGGGGGGCGCCGACATGGGTCGCCGGGAGTGGTATCGAGAGGGCCGTGTCCCACTGCACACCTTCCGTGCCGACATCGACTACGGCACAGCCACCGCCCACACCACGGTTGGCACCATCGGTGTCAAGGTATGGGTTTACAGAGGTGAGGTCGTTTCCCGGGGCCAGGTCTCTGGCGACAGGATCGCCGCCGAAGCCGACCTGGCTGTGGGAGGGCCGGCGCGCCGCACCCGCAAGAGCATCAAGTCCCGTGCCGAGGAGGCGGCCGGCTCCGACAGCAGGCCGAGACTGATCGAAGCCGGTGGCGGCAAGCGTCTGATCGAGGCCGGTGGCGGCAAGAAGGAAGGCGGTCGCCGTCTGATCGAGGCCGGTGGCGGGCGTCGCCCGACCCCCGCCGAGGCACAGGTCGAGTACGAGTCCGCCCGCGAAGAGAGCGAAGTGGTGCCCGAGCCACCCGAGGCCGAGGCGACCACCGAGGTCACTGATGCACCCCCCTCGACCGAGCTCGGTCGGTCCCCCCGCGGAAACCGCTCCTGAGGTCGAGGAGGCCGCCGCGCCGGAGGCCCCTGAGGCTGCCGCCGAGTCCGAAGTGCAGCCTGAGGCCGTCTCCGAGCCCGCCGAAGGCGAGGAGGAGTAACCGCTCATGCTCATGCCCAAGAGGACAAAGCACCGCAAGGTGCACCGCGGACGAAGGTCCGGTGTGGCCAAAGCCGGGACTTCGGTGAATTTCGGGGAGTACGGGCTGCAAGCGCTGGAGGCAGGTTGGATAAGCGCGCGTCAGATCGAATCGGCCCGCGTCGCCATCACCAGGGCGGTGAAGCGCGGCGGCAAGGTCTGGATCACGATCTTCCCGGACAAGCCGGTCACTCAGAAGCCAGCCGAGACCCGGATGGGATCAGGCAAGGGAAACCCCGAGTTCTGGGTTTCCGTGGTCAAGCCGGGTCGAGTGATGTTCGAGCTCGCCGGTGTTCCCGAGGATCTCGCCCGCGAGGCGATGAGAAAGGCCGGCAACAAGCTGCCGATCAAGACCCGATTCGTTTCCCGGGAGGAGCTATGACCCCGACCGAGATACGCGAGATGACGGATGCGGAGCTGATCGAAGCCCTCGGGGAGGCCAAGACGGAGCATTTCAACCTGCGTTTCCAACTCGCCACCAATCAACTCGACAACAACTCTCGGATCCGCGAGGTGAAGAGAGATATCGCCCGAATCCATACCGTGATGCGGGAGCGAGAGACCAAGACGTCGCTGACAGCGGCCGAGGAGCGTGCCTGATGACCGAGAACAACACGAGAGGACGGCGCAAGGTCCGTGTCGGCGTGGTCGTCTCAGACGCGCGCGACAAGACCGTGACCGTGGAGGTTCCCACCCAGATGAGCCATCCCCGGTATGACAAGGTCGTCCGCCATAGCACCAAGTTCCATGCCCATGACGAGAGCAACGACGCCAAGGTCGGCGACACCGTTCGGATCATGGAGACACGCCCGCTTTCCAAGCAGAAGCGGTGGCGGGTGGTTGAGATCGTGGAGCGGGCCCGATGATCCAACAGGAATCCCGCCTCAAGGTGGCGGATAACACCGGGGCCCGAGAGCTGCTCTGTATTCGCGTCCTGGGAGGGTCTTCGCGGCGATACGCCGGCATCGGCGACATCATCGTGGGAACCGTCAAGGACGCCAACCCGGGCGGCTCGGTCAAGAAGGGCGAAGTGGTCAAGGCCGTCGTGGTGCGCACCAAGAAGGAATCGAGGCGCTCCGACGGCACCTATATCCGATTCGACGACAACGCATGCGTCATCATCGACAACAACTCCCAGCCCCGCGGCACCCGCATCTTCGGTCCGGTGGCCAGGGAGCTCCGCGATCGCAAGTTCATGCGCATCGTTTCTCTGGCTCCTGAGGTGCTCTGATGAGACTCAAACAAGGTGACAAGGTGATGGTGATCTCCGGCAAGGACGCCGGTAAGGAGTCGCGCATCAGCCGGGTTTTCCCCAAGGACGACATGATCCTGGTCGAGGGGGTCAACACCGCCAAGCGGCACACCAAGCCCAGGGGTCAGACCATGCAGGGCGGGATCATCGACAAGGACATGCCTATTGATGTCTCGAACGTGATGATTCTCTGTGAGAAATGCGGCCCGACCCGCATCGCTCATCGCTTCGACGACAAGGGGGCCAAGCGTCGGGTCTGTGTGAAGTGTGGAGGTGACCTATGACCGCGCCGCGTCTTAAGACCCGTTACGCCGAGGAGATCGGGCCTCAACTCAAGGAGCAGCTCGGCCTCGACAATGTCATGGAGGTACCACGTCTCGACAAGATCGTGGTGAACATGGGTGTAGGTGAGGCGGTCCAGGACAAGAAGGCCATCGACTCTGCAATGGGTGAGCTCAGTCTCATCACCGGGCAGAAGCCCAGGCTGAACCGTTCACGCAAGTCGATCGCCGGGTTCAAGGTGAGGGAGGGGATGCCGGTTGGCGCCTCCGTCACGCTCCGCGGGGTCCGCATGTGGGAGTTCTTCGATCGCCTGCTGGCGGTGGCGATTCCCCGGATCCGTGACTTCCGCGGCCTCAATGCGAGCTCCTTCGATGGCCGGGGCAACTACAGCTTCGGTGTCACCGAGCAATTGATCTTTCCTGAGATCGATTTCGACCAGGTCTCATCGACACGGGGAATGGACATCACAATCTGCACCACAGCCAACAACGACGAGCACGCCAAGGCGTTGCTCGATGCCTTCGGGTTCCCGTTCCGCAAGGCAACCACGGGGGTTTGAAGGAGGAATGAATGGCTAAGAAATCGTTAGTTGTCAAGGCGGCCCGGGAGCCGAAGTTCAAGGTCCGGGGATACAACCGCTGCCAGCGATGCGGTCGGCCCCGCGCCTATTTGCGTGACTTCGGGATGTGCCGTATCTGCGTTCGCCAGTTGGCGTCGCAGGGTGAGCTGCCTGGAGTCAGAAAGGCGTCGTGGTAATGGTCAACGATCCTATCGCAGACATGCTGACCCGGATCCGCAACGCCGTTGCTGTCGGGCATGAGCGGGTCTCGATGCCGGCGTCCAAGATGAAGGTGGGCATCGCCCGCATCCTCGTGGACGAGGGTTTCATCGACCGCTTCGACGTCAAGGACAACGGCGCCCGCCTCGAGCTGGAGCTGGTATTGCGCTATGGCGCCCGTCGCCAGCCTGCAATCGGAGGCATCAAGCGGATCTCCAAGCCAGGACACCGTATCTATCGGGGCGCGGGCGAGATCCCGCGGGTCCTGGGGGGTCTCGGTGTCGCGGTGGTTTCCACCAGTCAAGGCCTGCTTCCGGACCGAGAGGCTCGTCGTCGCCGTCTCGGTGGCGAGATCGTGTGCGAGGTCTGGTGAGATGAGTCGCGTAGGGAAGATGCCGGTGACCCTGCCCTCTGGTGTCGATGTCGACATCAAGGGAGCAAGGGTGACCGTCAAGGGAAGCCGGGGCGAGTTGTCCCGCGAGTTCACCGATCGTGTCAGTTTCCAGATCGAGGATGGGGTCGTGACCGTCGATCGCGAAGACGACACCCGGGAGTCGAGGGCGCTCCATGGGCTGTCCCGGGCCCTTTTGGCCAACATGGTCCATGGAGTCTCGGAAGGTTTCAGCAAGGTTCTCGAGATACAGGGAGTCGGTTATCGCGCCGCGCTCAAGGGCGAAGACGTCGAGCTGCTGGTCGGGTTCAGCCACTCGGTGGACGTGCCCGCCCCGAAGGGAATCACCTTTGAGGTGCCTGAGCCGACCCGAATCGTGGTCTCGGGCATCGACAAGGAACAGGTTGGTCTTGTTGCCGCCAACATTCGAAAGATCCGCCCTCCCGAGCCCTACAAAGGCAAGGGGATTCGTTATGCCGGCGAGCACGTGCGTCGCAAGGCCGGGAAAGCAGGTAAGTGATGAACGGATCCCGACAGGATGCTCGGGCTCGCCGCCACACCCGGGTTCGGAAACGGGTGCGCGGCACGGGGGAACGTCCCCGTCTCGCAGTGTTCCGCAGCAACCGCTACATCTATGCCCAGATCATCGATGACAACCTGGGCCGCACCTTGGCCTCGGCCTCCTCACAGGAGACCGATCTGAGGAACTCCACACTCAACATGTCGACTGCGGCCAAGGTGGGTGAGTTGCTGGCGGGACGGGCCAAGGACCTCGGTGTCAACACGGTCGTGTTCGACCGCGGTGGTTACAAGTATCACGGCAAGGTCAAGGCTCTCGCCGACGCCGCCCGCGAATCAGGATTGGAGTTCTGAAATGGCCCAGGAGCAAAACCAATACGACGAGCGCGTCATTCAGATCAACCGGGTGGCCAAGGTGGTCAAGGGTGGTCGGCGGTTCAGTTTCACCGCCCTGGTCGTGGTCGGTGACGGCAACGGCAGGGTCGGCATCGGATACGGCAAGGCCAAGGAGGTGCCGGCCGCCATCCAGAAGGGAATGGAGAGCGCCCGGCGCGCAATGGTCAACGTCGCGATGGCCGGTCAGACCGTGGTCCATCAGACCACGGGTGAGCACGGTGCTTCGCGGGTGCTGATCAAGCCGGCTGCACCCGGCACCGGCGTCATCGCCGGGGGCGCCGTTCGACAGATCCTTGAAGCTGCCGGTGTCAAGGACGCCTTGGCCAAGTCTCTGGGGTCTCCAACCCATCTCAACGTTGCCAAGGCGGCCATGAACGCCCTCGCCAACCAGCGCCGTCCCGATGAAGTTGCCCGCTTGCGGGGCAAGCAAGCCGAGGACATCGTGCCCCCCGGCCTGCTCGCCGCCTACCGGTCCACTGAGTCGATGCGCGCCCACACGAAATGAGTCGAGCGATGGCCGAGAAGACAGTGAAGGTGACCCTGAAGAGGTCGGTGATCGGTGAGAAGCCGAAGACGAGGGCGACCGTCGAATCCCTCGGCTTGCGCAAGCTTCATCAGACTCGGGAGCACGCGGATACGCCGAGTCTCCGCGGGATGCTGGCAAGAGTCCGGCACCTGGTTGAAGTCGAAGAAGGCTGAAGATGGCTCAAGAGAAGAAACAACTGAAGTTGCACGACCTCAAACCCGCGCCCGGCTCCAAGAAGGAGCGGATTCGGGTCGGGCGAGGCGAGGGCGGCCGGCGCGGGAAGACTGCAGGGCGTGGGACCAAGGGGCTCAAGGCCCGGAACTCCCTGCGTCCCGGGTTCGAGGGTGGCCAGACCCCGATGTCGATGAGACTGCCCAAACAACCTGGGTTCAAGAACCCGAACAAAGAGGAATTCGCGATCGTGAATCTGTCGGCTCTCGAGACCTTCGACGCAGGCAGCGAGGTCAATCCCGAGGAGCTCAGGAAACGTGGCCTGATCCGACACAAGGGCCGGGTCAAGGTCCTGGCTCAAGGTGAGTTGGGCAAGGCGCTCGCGGTGAAGGCCCATGCCTTCAGTGCTGCGGCCAAGACGAAGATCGAAGCAGCAGGCGGAACAGTGGAGGTCATCTAATGAGTGCCCTGGGCTATAGGCCCCAAGCCATAGGCCAGAAGGTCGCTCATAATTCTGGCTTGAGGCTTGAGGCTTAGGGCTTAAGGCCGAGGAACTTGATGCTCACTATCTACCGCAACATGTTCAAAGTCCCGGACCTCCGGGCCAAGATCCTGTTCACGCTGGCGATGTTCGGTGTGTACCGGCTCGGGGCGACTGTCCCGGTGCCGGGGATCGACTTGCAGGCGGTCGAATTGTTCCAAACCCAGCAGCAGGCCGGCGGCATCTACGGTCTCCTCAACCTGTTCTCGGGCGGGGCTCTGGAGTCCTTCTCCGTGTTCTCCCTCGGGATCATCCCCTACATCACGGCCTCGATCATCCTCCAGCTGCTCACCGTGGTGATACCCAAACTGCAGGCACTTCAGGACGAGGGCGAATCGGGTCGCAAGGTGATCACCCAGTGGACCCGTTATCTGACCGTCGTCCTCGCGCTGATCCAATCGACGAGCTTCACCTATCTCTTCCATGTCGGGCGATTCACCAACGGGATCGACCTGATCCCCACCTATACGACAGGTCGAGTGATCTTGGTCGTGCTGACCATGACCGCCGGCACCGCCATGGTGATGTGGCTCGGAGAGCTGATCACGCAACGGGGGGTGGGCAACGGGATGTCGCTGATCATCTTCGTTTCGATCCTCAGCCAGTTCCCGTTCATATTCGGGCAGATCTGGGGTCAGACCGTGGCCGCCAACCTTCCAATCAGGTTTGTGGTGGTGGTGGCGGTGTTCTTGTTGATGATCGGCGCCATCATCTATGTGGATCAGGCACAACGCCGGATCCCGATCCAGTTCGCGAAACGAGTTCGTGGGCGGCGGGTGATGGGTGGCCAGTCGACCTACATCCCCTTGAAGGTGAACACCGCAGGCGTGATCCCGGTCATCTTCGCCACCTCGGTGCTCCTCATCCCCTCGCTGATCATCACCGCGATCCCCTCGGATGCCGCCTGGATCCAGCGGATCTACGGCTGGATCGACCGGAACCTGGGGGGTAGCGGGACCGTGAGCTGGTGGTACATCCTGATTCTCTTCTCGTTGATCATCTTCTTCACCTACTTCTACACGGCCATTCAATTCGATCCCGAGAAACAGGCGGAGATGATTCAGCGTCAAGGAGGTTTCGTCCCAGGAGTCCGCCCCGGTCGTCAGACTTCGAAGCACCTCTCGTTCATCCTCAATCGGATCACATTGCCCGGATCGATCTTCCTGGCGACGATCGCAATCCTCCCTGCCATCGCCGGCGCCGTCTGGAGCATCTCGATCGCCTTCTCCGGGGTCTCGATCCTGATCGTGGTCGGGGTCGCATTGGAGACGATGAAGCAGATCGAATCCCAGCTCACGATGAGAAACTATGAGGGGATCCTGACGTGAGGCCCTGTTTCCTCCCCCAGGAGCGAAGCGACGTTGGGGGAGGTGGCCCGGAGGGCCGGAGGGGGCACCGTTGACGCGTAACGGTATTCCCCCCTCCCCGGCTGCGCCGGTACTCCCCCTTCGCCTGCGGCGGCCCCCCTCCCGGCTTCGCCGGCTCTCCCCCCAACGCTCACTTCGTTCACTGGGG
>JBBDQO010000021.1:0-10732 GCA_040905925.1 Acidimicrobiia bacterium | reverse complement strand
GGCCACCGCGAGGTTCACCGCCACCGAAGACTTGCCGACTCCACCCTTGCCCGAGCCCACCGCGATCACCCGGGTTGTGGGCGAGACCTGGGTTGGCTCCGCATTCTCTCTCACCTTCTGTCTTGCCACCGACATCAACCCGGCGCGTTGCTTCTTGGTCATCGCCGTGGTCCGCAGGTTCAGTGCGTCGACACCGGGCATGGAGAGGATGCGGCGACGGGTGTCGTTCTCGATCTGGTTGCGCAGCGGGCACTCGGCGATGGTCAAGGCCAAACCGACATCCACGGTCGATCCGTGCACCGTGACGTCGCTGATCATCCCCAATTCGACGACGTTGCCACCCAGTTCGGGATCACGAACCCCTTCCAGGGTCTTGAGGACGTCATCGCGGGTTGGCATTGGCCCTCATGGTAAGAGACAGCACCCGGATAACGACATTGCAGAAGTCTGGCGGGACACAGGCAATCGGGGGTGATGTCCCAGGTCCAAAGCCGGGTTAGAATGAATCCAGGTTCAACCATGACACAGATCCTCAGCATCAAATCCAATCAGCCCCAAAAGACAGTCCTCCTCACCGATATCGCCATCGATAAGGTGCGCGAGCTGATCCAGGCCGAGGCCGACAGCGATCTTGCCCTGCGGATGGCGGTGCGCCCTGGGGGCTGCAGCGGCTTCTCCTACGAGATGTACTTCGACTCTCAGATCGACGAGGCCGACATCGTCGAGGAATTCGGGGACGTGCGGGTCGTCGTGGACCCCCAGAGCGCCGAGATGGTGCGTGGCTCCACCCTCGACTACAAAGACGGACTGATGGAGACCGGGTTCTCCATCAACAACCCGAACGTTTCCCACACCTGCGGCTGCGGAAACTCCTTCTCCTAACACCCTGCTCGGTCGCTCGCGAGAGCTACACCGCTGGCGGTCGGTTAGCCTCCGGACTTCCCCGATACAGGAGCAATGGGTGCCAAAAACCGTCCCGGTCACCCCATCGGCGCCAGGCGCCATGGGCCCCTACTCGGTCGTCACCGAAGCCAACGGCTTTGTCTTCATGTCGGGTCAGGTCGCCGTGGATCCGCTCACCGGGGAGCGATCGCCTGACGACGTCGAGACTCAAACCACTCAGGTCATGTCCAACATCGGGGCGATCCTGGGCGACCTCGGGTTGGGCATCTCCGACATCGTGAAGACCACGATCTTCCTCGCCGATATCGGCGACTTCCCCAAGGTGAACGCGGTCTACGCCGGGTTCCTCGGCGATCAGCCTCCGGCGCGTTCTACCGTTCAGGCCGGCGCTCTGCCCGGTGGCTTCCTCGTGGAGATCGAAGTGGTGGCGGCGCGATGAACAAGATGAAGGTCTTCTCCGCGCTCGGCCTCTCCGAGGCCAACTCCGGTGTCTTTGCCGGTCGATGGCTCGAGGCGACCGGTGAGACGATCGACGTCATCGATCCGTCCACCTCCGAGGCCCTGGGATCGGTGACGATGGCCTCAGTCGCTGATTACGACGAGGTCGTGGCCAACTCGGTCGAGACCTTCGAGCGTTGGAAGCTGCTTCCGGCGCCCAAGCGCGGCCAGTACATCCGTCGCCTCGGAGACGCCCTGCGCGACAACATCGAGGCTCTGGGGGCCTTGGTCACCCTGGAGATGGGAAAGATCCTGCCGGAAGGGGTCGGTGAGGTTCAGGAGATGGTCGACATTTGCGATTTCGCGGTCGGCCTCTCCCGCCAGCTGTACGGCAGCACGATGGCTTCTGAGCGGCCCAACCACCGGATGTACGAGCATTGGCACCCGCTGGGCCCGGTGGGTGTCATCTCTGCCTTCAACTTCCCGGTGGCGGTGTGGTCGTGGAACTCGACCATTGCGGCCGTGTGTGGCGACACCGTGGTTTGGAAGCCTTCCGAGCGCACACCTCTCAGCGCCATTGCGGTGACCCGGATAGCCCAGGAGGTGATGGCGGGGAGCGGCTACGAGGGCGTTTTCAACCTGGTGGTCGGGGATGGCGCGACGGTGGGCAGCCAGATGAATCGGGACCCGAGGCTTCCCCTGATCTCGGCCACCGGATCCTGCAACATGGGTCGAATCGTGGGCCCGGCCGTGGCCCAGCGGATGGGCAGGACCATTCTCGAGTTGGGCGGCAACAACGCCGTGATCGTCATGGACGACGCCGACCTGGACCTTGCGGTGCGGGCCACCCTGTTCTCGGCGGTGGGGACCGCGGGTCAGCGCTGCACCTCGCTCCGCCGCCTCCTGGTGCACCGGGCGGTCTCCGACAAGATGGTCGACCGGCTGGCCGAGGCCTACCGACAGGTCAAGATCGGCGACCCCTCGGAGCCGGGCATCCTGATGGGGCCGGTGGTCAGTGAGAGCGCCATCGAGCAGATGATGACCGCCCTGGAGATCGGACGGGAGCAAGGCGCCCGAATCGTCACCGGCGGCAACCGGATCGATCGTCCCGGCTACTTCGTTGAGCCCACCATCGCCGTGGTGCCGGCTGAGGCCTCGATCACCCAACAGGAGACCTTCGCACCGATCCTCTGGGTCATCGAGTTCGACACCCTCGACGAGGCGATTCGAATCCAGAACGGGGTGACTCAGGGCCTGTCTTCAGCAATATTCACCGAGTCGATCCGCAACGCCGAGAAATTCCTCGGTGACACCGGATCGGACTGCGGGATCGCCAACGTCAACATCGGCACCTCCGGCGCCGAGATCGGTGGGGCCTTCGGGGGGGAGAAGGAGACCGGGGGAGGCCGGGAGGCGGGCTCCGACGCCTGGAAGGCCTACATGAGACGTCAGACGACCACCATCAACTGGGGCGACGACCTCCCACTCGCCCAGGGGATCGAGTTCGGCTGAGGTGGACTCCACCGACTGGGACGAGCGCTACAGATCCTCTGACCAACTCTGGTCAGTCACTCCAAACCTGTTCGTTGCCGACCGGCTGGCAGACGTGGCGCCCGGTCGGGGGCTCGATCTCGCCTCCGGTGAGGGGCGCAATGCCATCTGGCTGGCCGAGCGTGGTTGGGCGATGACCGCCGTCGACTTCTCGGAGGTGGCATCGAGTCGGGCCGCCGCCCAGAGCGATCTCGTCGAGTTCGTTGTCGCCGATGTCCGGGATTGGGAGCCGGACGGCCGATTCGACCTGGTGCTGATCGCCTATCTGCATCTGATGCCCCCCGACTTCGAGAAGGTGATTCGCACCAGCAGGAAATGGCTGGCACCAGGAGGCGAGCTGTTTCTCATAGGGCACGACGTCAGCAACATCGAGCACGGCCACGGAGGACCCCAGGTCCCCGAGATCCTGTGGAGTGTGCCCGATCTCCTGACATGGCTCGACGGCATGACCGTGATCGAGGCCCAGGTGGTGCGCCGACCCGTTGAGACCGAGGAAGGCAGGGTGTTCGCCAGGGATGCGCTGGTCAGGGTCAGGGCCCTTTCCTGAGGCGAATCAGGTCAGATCCGGTCGAGGGCGGACTCCAAGTCGTCGATCAGGTCTTCGACATCCTCGAGCCCGACCGAGAGCCTCACCAGCCCGTCGGTAATCCCGGCGGCGACTCGCTCTGCGGGAGGCACCGCGGCGTGAGTCATGGTGACCGGATGGGTGATCAGCGACTCGACGGATCCGAGATTCTCGGCGAGGCTCCACAACTCGACGGCGTCCATCAACTTCTTGCCGGTTTCCAGCCCGCCGTGGACTTCGAAGCACACCATCGCCCCGAACCCGGTCGCCTGTCTCTTCGCCAGCTCGTGCTGAGGGTGCTCGGGTAGACCCGGGTAGTTGACATAGTCCACCTTGGGGTGCCCCTGCAGCCACTCGGCGACTGCGATCGCGTTCGCAGATTGGGCGTCCATGCGCTGGCTGAGGGTTTTTACTCCCTGCAGGGTGAGCCAGGCGACCATCGGCGACATCACGAGTCCGGCGGCGATCCTGGCGAAGGCGATCTTCTCCTGGAGCTCGGCATCGTCGACCACAACCACTCCCCCCAGTGTGGCGTTGTGCCCATCGAGGAACTTGGTCGTCGAATGAATGACGATGTTGGCTCCGAGGTCGAACGGCTGCTGGAGGTAGGGGGTGAGGAATGTGTTGTCGGTGACGTGGAGGATTCCCGATTCAGCGCAGATCTCAGAGACAGCCCGGAGATCGGTGATCTTCAATGTGGGGTTGGCGGGGGTCTCGGTGAACACCATCCGGGTGGTGGGGCCCACCGAAGCCGCGATGGCCTCCAGGTCGGCTCCGTCCACGAAGGAGACGTCGACTCCGAATCGCGTGAGGAACTGGTCGGCGAAGCGGTAAGTGCCGCCGTAGACAACATCACCGATGACCACATGGTCGCCCGCCTGGAGCAGGCCCAGGAAGACGGCGACCGTGGCCGCCATACCTGACCCGTAGGCCGTGGCGTCGACTCCTCCCTCCAGGGCGATGAGTTTCTCCTCGAGTGCCCGAACCGTCGGGTTGCCGGCCCGGCTGTAGGAGAAGCCCTTCGCCATGTACTCGTCCACCGAGTCCTGGACGAATGTGGTGGACTGGTAGATCGGGGTGAGGATGGCCCCGGTTGTCGGATCCGGGGTTACCCCGGCATGGATCTGCTTGGTGCGAAAACCCATTTCCTCTATCCGAACCGGTATCCGACGGAACGCACAGTGGTGATCCACGACGATCTTTCCTCACCCAACTTCGCCCGGAGGCGACGGATGTGAACGTCGACCGTTCGCGCCCCGCCGTAGTAGTCGTAGCCCCATACCTTGGAAAGGAGTTGCTCCCGTGACCAAACCCGGACCGGGTTCTCCATCAGGAAACGGAGCAGCTCGTACTCCATGAAGGTCATGTCCAATGGCTCTCCGGCCAGAGTTGCCTGATAGTTCAACGGGTTCAGCTCGAGATCCTTGAAAACCACCAGGTCGTCGGCCAGCTCGGTCATGGTGAGCCTCTGCAGACGCAGCCGCAGTTCGAGCGGGTCCACCGGTGCGGTCAGGAAGTCCGAGATTCCCGATGTGCCTTCCATCAACGCCAGGTGCTCGATAGCGACCACCACGATCACCGGCAGCCCAATGACCTCGATGATGCGTGTCAGCTCGCGGAGCCTCCTCATCGGCTGGTCACCGAGCTCGACCAGGAGCAGGTCGGAATCGTTGATCCGGCGATCCTCGGGCACCAACTCCGGCGCCCCAGTCATCGTGGCCCCTCCCAGGGCAAGGCCGTCGAACACACCCTCGGAGCATTCGGCGGGGTGGACGGCGACGATCACAGAACGGGAAGGTAGGTCTCGAGCTCGAATTGGGATACGTGATGCTGGAATCGATCCCACTCGCGGCGTTTGTTGCGGAGAAACCAGTCGAAGACATGCTCGCCGAGCGCCTCGGCCATCAACTCGGACTGCTCCAGTGTGTCCAGTGCCTCGGAGAGGGTCTCCGGAAGCCGTTTGACACCGGCGGCCGCCCTTTCCGCAGGCGTCAGCCGGTGGATGTCAGCGGCCACCTCTGCCGGCAGCTCGTAGCCCTCCCGGATCCCGGCCAGACCAGCGGCGAGGATCACCGAAAGTGCCAGATAAGGGTTGCACGCCGCATCGGCGGCCCGGTACTCGACCCGAACACTCGATGGCTTGCCTTTCTTCACCGAGGGGACTCGCACCAGAGCGGACTGGTTGTTGCGCGCCCAGGACACATAGATAGGTGCATCGAACCCCGCCACCAGTCGCTTGTAGGAGTTCACCCATTGGTTGGTAACCGCGGTCAGCTCGGCGGCGTGCCGGAGCAGCCCGGCGATGAAAGCCTGACCCACCTTGGAGAGACCACCTTGAGTTCCCGGCTCGTGGAAGGCGTTGACGTCACCCTCGAACAGGGACAGGTGGAGGTGCATCCCAGAACCGTCGTAGTCCTCGAGAGGTTTGGGCATGAAGGTGGCGTAGATCCCATGTTGGAGGGCGACCTCTTTGACTGTCAGCCTGGAGGTCATGATGTTGTCTGCCATCGTCAGGGCGTCCGTGTATCGCACGATGATCTCGTGCTGGCTCGGCGCCACCTCGTGATGGGAATGCTCGATGGGTATCCCCATGTGCTCCAGGGCGTTGATCGTGTTCCGCCGGTACTCCTGGGCGACGTCGAGCGGCGTCAGGTCGAAATAGCCGCCACGGTCCAGGACCTCGGGGACGGGCCCCGAGTCCCGGAAGTAGAAGAACTCCAGTTCGGGGGCGACGTAGAAGATGTATCCCTTCTCCGACGCCCTTTCCAGGTTTCTCTTGAGGACGATCCGTGGGTCCCCCGGGAAAGGCTCTCCGTCCGGGGTGTAGATGTCGCAGAACATCCGTGCCACTTGCTCCTCGGTTCGCCAGGGAAGCACCTGAAACGTCGAGGGGTCCGGTTTGGCCAGCATGTCGGCTTCTTGGATGCGGGCGTAGCCGTCGATCGAGGAGCCGTCGAAGGTCATCCCCTCCTCGAATGCAACTTCGAGCTCCGTCGGGCCGATCGAGACCGACTTCAGGAACCCCTGGACGTCGGTGAACCACAGCCGCACGAAGCGGATTCGACGCTCCTCAACGGTGCGAAGGACGTATTCGGCTTGTTTGTTCATCTGGTTGTCCCGTCTGCCTGTCCCCACATTATGAGCTGCCCTGGCTCGGGAGGGAATCGCGCACGCGACCCCCGCCCGCAACAGTGAGGCGGATGGTCACCAGCGCCGCCGCTGCCGCCAGACCCACCACCAGGGTCAGAGCCGCCGACAGGTTCGATGCTGTCGCCACCAGGCCGAGCAGGGCGGGCGCGGCCATGAACCCGAGTCGGGTGCCCACGGTGAGAGCGGCGAGGCCTGCGCCCTCGGCGAACGACGGGTGCGAGCCGGCGAGCTTGTAGAGGACCGGAAGTGCCACCGAGATCCCAAGCCCCCAAAGCCCGAATCCGATCAGGGCGATGGCGGTGGAGCCGGACAGCACGACGAGCAGCATCGCGGCCACGGAGAGCATGATTCCGGCGAAGAGGGTCGGGACCCCCCTGAACCGGTCGACCACATAGTCGCCCGCCATCCTGCCGACGAGCATGCCGGCGGTGAACACGATCACACCGGTACCTCCCACAGCTGCCGTGGTGCCGGTGACGTCGATCAGAAAGATCGCCCCCCAGTCCATTGGGGTGCCCTCGATGACCACCAAGGTGGCCCCGGCCACTATCAATCCGAGAGCGATCCGGCCCGATCTCTCTCCAGTTCCGGGACGGGGCGCCGTGTCGGGAACCAACCGCGCCGCCAAGGCCACCACGGCCAGGCCGGCGACGGAAAGAGCGGCCAATTGTGGCCCGAGCCTGAAGCCGGACAAGACCGCAAGTGCGCTCAAACCGGACCCGAGCAGTGTCCCGAGACTCCACAGCCCATGGAGGCGGGTCATTATCGAGCGACCGGCCGACTCCTCGACCCGGACCCCGACTTGGTTCATGCCGACATCGGCTTGTGCGTCGACGAACCCGAGGACAGCCAGCAGCAGGCCAAGAAGGAATGCAGTGGGGACCACCGCGATCAGGGGGAGCAGGAGGAACAGCAGGCCGGCACCAACAACGGCAGACCGTCTCGCCCCGATTCGACCAAGCACTACGCCGCTCACCGAGGAACCGATCAGCGCCCCCAGACCTCCCAGGGCGAGAGTCAAACCCAGGGTGTCGAGGTCCATCGACAGACGGTCCCTGATCTCGGGAAGTCTCGGAATCCAGCTCCCGACGATCACACCATTGGCGAGAAAGACGACTGCCACACCCGTGGTGGCGCGCTTGACCGGGATCAGGGCCGTGTCCCTGTCCTCAACTCGCCCGGCGGCGGGCGGCCAGCCATTTGCGCCGTAGCGCCTTTCGGTCTTCCTCCGAAGCCCCACCCCAGATACCCGATCGCTGGTTGGTCTCCAGGGCGAATTCGAGACAGTCGTCGGTGACCGGGCAGACAGAGCAGATCGCCTTGGCTTGTGCGATCGCTTCGTCGATTGCTTCGCCGACCGGGAAGAAGAGAGCCTGGGGCAGGCCCGAACAGGTGGCACTGTCCCGCCAGTCGGCGACCAGTGCGTCTGTGAGTTGGAGTTGGCCCTCGGTCACCCCCCGGAGTTTGGTGCCACCTTCGCGGTTTGCCAAGACCGGGGGTCAGCTCATCCTCAGGAGAGGCTCAGGTCGTGGGAGGAAACCGCTCGTCGTCGTTTGGCTCGCCCGGGTCGATGTAGTCGTCGTCGGGCTTGGCCGCTCCGAGCGGGGTTTGATCGGAATCGGCGCCGGGCGCGGCCTCGTTGGTGTCTGCCACACCTTCGTCCTGAATCGGCTCGCTAGGGGGAGCCTGGGCCGGCCCCATCACCTCTCTCTCGGTCTCCACCGCTTCGGCGAGGTGAGTCCGTCTCATGGCGATGGTCACCAGCCAGATCAATGCGATCAACGCCAGACCGGCCGCGATCTGGGAGGCCAGGGTAGAGAGGGGATCGGCCGTCAGCCGCACGAAGGCGAAGCCGTCGCACGCCCCCCCGGTGCCCTCGATGTCCCCGCCGACCTCGAACACGCCACGAATCTGCTGGCCCGAGACCGCGGTGACTTCCTCCACGTATGCCGACACGTCGGCGACGTCGCCCTGGTTCTCCGGGTCGCCGCTGGTGTTCGGGTCGCCGCCGTCTGCCACTACAACCGCGAACCCTCCGACATCCACCCAGATCTCCCAGGTGTGGTCCATGATCGGACCCGGCGAGGTGGCGAGCCAGGAGAGACCGCCCTCGGGATCTACCTCGAAGGGGCCTTGCCGGGTGGTGTCGGTCACGATCGTGTCGTCGACGTCGGATTGGGCCTCGACCGTGCAGCCCCCGTTGAGCTCCCCGGTCTCGTTGAGCTGGGTGAGCCCGGTCGCCCCCCAGGCAATCATGCCGACCGCGAGGAGAAGGGGAAGGATGGTCGAAAAAGCCGAGACCCGCTCCCTCCCCCAACCCGTGAGGAGGATGCCGATCAGACCGAAGAGGCCGGCGGAACCGAATACCAACAACCGGTCGAGCGGCCAGACCCCTGCCTGTTGCAGGATGACTGCGATCGAAAGACCGAGCAGGATGCCAAGCAGGAGACCGCTCCAGGGGCGAGCCCGGGTTTGGACCCGGACCGTATCGCCGGCGTTGTGGACGCTCTCTGATCCTTGACCGTTGGGCATATCTTCCTCCTCGGCGTCGAATCTACGCCATCTCGCCGACGAGACGTCGGCAAGACTGGTGGCCCTTTGCCCCAAGTCGGGATAGCCTTTCGGTCTCGATGCCGCGTATCCGTGCTGCTTCCATCGACGAGCACAAGGCACTGACCAGGAGTGCCCTTCTCGACGCGGCCAAGACCCTGATCCATCAGGCCGGGACCGCCGACCTCCCACTCGGCGAGATCGCCCTCTACGCCGGTGTCGGTCGAACCACTCTCTACGACTACTTCACCGATCGAGACGACCTCATCGCCACCTTGGTCGAAGAAGAGCTTCCCGGTGTGGTCGAGACTTTGATCGGGGCGGTGCCCCCCGGCGGGAACGCGGCGGACCGTCTTGCCGATCTGGCGTCGAGGACGGTCGAGTTCGTGATCAGTGACCCGGTGTTGGGAGTGATCCTGCACCGCGAAGTGGGGCGGATGGGAGCCGAAGCCGAAGTCAGGATCCGGGCCGCCCACGCCAATCTGGCGGAGGCCATGGTCGGGCTCTATCACGCCGGCGTCGCTTCGGGTGATTTTCGGTCGATGCCCCCGGACCTCGCCGGGAGGCTGATTCAGGACTCGATAATGTCCGCAGCCCGCACCGTCCTGTCGGCGCCCAGACCCGAGGACCGAATCGAATCGGTCACCATGCATTTGCGTCTTTTCCTGCTTGGCGGTCTCGGGGTAGCCCGCCGTTAACCGATCGGTAACAGTGCCTTGGTATTCATCACCAGCGAAGTGGAGCAGTTCGATCCGGATCATTTCCTGAATCGAGAGTTGTCCTGGCTCGAGTTCAGCCGGCGGGTTCTCTCCATCGCCCAACGGTCCGACTTCCCGCTTCTGGAACGCGCCAAGTTCCTTGCCATCTGGTCGGACAATCTCGATGAGTTCTTTCAGGTGCGGGTGGCCGGGCTCAAAGAGCAGGTGTCTCATGGGGTCGGGGCTACCCCGCCCGATGGGATGACACCCTCCCAACAACTCGCCGCGATCAGGAACGTCGTCGAGCTCCAGTACGAGACGATCTCCAAGGTGTTCCTGTCCGAGCTGGCCCCTGCTCTGGGGAGCGAAGGCATCGTGTTCAGCGACTATCCGACCCTCGACGACGAGGACCGGGCGTTCCTCGATGGCCAGTTCCGGGAGCTGGTGTTCCCGGTGGTCACCCCTCTGGCGGTCGACCCCTCCCACCCGTTCCCATATATCTCCAACCTGTCGCTCAACATGGCGGTTTTCGTGAGAAACCCGGACACGGGTCTCGCCAGGTTCGCCAGGGTCAAGGTCCCCCCGATCCTGCCCCGGTTCGTCGTCCTTCCCGATGGTGAGCGGTTCGTCCCCCTGGAGCAGGTGATCGCAGTCCACCTCGGTGCCTTGTTCCCCGGGATGGAGGTGCTCGGCCATCACGTGTTCAGGGTCACCCGCAACGCCGATATCGATGTCGAAGAGGACGAGGGCGGCGACCTGCTGATGGCGATCGAGTCCGAGCTCACCCAACGCCGCTTCGGGCGAGTGGTCCGGCTCGAGATCCATCCCGACATGCCTGCCGAGGTGCTCGACCTCCTGATGAGGGAGATGGGTGCAA
>JBBDQO010000020.1:0-10819 GCA_040905925.1 Acidimicrobiia bacterium | reverse complement strand
CCCCCCCGCGCCGGGATCACCGTCATCAGCACCGACGAAGGGAGCGGATAGCGGCCCCCGGGGGCATAGGCCCCTGCAGACGACACCGGGATCCACCGGTGACCGGCGCGTCCCCCGCTGACCTCGATGTCGACGTCATTCAGGGACTGGCGCTGGGCTTGGGCGAATGACCGGATCCGACCGGCCACCCGTTCCAGGACACCCCGTGTGTCGCCGGGAAGGGATTCCAGCGTCTGCTCGATCCGGCTGCGGTCGAGGACGATCTCGTCCCCGGGTTCCAGGTCCCCGAGTCGTTGGGCGTGCTGGCGCAGAGCCGATTCACCGCCAAGCCGGACATCCTCCACGATGAGGGCTGCTTCCCGAAGCGTGCCCAACTCAACCGGTCGACGGACGATGGGGACAGTCCCCGGGTCGGCACGGCGGAGGTGTCTCATCGAGTCTCCTTGGCCGTCATCGGACGCCGGGTCACCCGTCTTTCCCGGCGATCGAGCTCGATCTCGATCTCGTCCAGGCCTACACCGGCGGCTGCCGTCTTCACCAACAAGAAATAGAGAAGATCCGCCGCCTCGGCCACCACCCGCTCCCGATCACCGGTTTCGGCCAGCTCGTCGGCCTCTTCGCGGATCTTGGCAGCGAGCAGAACCGGGTCGTCGAGCAGTTTCCGGGTGTTGGAGGCGGGGTGTTTTTCTGAGGTGAGAATGCGCCGTTGGAGACGACCGAGCCCGTGGTCGGCGCCCCAGCAGGTCCGAGCCCCGGTGTGACAGAACCCCGGGCCGTGCTGGCGCACGGTGAAGCGAAGGGTGTCGCGATCGCAATCGACGTCGACCCGGAGCAGCTCCTGCACCGCACCCGAGGTCTCGCCCTTGACCCAGACCCCCCGCGACCGGCTCTGATAGACGCCCCGCCTGGTCTCGACGGCCTGGCGAACACTCTCCTGACTCGACCAGACCAGGCCGAGGGCCACCCCTGCCTCGTCCACGACGACTGTGGGCCACAAGCCGTCCCCTCGCTCCGAGTCCAGGGGAGCGGTAAGAGCATCCGCAAGGGAGACGACGCCGGTGTACAGGGCCATTCCAACCTGTGCGTCGGCGCCGAGACGATCGAGCGCCGCGATCTCCTCGACGGTGCTGATGCCGCCGGCGATCGTCACCCGGGCCTCACCGGCGGCTGCGATCACCTGCTGGGCCTGGTGGAGGTCGGTTCCCTGGAGTTGTCCTTCCCGCTCGACGAAGGTGATCAGGAAGCCGTCGCAGAGGTCCCTCAACTCGAAGACCCGATCGAGGAGGCGCTGGCCCGTGGATCGACGCCAGCCGTGACTGAGCACGTCGCCGTCGCGGGAGTCAAGCGCCACGATGACCCGCTCCCGGGGGAGTGACGAGAGAAACTGGGGGGTGGCCGCGGTCCCGATGATGATCTTCTCGGCGCCGAGGTCGAGCCACTGTCTTGCAGTTTCGAGATCGCGGATGCCGCCTCCGACCCGGGCTCGTTCCCGGCGGCAAAGCTCGGTGATCAAGTCTCGGTTCTGACCCTCGCCACGGGCGGCATCGATATCGATGACCGCTACCTGACCCACCACCGAGAAGCGCTCCATGAGGGGGAACGGGTCGCCGGCTTCGAGGACGAGGGTCTCTCCCCCCAACAGCTGAACCGCCTGGCCGCCTGAGATGTCGATGGACGGGATGATCATCGTCGGACCGTTATCCCGGCCCGGCTCAGCCCGAGCTTGAGGTCGGCGACAGTGGTGTCGCCATCGTGGAGGATCGAAGCCACCAGGGCGGCGGAGGCACCGGCACGGAGCGCCGTGACCAGGTGCTCGGAGCGGGCCGCGCCACCGGAGGCGATAACGGGCACCGTGACCGAGCCGGCGACGGCCGCGATCAGCTCGACGTCGTATCCGTCCCGGGTCCCGTCGCGGTCCCAACTGGTGAGCAGGATCTCGCCCGCCCCCAATGCGGTCGCCTTCCGGCACCATTCCACGACGTCGAGACCGGTGCGATGGGACCCACTCTGCACCACGACCTCCCACCGACTCCGTAATTGGGAGCCAGAGGTCCGGATATGACCCCTCTCCGTACCAATTACGGGTGGGCCACCGACGCGGGCCGCCGCATCCACCGCGAGGACCGTGCATTGGGAACCAAAACGCGAGGCGATCTCGGCCACCAGGTCCGGCCGGCTCACCGCCGCGGTGTTCACGCCCACCTTGTCGGCACCGGCGTCGAGGAGGCGCCCGGCGTCGGACTCGCGTCGGACGCCGCCTCCCACTGTCAATGGGATGGAGAGGACCGAGCGCACGGCGCGAACCGTCTCCACCGCGTTGCCTCTGCCCTCGGGCGTGGCCGAGACATCGAGGAGGATGATCTCGTCCGCCCCCTGCTCCTCGTAGGCGGCAGCGTTCTCCACCGGGTCTCCGGCGTCCCGGAGCTCCTGAAACCGGACACCCTTCACCACCCGGCCGTCCTTGATGTCGAGACAGGGAATGACCCGTGCGGCCAGCATCAGGCCTCCTTCCAGAGCCAGCGCCGAAGCAGATTGGATCCCCAGGCTCCGGAAAGCTCGGGGTGGAACTGACAGGCCAGGATCGCCCCCCGCTCCATCGCCGACACGAAGCTCCCCCCGTAGTCGGTGGTTGCCCCCGACCAGCTCTCGGGGAGCCGGGGGATCTTGTAGGAGTTGGCGAAGTAGGCCCACCCCGCTTCGAGGGATGTCGATCCGTCAGGTTCGACCATGTTCCACCCGAGTTGGGGAACCCTGAGATCGCCGGCGAACCGGGTTACGGTCTCGGGAACGATCCCGAGACCCGTTGCATCCGGGTTCTCCTCGCTCGATGCGCACAGAAGTTGCATCCCGAGACAAATCGCCAGGGTGGGCCGGTCGCTCTCGATGCGGGTGGTCAAGGCCTCACGCATCCCCAGTTGGTCGATGCGGTTGATCGCAGGGGCGAAGGCGCCCACCCCCGGGAGGACCACCCGATCTGCCTCCTCGACGGCCTTGGGGTTGACGGCCAGGACCGGATCGGAATCGAGACGTCTGAAGGCGGCGATCACGGATGCGGTGTTGGCGGTTCCGGTGGGGACGACCACGACCTGTCTCAAACCAATGACCCTTTGGTGCTCGGGACATCGTCTCCGTTCACCGTCACCGCCGCGCGCAGGGCGATCGCCAGCGCCTTGAAGGCAGATTCGGCTTTGTGATGGTCGTTGTCTCCCCGGATCACGTCGACATGAAGTGACATGCGGGCTTCCATCGCCAGCGAGCGAAGGAAGTGGGTCAGGTTCTCGGCGGCTACGTCCCCGATCGTGTCCCGGGTCAGGGAGAGCCGGATCTCCGGCCACGGCCGCCCCGAGAGATCGACGACGGCACGTGACAGCGACTCGTCGAGAGGGGCGTATGAATCACCGAACCGGTTGATCCCGGCCCGATCACCGAGGGCCTCGTTGATCGCCTTCCCGAGGACGATGGCACAGTCTTCGACCGTGTGGTGGTCGTCGATGTGGGTGTCCCCGTCAGCCACCAGATCCAGGTCGAATCGCCCATGCTTGGCCAGGGCGGTGATCATGTGGTCGAGAAACCCAAGCCCGGTCTTGATGTCGGAACGCCCGGAGCCGTCGAGGTCGAGCCGGCATTCGATGTTGGTCTCCGAGGTCTCCCTCGTGATCTCTGCTATTCGTGTCATGGCAACAGGCCCTCCAGGTCGTTGGTGTTGTCGAGGATGCGCGCCGAGTGGCGGAGGCTCTCCCGGGCCCGGTGCGGGTCGTCGCCAGGGGCAACCACTCCGATCGGAACCACTCCCGCCGCCCTCGCAGCATCGAGGTCATCAGGAGTGTCACCGAGCATCCAGGCCCGGCTCACGCCAAGTAGCTCCAATGCCAGACGCACCGGTGCCGAGTCGGGCTTGAGGGGGGCGTCCTCGCGGGACACCAGCGCCGATACCCCGCCCCAGAGGCCAAACCGTTCCAGGAACTCCTCGGCGTCTGGTCGGGGCCGGCCGGTGACGACGGCCAGAGGCTGGGCTTCCGCCCATCGGGACCAGGTGGCTGGATCGACGGTGGAGGCCTCGTGGACCTTGAGCCCGGGAGAGCCTTCGGTCCCCTGATAGAGAGCCTCGAAACGGTCCATCACCTCGCCGAGTGGCGCCTCGACCCCCTGCTCCAGGCACAGGCCCCTGGTCAGCACCCAATCGTCGTTGGCGTTGCCCGCCGCCTTCGCCCTCTGGATGTCGGCGAGACTGATTTCGACGCCAAAGCTGCGGGCGGTTTCCACGATGGCCAACGTTTGTGACCTGCTGACATCGGCGAGGACCCCGTCCATGTCGAAGATGATCGCCTCCGGGGCCAGCGCCTTCGCAACGGTGTTGGCCAACCGGTCGAAGTCGGTCGGATTGCCGGGGAGCGTTATCCGCACCATCGTCTCCAGCCCCGGTCGTTGCGGAAACCAACGAAGCCCGACCCCGAGAGCGGCGGAGGCAGACATCAGCCATGAGGCGTCGTCACAATCGGTGAGCACGAAGTTGGCCTCGGAAGCGAACGGCCTCGTGCCGAGATCGGTCAGGATGGCCGTCAGATCGACTCGTTCCCGCCTCACCTCCTCCACGAATTCAGTGAGCTCGGATACCGGTCGCTTCAGGCGTTCCAGTGCCAGGGCGGCCGACAAGGCTGCGACCGGATAGGGGTTGCCGTACGAGGCGACCTCTCTCACCAGGTCGGGTGGGCCGAGGAGATAGCCGACCCGGAGCCCGGCCAACCCGTACGCCTTGGACATGGTCCGGATCACCACGACGTTGCCGAGCTCGAGGGCTGCCTGGGTCAGATCCTCGGTGGCGAACTCGGTGTATGCGGCATCCAGGACCAGCAGCGGAGCCTCGGCGGCAACCTTGCGCAGGTCGGCCTCGGTGGCCACCGCCCCGGTTGGATTGTTGGGAGAGACGATGAAGACGGCATCGGTTTGCCCGTTGATCGAAGCGATGAGGTCTTCGGTGGGAAAGGCGCCTGCCCACCAAGAAGTCTCGATCAGCTCGGCGCCCCGCTGCTCGGTGTAGCGGGGGATCATCTCGAAGGTGGGGTGGGTGGACACCACCTGGCGCCCGGGACCGACCCGTGCCAGGAAGCAACGGAAAAGGGCGTCGTCCCCGCCGGCGCTCACCAGGACCGAGTCTTCAGGTAACCCGTGGAGGCGTGCCAGCCCTGCTCGGAGGGCGGAGGTGTCGGGGTAGCGGCTTACTGCCCGCTGGGGATCGGCGAGGGAGGCGAGCAGCTCCTCGGCGCGAGTATCTCCCTCGTTCTTGGAGAGATCCAGGTCGATGGGAACGGTGAACCCTTGCGGGATGTAGCTGGCAGGGCGGCTCATGGGACGATCTGCTCCAGGCGCGAAACGGCGATGTCGGTGGCTCCCCGTTCCTTGAGCAACGGGATCAGCGCCGGGAGGTCGGATCGGGGAACCGCCGCCTTCACCGCGAGACCATCGCCACCGTGGAGCGAGGCGATGGTTGGTTCCCGCATCGAGGGCAGGATCGCGATCACAGAATCCAGATCCTCCCGGGAGACATTGAGCTCGACCATGGCCCGGTCTCGGGCCTCGATCACCGAGCGAAGACTGAGAACCAGGCCATCGATGGCGGTCTTCTTTCCCGGGGAGTCGAGCGCCTCCGGGCTGGCGTAGAGACGGGTCGAGGAGCGAAGCAACTCATCGACCACCACGAGGCCGTTGGCGGCGAGGGTTTCTCCGGTGGCGCTGATATCGACGATCACGTCGGCGTCTTCGGGGGGGAAGACCTCGGTGGCGCCATAGGAGTGGACGAAGCTCGCATCGAGTCCCTGTTTGGCGATCCAGCCGCGGGTGAGACGCTCGTACTCGCTGGCGACAACCAGGTGCCTCGAGGGCAAAGCGCCGTTGACCACGAGCGACTCGGGTGCCGCCGCCACCATCCGAACCGGGTCGAGACCGGTGTCGAGCAGCTCGACGAGGTCAGCGGACTTCTCCGCCACCCAGTCGGCACCGGCGAATCCGACGTCTCGGGACCCCGCTGCCAGCATCTCCACGATGTTCTGCGGCTTGAGCATCTTGACCTCGTAACCGGGCACCGAGAGCACCGGGCGATAGCCGCGAGGCCCGGCGCGCAGCTCCATGCCGGCCGCGGCGAGCAGGGTGGCCACCCCGGGCTCGATCCGACCTTTGGGCACCGCGAGGTGGGTTATCTGTTCATTTTCGAGGGAAGCCATGTGGGCTCTTTCCCGCCGTCTGCTGCGGTGGGTTTGCCCGTGAACGAGAAACGCCGACCGCTGGGGTCGGCGTGGGGATTGCTTGTTGCTTTCGCTATGCGCCCACTATCAGCCGACCCGTGACGGGTGGTGGTGATGGTGGGCGTGGGCGAAAAGCCGGTTCATGTCGTTGCAGAGCCTAACCATGCAGATGCGGAAGCCGCAAGAGAGGTTTCCTTCGGGACCACCGTTACCCTTCACTCTCCAATGGCGCGAACCGTTCCTGACAAGCCAGCTCTCGAGGGCCTCGAGGCGAAATGGATGGAGCGTTGGGAATCCGAAGGCACCTATCGTTTCGACCGTTCCCGGGCTCGGGAGCAGATCTTCGCCATCGACACTCCTCCACCCACGGTGTCTGGCTCGCTGCACATGGGGTCGGTTTTCGGCTACGTCCAGACCGATGCCATTGCCCGCTACCAACGGATGAAGGGGATGGAGGTCTTCTACCCTATGGGGTGGGACGACAACGGGCTGCCCACCGAGCGCCGGGTGCAGAATTACTACGGGGTCCGATGTGACCCGACTCTTCTTTACGACCCCGATTTCACCCCGCCGGCGGAGCCTCCGGAACCGCCCATCTCGATCAGCCGCCGCAACTTCATCGAGCTCTGCCACGGTCTGACCGCCGAGGACGAGAAGGTCTTCGAGTACCTGTGGCGGACCCTCGGCCTGTCGGTGGACTGGACCCAGACCTACGCCACCATCGATGAGCATTGTCAGCGGACGAGTCAGAAGGCGTTTCTCCGCAATCTGCAGCGCGGCGAGGCCTACTCCCAGGAAGCCCCCGTCCTCTGGGACGTCGACTTCAAGTCGGCGGTCGCCCAGGCCGAGCTCGAGGACCGGGAGCGCCCGGGGGCCTATCACCGCATCGCCTTCCACCGGCCGAGCGATGACCCGGTCTACATCGAGACCACCCGGCCAGAGCTGGTGTGCGCCTGTGTCGCGCTGGTGGCCCACCCCGACGACCTTCGTTACCAACCGCTGTTCGGCACCACGGTGATCTCACCGTTGTTCGGGATCGAGCTTCCGGTGGTCGCCCATGAGCTGGCCGACCCCGAGAAGGGGAGCGGGATCGCCATGATTTGCACCTGGGGCGACACTTCCGACGTCACCTGGTGGCGTGAGCTCGACCTACCGACGAGAGCCGTCATCCAACAAAGCGGGCGGCTCCGCGAAGACACCCCGGAGTGGATCGAATCCGCCGCCGGGAGGGCCGCCTATGCCCAGATTGCCGGGTTGTACCCCAGCCAGGCGCAGCGCAAGATGGCCGAGCTGCTCGCAGAGTCCGGGGATCTCGACGGCGAGCCGCGGGCGATCACCCACCCCATCAAGTTCTTCGAGAAGGGCGATCGTCCCCTCGAGATCGTCTCCAGCCGCCAGTGGTACATCCGCAACGGCGGTCGGGACGAGGATCTTCGCCGGGCGCTCCTGGCAAGGGGCGAGGAGGTGGATTGGATCCCCGATTTCATGGGAGCCCGCTACAAGCACTGGGTGGAAGGGCTCAACGGCGATTGGTTGATCTCCCGCCAGCGGTTCTTCGGAGTCTCGCTTCCGGTTTGGTATCCCGTCGACGACCAGGGCGACCTCGACTTCGAGAACCCGATCCTCCCGGCGGAGGGGGCGCTTCCGGTGGACCCCACCACCGATGTCCCACCCGGGTACGAGGAGTCCCAGCGCGGCGTACCCGGCGGTTTCGCCGGCGACCCCGATGTGATGGACACGTGGGCCACGTCTTCGCTCACTCCCCAGATTGCCGGGCATTGGGATGATGACCCGGATCTCTTCGGTCGGGTGTTTCCCATGGATGTGCGTCCCCAGGGCCCGGAGATCATCCGAACCTGGCTGTTCGCCACCCTTCTTCGCTCCCACTATGAACATGGGGTGCCCCCCTGGGCTCACGCTGCCATCAACGGGTGGATCCTCGACCCCGAGCGCAAGAAGATGTCGAAGTCGAAAGGCAACGTGTTGACCCCGATTCCCCTGATCGAGGAGTACGGCGCGGAGGCGGTCCGGTATTGGGCCTGCAACGGCCGGCCGGGGACCGACACCGCGGTCGATTTCGGGGTGATGAAGATCGGGCGGCGGCTGGCGCTGAAGATCCTGAATGCGGCCCGTTTCGTCCTCGGGTTTGCCGACGACGTCGAGCTGGCCGCGATCACCGAGCCGCTCGACCGCTCGATGCTGGCCTCTCTCTCCGAGGTGGTGGCTCAGTCGACCGCCGCCTTCGATAGGTACGACTACGCCCGGGCCCTCGAGATCGCCGAGAAGTCGTTCTGGACCTGGACCGACGACTATCTGGAGCTGGTCAAGGGCCGGGCCTACGATGGGGCCGCGGTGGGAGCCTCCGCTCATGCCGCCCTGCAGCTTGCGCTCGGCACCTATCTCCGGCTGTTCGCCCCTTCTCTCCCCTTCGTCTGCGAGGAGGTGTGGTCGTGGTGGCGGGAAGGGTCGGTGCATCGGGCGCCCTGGCCGTCGGTGACCGAGCTCGAAGCGCACGTCGGCGACCCGGCCGTGTTCCGCATCACCAGCGAAGTCCTCACTGCGGTGCGCCGCGCCAAGTCTGACGCCAAGGCATCGATGGCGGCGGAAGTCGCCTCGGTCACGATTGCGGCAGCCGCGGAATCCCTGGCCTTGATTCGTCAGGCCGAGGCGGATCTCAAGGCGGCGGCGAGGGCGGTAGAGATGGCCTATGCGGAAGGCGAGTTTGCGGTTGATTCGGTGTTGGCTGCTGACTGAGCCCCGAAAGCTCGGTGTTGCAGCATAGGAGCACCGGTACTCACTGTTGTGTCCTAGTACCAACGTGGTTGCGCTTAATATGCACCATCTGCTAGAGTTGCATCCATGCTGCAACCAGTTCCCCAGGTAGCCGCCTTGATCGGCGATATGGTCGGCTCACGTCTGTCGAAGGATCGGGCCGAATTGCAGAGGCAGATGGGGACGGTCTTCGCCGATGTCCACCGCCTGGTGGGGGGCGATCCGACCTTCACCATTGGAGACGAGTTCCAGGCCCGCTACCCGACGATGGGCCAGGCTCTGGAAGCCTCTCTCCAACTCCACCTCCGCAGCCTCAGGCTGATCAGGCTGCGAATTGGGATTGGGTGGGGCGAGCTGGTGGCCGAGGACCCTGCTCGATCCCCGTTTGGCCAAGACGGCCCCTGCTGGTGGCGGGCACGGGACGCCATCGAGTCGATCGAGCGCTCGTCAAAGGGTCGCGCCCGACTCTTGCGAACCGCGATCCGCACCGAGACTGCGCTCGATCCACTGTTCAACAGCTATCTGTCACTTCGGGATGCTTTGATCGGCGGCATGGACATGATCGACACCCAGATCGCGATTGGCCTGTTGGGCGGCGTCACCCAGACCGAGGTGGCCCACAGGCTCGGGCTCAACAAGAGCTCGGTGAGCCGTCGGGCCAATACCCATGGGATCCTGGCCCTGGTCGAGGCGAGGAACATCGGGTCACCGCCTCTCCCGGTCACACCGTGAGCTGGTCTGACCTCGGTGTGGTCGCGTTGGGTGGGCTTCTGCTCACCTTTCCTGCCAACTGGGTGGTGCGACTGATACTGCGGCTTACGAGACAAGAGACCACCCCTCGTCACAATCAGGCCGGTCGCTGGATCGGAATCCTCGAGCGCCTGTTGATCTATGTGTTGATGCTGGCCGGAGCGGCGGCGGCGGCCGGGTTGGTGGTGGCCGCCAAGAGCATCCTCCGCTTCCCCGAGATCAGCGGGAAACCGGCGGCAATCGACCCCGAGTACGTCCTGGTTGGCTCGTTGGCCAGCTGGCTACTCGCCTTCGGCACTGGTGCTCTGGTGGTCGTGCTCATCTGAGCCCTTGGCCCCGACTGCCCGCTGTCGACGCCCACGCCAGATCTCGATGATCATCGGGAGGATCGAGATGAACACGATGATGATGATCGTCACCTCGAGGTTGCGGGCCACGAAGTCGATCTGACCCAGGTAGTAGCCGAGGGTGGTGATCCCGAGCGCCCACAACACCCCGCCCACCACGTTGAAACGGAAGAAGATCTTGTATTCCATCCGTCCCACCCCTGCCACCACAGGGGCGAAAGTGCGGACGATTGGTATGAACCTGGCGAGGACGATCGTCTTGGGACCGTACCGATCGAAGTAACCATGGGCCCGATCCACGTACTCCTGTTTGAAGAAGCGGGAATCGGGTCGTTTGAAGAGAGCAGGGCCCGCTTTGCGCCCGAATACGTAGCCGACCTGATCGCCGATCACGGCCGCCAACAGACACCCGATCAAGAGGGGGATGAAGGGGAGATGGAGCGACTCGGGGATCGACTCGGGGCTCGATGCGAAAAAGCCGGCGGTGAACAGCAGTGAGTCGCCGGGCAAGAAGAACCCGACCAACAGACCGGACTCGGCGAAGATGACGGCGAAGACCCCGAGCAGGCCGACGGCCTGAATCAGCTTCTCGGGATCCAGCCAGTCGAGGAACTCGATGGCGATGATCGGCACGACCGGTCAGCCTAGGTGATCAGGCCTTCTTGGGAACCCCAAGCTAACGGTGGTAGAAGACAACGCCGTTTCGCTCCT
>JBBDQO010000019.1:0-55538 GCA_040905925.1 Acidimicrobiia bacterium | reverse complement strand
CAGGATGGGAGCCGCATCCCGGCGCGTGGCCGCTGACCGAGATCGCCTTCGCACTCTCTCGTGGGCTACGCGACTTCGCCGAAGCTCTCGACACGAAGTATCCCGATCTTGCTGCGCTCTTCGGCGACAGACCGTCGAACCTCTACGACAGCCTGAGGACGCACCCTCCCGGCTTCTGGCCTACCGCGATCAGCGACCATCCCGAGATCGGCGATCTCACGAGAGCGCTCCAACGACACATCGGGCTCTCGCTCGACGAGTGACTTCGGATCGCGCGATCCAAGGTCGATCCTGGCCGGGCAGTCGACGGCCAGGCGACGGAGCTAGAAGCTCTCGAGAGCCACGAGATTCGTGTCTACGCGATGCGAGAGCGACCCGACGACTAGAGGGACGCGGGAGCTTCGATCGAGACGATCTCGCGCGATCTGCGCGGGCCCATCGGAGAGTTGCTGGTCGTCCTGAAATGGTGCCGTTAGGTTCTGTCCCATGCCCGATAACGGGTTCTTCTCAGACCTGCCTCGATGGCAGCGACCGTTCGCCTGGGTCCTCGCCGTCGCTACCGCGACCGCGGTGGTTGGCCTCGTGGTGGCGCTGATCCTTGGTGGGCTGGCAGCTGCGTTCGGGTGGGGAAGGGAACCCGCTGCATCCAATGTCGTACCCGTCGAGACCGCGACAACTCTTCCGCCCCTCGCGTCGACGACCACAGGTCTCGCCACCCCAACCGCCAGCGACCCTTCAATCGGAAGGCCGGTCTACACAGAATTCAGTCTTCTCGTGCTGTACGACGACGAGGTCAGAACAACCTGTGCCGAGGACTTCAGCAACGACATCGGCGCGTGCTACGACGCCTACGAGCGGGAGCTTGAAGACTTCGAGGCCCAGGTGACGGCGGCCCTCAACTCATACGTCGGGGCTGTGACTCGATCCGGTCGGTACTCGCCTCAGCAATACGGATGTCACGACGATGGCCGTTGCCTCGACGACTACGACGAATGGTGCTGGGAGTCGGAGGTCCAACACATCGACGGGTTCGGCTTGGCCTGTCCAGGGACGGCGGAAGCGATCGACGATCAGCTGGAGGAAGACTTCCAACGGGACCAGATGGAAGGTGAGCGCTACACCGATCCGTAGAGCTACCCGATCGCATCGTGAAGGGCCAGGGGGAGACCCCTAGACGCTGGCCCCCATCGAGGTCGAGCGAAACTCGCCGCGAATACCGGCGAGGCAAAACGGGTTTTGCCGTCATACGCCAGAGTCGAGCTAGCTCTCGTCGTCGCGAGAGAAGTCGAGATCAGGGTGTTGTTCGATCACCACGAGATACTGCGCCCACTTCGCGATTAGAGGTAGCCCGAAGGTCGCTACACCCATGATGGCGTCAATGGAACCCGAATTAGCAGCACCCAGAAGCGCAGAGAAGACCACATTGACTGCTGCGCCCTCATGATCTTCGAGCTTCCTGGTCGCAGTCAGTTCGGGGAGCGTGGCCGCCTCGTCGCCCATGATCGCCTGCTGACACATCATGTTGAACTGGTACGCGAATGGGTATGCGCGCTGAACTCGATCGTTCGCCGCCGTAAGCACGAGCCCTGCTGGTGTGATCTCCACCATCGTCTCCACGTCTCGGGGAAGCGCGAACCTACCCAGTGTCGAGATCAGAGGCCCCTCAATCGAATCCCAGTGTCGAAAGCGCCTCCGGGTCCGGAAGCCTCCTGGCTCTCTTCGAGCGTGGACGACGTATCGGCCTCCGGCTTCCCGCTAGAGAGCTACACGAACACCGGAGCGGTCGTAGCCCAGCCGCTGGCTAGGGCGTCAGCTCAGTCGTTTGACGTCAAGAGTGACGAGTTCGCCGTTCGCGAGGGCGCTCGTGTCGTCCTCGATCCAATCGGTCACGTCTTCGTCAAGCGAATCGAGGTTGTCAGCCCAGAACCGAGTAAGTGCATCTCTGATCTCATCCTCGGGCCGGCTTACCAGGGATGCCGCCAGTCGGTTGAAGTCGATCTCCATTTCGGCCAGGTCTTCGTCGATCACCCCGTCGACGGCGTCCTGAACCTGCCGGATGATGTCATCGCCAAACTCACTCATGTGCGCCAACCCTAGGCGCCAGACATTCCGGAGCGCATCCCTCTCGTTTGGGCCGTCTCGCTGCGTCGCCAACGTTCGAGCATGTCCGGGGAAATCCCTGCGACTGCTTGCCAGTCGAGCCCTTGTCGTTCACATTCGGCGATTAGAGGGCCCACCGACGGAAACCCTCACCAGCGTGGGGGTTTTCTACGTGACGAGGCGACGAGACGCGGGAAGCTGAATCTCACCGCAGGTCGAGAGCCTCGCACGCCGCAACGAGCTCCTCGGACAGATCGGCGTCCGAACACGTCAGACCCGTACCTGACCCGATGATCTCCCAACGGCCTGACACGTCGCGGAGGAATACCTGCTCGTTTTCCATGCAGTTGTTGGCTTCGGGACAGATTGACTGATCCGGCATGGCGATTACACGGGCGTAACCGGCTTGACACTCAGTGATCTCAACGCCGACCAGCGTCAGATCTGGGTAGCGGGGCAGGTCCCGATCCATGGCCTGGAGGAGTGCGTCCTCTGTACACGCCGCCGCTATCACATCAATGGTCGTGGTTGTCGCGAGGGTTGTTGTAGTTGTGGCCTCGGGTGTCGTTGGCGCTGCCGTCGTGGGTTCTGGCAGGGTTGTGGTTGCTTCGCTTGTGCCCGCGCAGGCGGTCAGCAGAAGCAGCGCGGCAATGGTGCGCCTCATGTCGGGCCTTTCGAAAAGGGCTAGGTCATTGGTCCGAGGGAGCGAAGAGTAGTTCACGTGAAGACGCGTTTTGTGTCCGTAGCACTGGGGTTCTTGATCATGAATCCGCCGCTCTCAGGGCCCCCAAGATGTGGCATTATTGACCCGTCCGACGCAGAAGCATTAGGAGGATCTGGCATGGCTATGTCCCAAGCACACAAAGACGCACTGGCACGCGGCCGCAAGGAGTCGAGGGCGATCAAGAACTATCTCAAAACGATCGAGTCCCGTAAACCGGGACGACCGGTCACAAAGGAGAGCTTGACTTCGCGACTCGCCACCGTGAATGCAAAGCTGGAAGGGATGGATGATCCCTTGAAGCGATTGGATCTGGTCCAATCGAGACTCGATATAGAGGAAGCGTTGGCGTCAGTGAAGGATGTGGCGAATCTCGATCAGATCGAGGCGGATTTCGTGGCAAACGCGAAAGGGTATTCGCAGCGAAAAAGCATCAGCTACACCGCATGGCGTCGATTCGGTGTGCCGGCGGCGGTGTTGAAGAAGGCGGGGATTCCCGAAACTCGTCGCCGCTAGTCCCAACCCAACTCGGCCAGTCGTTCGTCGTCGATTCCGATGTGATGGGCGATCTCGTGTAACACAGTCCGGCGAATCTCGGTCTCGAGGTCTTGCCGGTTGAGACCCAGCTCCAGGTGGGGAGTTCGAAAGATCACGATTCGATCGGGCAGGGCTCCCCAATAGTCGGCGGCGCGCTCAGGAAGTGACACCCCTTCGTAGATACCGAGGATGTCCCCCTGCTCCTCATCGGGGCGTTCCTCGACGACCACAACGAGGTTGTCGATCTGTTCGACCACCCATGGGGGAAGGCCCTCCAAGATGCGATCGACTGCCTCCTCGAACTGGCGACGGTTCACGTGGGGATTCAATCACGGAACCGGAAGAGCGCGGGGGTCGGTATCCTGACCTTCCCCAAACGGGCGATTAGCTCAGTCTGGCTAGAGCGCTCGCCTCACACGCGAGAGGTCACTGGTTCAAGTCCAGTATCGCCCACCAGCACCACCCTTCAGGTCACGGTGAGGGAGACGTGACGGAAGTCCTCATATAGGCCCGTCTCCACGACCCGCTTAAGCCTCAGCACGGCGGTATGGACGTCGAGAAAAGAGGTGTAGAGCGGGGCCAGGCCGAGTCTCAATGTGTCGGGTGCCCTGAAGTCGGGGATGACCGCGGCGCCATCGATCAGGGCCCGGGTGATCGGCCACCCATCGGGATGGGCCAGGGCAATGTGCGAGGCGCGCCGGTCGGGATCCCGAGGCGAGGCCAGGGAGAAACCCAACGCCTGGAGATGGGTCTCCCACAGTGAGATCAAGTACTCCGACAGCGCCACCGACTTCGATCTGATCGGCTCGATTCCGGCCTCGGCCACATCACGAATCCCGGCTTCGATCGCGGTCAGCGATAGGATCGGCATGGTGCCGGTGTGGAACCGCCGTATCCCGGACACCGGCTCGAAATCGAGATCCATCGCAAATGGGTCGGTGTGGGCCCACCACGCCGTGATCGGGTTCTCGAGAGTGTCCTGATGCTCGGAACGCACATAGAGGAAGGCCGGAGCACCGGGTCCGCCGTTGAGGTACTTGTAGGTGCAGCCGACCGCTAGATCCGCCTTCGAGGCCGTAAGATCGATGGGGACCGCACCCACCGAATGGCTCAGGTCCCAGAGGACCAGAGCACCCGCGGAATGCCCCATCTCCGTCACCGTCGCCATGTCGTAGGTGAACCCGGACTTGAACGACGTGTGTGACAGCGAGACGAGAGCGGTGTCGTTGTCGATGGTGCCGGCCAGAGTGTCGATCGGCCCGTGGATCCCATCGGATTCGACCACGACAAAGCGGTAGTCGGGGCCGAGCAGTTTCGACACGCCGTCCAGGACGTAGACGTCGCTCGGGAAGTTGAGATCGTCGGTGATGATGGTGTGTCTGCCAGGTCGCGCTCGTACCGCGGCGGCAGCCAGTTTGAACAAGTTCACGGATGTCGAATCCGAGATGATGACCTCGCCTGCCGACGCGCCGATCAATGGAGCGAGCAGATCCCCCAACTTGAGTTGGAGGTCCCACCATCCTTCATTCCAAGACCGGATGAGGCGGTCCCCCCATTCGGCTTCGACCGCCACATCGACGAGGCGTCTGGCGGTTAGCGGCATCCGCCCAAGCGAATTGCCGTCCAGATAGATGAGGTCGGGTTCGGTGAAGACAAATCGATATCGGAACTCGGCCAGAGGGTCCGTGGCGTCGGCTGCCAGCGCCTCGCCGTATCCGTCGTCGGTCGGGTAGGGGCCGAGGTCCGAGAGCATCGTCATTGACAAGCCTCCGCCGCCGCCGTCAGCCCCAACCCGGGGTCGATTGCGGTTGGGTCGGTGATTGCCTGTTGCACGGCGGCTCTGATCCGGTCGACATCGGGCCGAAGCGAGTCCTCGGCCACGGTGCCGAGACGGTAACGCCGGTCGAAACCGACCACCAAGACCCGCTCCGAGCTGAGCAACGGTGCCAGATTCACCAAAGCCGGGATCTGCTCTGGCGGGATGTCGGTTGTCAGGTTCTCTCTCACCGTGTCCAAGAGGTCTCCGAGTCGGGGGAGCAGGCTCAACGGGTCAATCTGCTCCGCCAGGGCGGTCAGGACACACCTCTGACGCGCCATGCGCGAGTAGTCGTTGCTCCCGGTTCGGCTACGAGCGTAGGCCAGCGCCAGGTCGCCATCCAGTAGCTGGCTACCGGCAGGGATGGTGGTCATCACATGGGTGCCGTTCTCCCTGTTGTAGATCGGTGCGATCACATCCTTGCCCACCGAGACGGTGACTCCGCCCATCGCATCGACGATCTCGGCGAATCCGGTCATGTCGACCAGGACGAAGTAGTCGATGGGGATCCCAAGCAGGTGAGCTGCAACGTCCTTGACCGCCGAGGCTCCGGGATCGATCCCTCCGAAGGCCTCAGGGTGGCGGTTTCCCCACTGGTAGACCTCGTTGAGGAGCCCCTTGCCCAATCCGGGGAACGGTGTGCCATCGGAGAAGGTGAATCCCATCATGTCGCGGGGAAGACCGAACAGCACCGCCTCTCCGGTGATGGTGTCGACCGAGGCGACGATGATCGTGTCCGTCCTCAATCCCGAGCGACCCGGCCCGGCGTCCCCGCCGAGGAGAAGCACCGTGATTCGTGTCATTCCAAGGGGAAGCGTCGTGGTGGTCGTGGGGGCCGTGGTTGTTGTCGAGGCGGTCACTGGCGGCAATAGGGACCCCCACTCCACATAGGTGGTCGTGGTAGTCGGCAGGGTGGTCGTCGAAGAGATGGTGGCCATGGTCACGGGCGGCGTGGGCTGGGGACCGCTGGGAAAGGTGGCATTGATCGTTGATCGACTCTTCAAGCCGTAGTAACCGAGGGCGGCGTGGGGGAGACCGACGAAGGTCAGGAGCACGAGCAGGCCGACGCCAGCCCATCGTCCCCCGGCTGCCCTCCAGGCATCGGTGGTGGCCCACACCCGAACCAGCGCCACCACAAGGTTGAGGATCACCAACGCAAGGAGGAAATCGGGATCCAGGAGCCATGAGACGATCCCGAGGGTGCCCTCGGCCAATCCCACGGTGACGAACGTAGCGGTGGCGACGAGGGTCCCGGAAAGCAGGGCCCATCCGATTCGACGTTTGCCGACCCGGATCTGGCCCCAACCCGGAACCGCGGCCGAAGCCGTGGCGGCGAGGAAGGGAGAGCCTGACGGCCGGGTGGTTCCTTCCATTGGGGTGAAACGAGGACGAGGCGGTCACGGTTCCTCGGGGTCGCTTCTAGCCTGGGACAAGTGACAACCGAAGTGACCCGCGACCAAATCGTGGCGGCGGCGGGCCGCATCGAGAGCCATATCCGCCGCACACCCTTGATCGAGCTCGGCGACGTCCATGGCGCCGGTTACGACTTGATCCTGAAGCTCGAGACCTTGCAGCGAACCGGGTCTTTCAAGGTGCGGGGCGCCTTCTCGTTGATGACGGCGGCAGAGATCCCGGAGCCAGGGGTAGTGGCAGCCTCCGGAGGCAATTTCGGGTTGGCAGTGGCGTGCGCTGCTCGGGATCTCGGGTATCGAGCGACGATCTTCGTCCCCGAGACCTCGCCACAGGAGAAGGTAGGGAGAATCGCGGCATACGGAGCCGATGTCCGGTCCGTTCCCGGCTTCTACCCCGAGGCCATGGATGCGGCCATCGCCTGGGCAGCGGACACCGGTGCATTTCAGGCTCACGCCTACGACCAGGCGGATGTCGTTGCCGGGCAGGGAACCTGTGCAAGAGAGATCCTCGAAGACCTCCCGAGCCTCGACACCGTGTTGGTGGCCGTCGGCGGCGGGGGCCTGATCGCCGGGATTGCGAGTTGGATCCGGGATGACGGAAATGTGGTGGCGGTGGAGCCCGAGTCGTGCCCCTCCTTGTTCGAGGCACGTCGCGCCGGCGAGCCTGTGGAAGCCGGCGTCGGGGGGATCGCCGCGTCGGCTCTGGGGGCCTCCCGAGTCGGAGAACATGCCTGGTACGCCAACCGCTGGATCGACGATTCGGTTCTCGTCGCCGACGCCCAAATCGTCGATGCCCAGCAATGGCTCTGGGAGACCTGCCGGATCGTGGCGGAACCGGCTGCGGCTACCACAGTCGCGGCGCTCGCCTCCGGCGCCTACTTCCCGCACCGAGGGGAACGGATCGTCGCGGTGATCTCAGGCGCCAACACCGACCCCGCCTCAGTCGCCTGATCAGGTTGGGGTCACGGCCTCCATCAAGCCGAAGACCTCTCCTCCCGGGCCTTCGACCTCTACCCAGCGGCCAACCGCTGGCAACTCGATGACATCGGTGAGCAGGGTTCCTCCACTGATCTCGACAGCCTGGATGGCGGCATCCAGGTCCTCGACATCACAGGTGGTCAGAGTCTTGGGGCCGTCCTCACCGGCGCGAGCCACTGCTCCGTTGATTCCGGGCCCGTCGCCGGTGTCGAGAAGCCAATATTCCTGATCGCCCCATTGGTGCGCCTGCCAGCCGAAAGCCTTGATCAGGAACTCAACGGTCGCCTTGGGGTCGGCCGAATAGAACTCGAAATGTGTGGGGCGAACCGGCACCGGGGCTCCTCCTGTTTATTGATAGGTAGAACGTAGAACACAGAATGGAGAACGCAACCGATTAGACGCTGGCGACCTTTCTGGCCCTGACCCGTTTCCTGAGATGATGGTCCAACAACTCCCACAACTCGGGTCGAGCGAGCGTCCGCTTCATCGAGATCAAGGTACGGGTGAAGGTGGCAACTGCTCGAGAGGCATCCATCGGGTTGGGTCGCATTGCGTTCTGGACCGACGGGGCGGGGCTGAGGACCACCACGTCGCTGTTCGGCCATGCGTCCTTGATCAATCGAATCTCTTCAGTCAACGATCGTTGTCCAGCCCTGTCGAACACCTTCTCGTGGAACCGGGCTCGCTTCCTCTGGACGTCGGCGGCCAGCGGAGCGAGCACGAGGACCAGGTCGAGGGGGCGCTCCGATCCCAAGACGAGATCGGCATGGGTGCCCGAGCTGACGCCTCCATCAACGTAGATACGGCCATCTATCCCATAGGGCCGGAACAGCAATGGGATCGCTGACGACGCTGCCACCGCATCGGCCAGGCCGACCTCGGGTGCGGACGAGGTGCCGAACACGACCCGTTTCCGATTCATGACGTCGTACGAGACCACCGCGGTGGGTTTGTCGGGCCATTTCGACGCCCTGTCCTCTCCGACATGGGAAACGACCCACCGGGCCACGCCCTCGGCGTGATAAGGGGCAGGAGAGCCCATGAAAAGGGTCAAACCTGGGTTCCTGATACCGGGCACGATTCCGTGACGCACCCATTGGCCGACTTGGACTCCAGGGTCCCGGGTGAAGACGTGACTCCGGATACGCCCTGCAACTGCGTCCCGGTCATCGGTGGGGAGTACGAGGGAATCGAGGGTGAGAGCGTCACTGCGCACCAGAGCAGTCACAAAGGAGCCACCCGAGGTGCCTACCACAACATCGGCGCTGTTGGGCTCCCATCCGGTGGCGAGGCGGATCGTCATCAGCGCAGCCATCTCATAGGCCGCGCCGGTTATGCCCCCGCCCCCGAGGACCAGACCTACCCTGTTCACCGGTCCACCATAGGACAGTAATCGTCCTTTTCGGTACCGTACCTTGAATGTCTTTGCGCCGGGTCGACGCCGGGCCGGAGCTTGCCGAAGTCGAATCGCTTGCTTCTGATTGGTCCGACTCCCCTCACCACCCTTCCCTGAGCGAGCACACGCGACTTCAGCTTGGCCTGGGACACGCAGCGGTGTTGATATCGGAGGACCGAACCGGGTTGGCGACCCTCAGCCCAACGAAGCGGGTCGGAATCGGGATGGTCGAGGTGGCTGTGCCGGACCAGGTCTCGATGTCGGATTTCTGGGATCTGGCGGAGCAAGAGGTCGAATCGGAGGCGGTCCAATTGGGCTATCGGGGTGTCGAGCTGCTGACGTGGGACGCCGGGCTTCGGGCGCAGCTCGCGGACCGGGGATGGCAGCAAGTGCGCGTAATCAACCGGGGATTTACCGATGCCCGGTCGATTCCTGTCTCGTCGAACTCCGCCAAGGTGGGCCTCTTTCAACGGGAGCGCGACTTCGAAGGGCTGCTCGAGGTGAACAATCTCGCCTTCGAGGATCATCTGAAGGCCGGGAATTGGGATCACGCCGGGTTGGAGAGCCTGTTCCGGGAGACCTGGTTCGATCCGGCCGGTCTCTTTGTCACGAGACAGGGCACCGTCGTCACCGGATTCTGCTGGACGAAGGTCCATCCCGATTCAGTTGGGGAGATATACCTCTTGGCCGTCCGACCGGCGCACACCGCGCGCGGGCTGGGCCGAGCACTGCTCACCGCAGGGATCGAGTACCTGACCACGGCACGCCATAGTGCGATAACCATGATCTATTGGGATGCGTCAAACAAAGCAGCGTCGAGCCTCTACCAGTCAGTCGGGTTCAACGTGGACCGGGTCGGCGAGGTCTTCCGACATCGTTTGTGATCATCCAAAAGAGTTGCCGCACCCCGCGCAGCGGGCGTCCTCCTCCTGGGTAGGCCCATAACACCATGGGCATGGCAGATCGTCGCCTCGCTCGTCCCGTGGCGTAACCACCAGTTGAGGGTCGACCCTGTACTGATGATTGCCGCGTATCCCCTTAGCCAGGGCGAACAGACCTGTGGTAGCGGTCGCTGCAACCAATGCTTCGAACACCAGTCCGTCCTCCTTGCTCCAGCGAGGAGAGGCTAAGGCTGACGGTGTCGGATTTCGCGGATTTCGCGGGCGCTAGGTCCCGAGCACGGCCTCGGTGAGGTCGTCGACCAGGTACTGGAGGTTGCCCAGCCGGCCCTCCCGGACCTCGGCTGCCTCGAGCATCATCATGGCGGAGTGATAGGCGACCCACGGCCGGTACCGGCTCTCGGGCAACTCGGCCCCATAGCCGGCCCGGAAGGAAGCAGCGGCGTCCTCGCCTATGTTGCGCGCCAATTGCCAGACGGCGAGTGTCAGGTCCCATTCGGAAGGAGCGAGGGTTGCCCACTCCCAGTCGACGATGGTGACGTTGCCCTCCTCGTCCAGCACGAACTTCGACAACAGTGGTTTGGTGTGGGCAGGCACCGGAGTGGTGGCGAGAGGCGGCTCGAGCTCCAGCGCCTTGTCCAGCACTACCTGCTCCATGCCGAAGCGCCTTCGATAACGACCGAGACGCTCGATGGTCGAGCGATAGTGACTCAACACGTAGTCGGAGTCGATTCCGGCAGCGAGGTTGGTGATCTGTGCCCCGGAGGTGTGGATCCCGCGCAAGGCGGCGCCGGAGGCCTCCACCGCGTCGAGGTTCTTGGGGAGGTTGGCCAGGTTCCAATGCCCGCCGTCGGTCGTCTTGAGCCAGGCCATCTCGCCACTCAGCCCGTGATTGATGATCCTTGGTACCGAAGGAGCTGCGACAAGTGCTTCGAGGGCGTGGCGCTCCCGGCGCTCACGCGAGGCGACGGGGTAGACCTTGATGATCGAGCTCTGGTTCTCCGCTTCGAGCACCCGGAACACCTTGTTCGCCCCGGAAGAAAGCTCTCGAATCGTCGCACTCGGATGAAGACTCGCAACTAACTCTCGTGGATCCATCCCTGGTACCCCTCGTTGCTGACAGGACCGGCCAGACTGGTCTGGCAGGCAATTAGCCTCTGGCCCACTTCAGGCTAGCGAGATATCACCCGTGCCAATAGAGCTTCGTTATCCAGACGGGAGCGTCGTCGAACATGCCGACGGGGCTACTGCGTTGGATGTCGCCGAGTCGATAGGGCCCAGACTGGCCAAGGCCGCGGTTGCGGCAAAGGTCAACGGGGAACTGGTCGATCTGGCTCGTCCGATCCAGGATGACGGGGATTTTGCCGTGGTGACACTCGAAAGTCCGGAGGGCCTCGACGTGCTCCGCCATTCCACGGCGCATGTCCTGGCACAGGCGGTGCTCGGGCTCTTCGAAGGCTCGACCTTTGCGATAGGCCCCGCCATCGAAGATGGGTTCTACTACGACTTCAAGGTCGATCAGCCATTCACCCCGGAGGATCTGGAGGGCATCGAACAACGGATGAAAGAGATCATCGCCGCTGATCAACCCTTTGAGCGAGAGGCCGTTTCCAGGGAGAGAGCCCTCGAGGTCTTCGCCGGCCATCCTTTCAAGAGAGAGATCATCGAGGGGGTCGACCCGGATGAGGGGGCTGCCGGCGAACAGGTGACCCTCTACCGTAATAGGGCCTTCGTCGACCTGTGTCGTGGCCCACACCTCCCCTCCACGGCCCGGATCCCGGCGTTCAGACTGCTGAGGAGCTCGGGGGCGTACTGGCGCGGCGACGAGAACCGTGAGCAATTGCAGCGCATCTACGGGACCTCATGGCCGTCGCAGAGCCAGCTCGAGGAGCATCTGAACCGCCTCGAGGAGGCCGAGAAGAGGGACCATCGCCGCCTCGGCCCCGAGCTCGACCTGTTCAGCTTCCCCACCGAGTTGGGCTCAGGTCTGAGCGTTTGGCACCCCAAAGGCGGGATGCTGCGCAAGATCATCGAGGACCACAGCCGCACCCTGCACGAGCGCTTTGGGTTCGAGTTCGTGTTCACCCCGCATCTGGCCAAGTCCGAGCTGTGGGGGACGTCGGGTCATCTCGACTACTACGAAGAGAGCATGTATCCGGGGATGGAGCTCGACAACGATCAGGAGTACCGGGTGAAACCGATGAACTGCCCGTTCCACATCCTGGTCTACAAGAGTAAGGGCCGTTCCTACCGTGACCTGCCGATTCGCCTGTCCGAGTTGGGCAGCGTGTACCGATACGAGAAATCGGGTGTGGTTCACGGTCTGCTCCGGGCCAGGGGTTTCACCCAGGACGACTCACACACCTTCTGCACCCACGAGCAGCTCCCGGCGGAGCTGGATCGACATCTCGACTTCGTGCTCACCTGGCTTCGTGACTTCGGATTCACCGAATTCGATGCCGACTTGAGCACCCAGCCCGACAAGTCGGTGGGCGAGCAGGCGCTTTGGGAGGTGAGCGAGAAGGCATTGGCCGACTCGCTCGAGCTCAAGGGGGTCCAATATCGGATCGCAGAAGGGGAAGGGGCGTTCTACGGGCCCAAGATCGACGTCCATGTCAAGGATGCGATCGGGCGCCGGTGGCAGATCTCGACCATCCAACTCGACTTCACTCTCCCCGAGCGGTTCGGGTTGGAGTACACGGCCTCGGGGAACATCCAAGAGCGCCCGTACATGATCCATTGCGCCAAGGCAGGATCGATCGAGCGATTCGTGGCTGTCCTCGTCGAGCACTACGCCGGCGCCTTCCCGATATGGCTGGCGCCGGTCCAGGTATCGGTGGTCCCGGTGGCCGACCGGCATCACGAATACGCCCGGTCGGTTGCCGCCAAGCTGCGCGATCCCGGGCTTCGGGTGGAGGTGGACGAGAGCGAGGAAACGGTGGGAGAGAAGATCCGCCGGGCGCTCAGTCAGAAGCACCCGGCTGTAATCGTGGTTGGAGACCAGGACCTGAAAGACTCGACGGTGGGGCTGCGGATGTACGGCGAGGACAAGGACACCCGTGGGATTTCGCTGATCGAGGCCACCAATCGCCTGGTGGATCTGGCGGGGAGACCGAGGTCGTGACCGAGCCCGAACCACCCCGGGTCGATCGAGAAGGGATCCACATCGAGCGCGATCTGGCCGACTCCATCTCGATCGAGGAGGAGTTGGACTCCAATATGGTCGGCCCCTACCGATTCCCCTCTCCGATGCGTCGTCGGGTCGCCGGTTGGGTATTCGTGGCGGGCGCTGCTTTCACCCTGCTACTCCTCGATGACGGGTGGATCCCTGCCTTGGGTTTCGTCGCCCTTGCCCTCTGGCAATTCGCCTCATCGTGGCCGCTCAACATCGATGAGCACAAGGCCCTCGCCATCGCCGGATCGGCGGTCGACTTCCCGGTCGGTCACGCCTCGGCGGCAGTCACCTTCCGCGGGATCCGCTCTGTGCCGAGATGGAGTGTCGTCCTCTACTCGGCAGCCGAGCCCCCGGACAGACGCGCTCTGGTCGTGGTCGACGCCGTAACGGGGAAGTTGGCCGAGGAGCCCTACCTGGAGGACGTTCCCGCAGTCTGATTCAGCGCTCGTCGAGCGGCACGAAGTCCCGCGGAGCGGCCCCGACGTAGACCTGGCGTGGTCTGAAGATCTTGGTCTCGGAGTCGGACATCAGCTCGCGCCATTGCGAGATCCAACCGGGGAGACGTCCCAGGGCGAAGAGGACCGTGAACATGTCGGTGGGAAAGCCCATCGCCCGATAGAGGATCCCTGAGTAGAAGTCGACGTTCGGATACAGCTTTCGACTGATGAAGTAGTCGTCGGAGAGCGCTACCTCCTCGAGATGAAGCGCGACCTCGAGAAGGGGGTCGTCGATGCCCAGGGCGTTCAGCACGTCATCCGAAGCTGTCTTGATGATTCGGGCTCTGGGATCGAAGTTCTTGTAGACACGATGACCGAATCCCATCAAGCGGAACGGATCGTCCTTGTCCTTGGCTCGATCGACGAAGGTGGACACGTCTTTGCCACTGGCAACGATCATGTCGAGCATGTTCAGTACCTGCTCGTTGGCACCGCCGTGGAGAGGCCCGGAGAGGGCATGGATGCCGGCCGATACCGAGCTGAAGATATTGGCCTGGCCTGACCCCACAAGTCGGACCGCGGAGGAAGAGCAGTTCTGGCCGTGGTCGGCGTGGAGGATGAGCAGCATGTTGAGCGCCTTGGCGATGACTGGGTCGGGCTGAAAATTCTCCGCCGGAACCGAGAACATCATCTTCAAGAAGTTGGACGCGTAGTCGATCTCATTGTCCGGATAGACGTAAGGCTGATGCATCCGGTACTTGTAGGACCAGGCGATCATCGTCGGTGTCTTGGCGATGAGGCGGCGGGCGCTGATGTCCACCGATTCCCCGTCGAGAGGGTCGAGGGCATCGGGGTAGTAGGTGGCGAGGGCGGAGGTGGCCGAGGCCAGGATCTGCATCGGATGCGCCGAATGGGGGAAGGCCTCGAAGAGGTGCTTCACGTCTTCCCGGAGCAGGGTGTGGCGGGTGATGCTCTCCTCGTACCCCTCGAGTTGGTCTTTCGTCGGCAGCTCCCCGTATTGGAGGAGGTAGGCGACTTCGATGAAAGACGCCTGGTCGGCGAGCTGCTCGATGGGGTAGCCCCGATAGCTGAGGACTCCTTCCTCGCCCCCCACGTAGCTGACGGAGGACGTGCTTTCGGCGGTGTTGGCGAACCCACGGTCGATGGTGATCAGGCCCAGCTCGGAGCGGATGCCGGAGATTTCCATCCCCACTTCGCTCACCGTGCCTGAAACGGTGGGGAGTGAGAGTTCCTTGTCTCCAAACCGGAGAACCGCGTCCGCCATTGTCAATGTCCTTCCTGGGCTCGATCAAACGTCCGATGGCCGTGCCGCAGCTATCACATTCTGTGCCTCATTCTGGGGCACTTCTGCGTAATGATCGAACTCCATCTCGAAACTGCCCCGGCCTGAGGTCAATGATCGCAGCTCAGCGGCGTATTGCTGGATCTCGGCCATCGGGACCTGCGCGACCACCGCCCTGAGGTTCCCCTCACCCTCCATCCCCAAAACCCGGCCACGTTTGGAGTTGATGTCGCCCATCACGTCTCCCAGGTAGTCCTCGGGGACACTGATAGTGACTTTCATGATCGGCTCGAGCAGGATCGGGCGGAGACTCGCGGCCGCCGCCTTGACCGCCTGGATACCCGCCATCCGGAACGACATCTCGTCGGAGTCGACGGTGTGGTACTTGCCGTCGAACACCTCGGCCGATACGTCGATGACGGGGAATCCGGCGAGGATTCCCCGCCTCAGCGACTCCTGAATCCCCTTGTCGACCGCCGGGATGAACTGGCGAGGTATCGAACCTCCCTTGATCGAGTCGATGTACTGGTAGCCGGCGCCGCGGGGGAGCGGGGCGAATTTGACGAAGGCGACGCCGAATTGCCCGCGTCCACCGCTCTGTTTCTTGTGCTTTCCCTCCGCCTGCCCGGAGGTGGTGATCGTCTCGCGATACGGGATCACCGGCAATGCCGATACCACCTCGACGCCGAACTTCCGTTGGATCCGGGCCAAAGTCACGTCGAGATGGCTGTCACCGAGCCCGGCGATGATGGTCTCCCCGGTGTCGGGCCTTCTCTCGATCCGCACCGTGGGGTCCTCTTCCTCGATGCGGTGCAGGGCCGTCGAGAGCTTCTCCTCGTCGTGGTGGGACACCGGTGTGATCGCGAATTCGGCCACCGGTCTCGGATAGACGACAGGGTCGATGACAGCGTTCAGCCCGGGGGAGCGCATCGTGTCGCCGACTCTGACATTGTCCAGTTTGGCAACGGCGCCTATGCCTCCGGCGGGCAAATCGGCGACATCGTGGTGGTCCTTGCCCTGAAGCCTGAAGAGATTGTGGAGACGGACCCTTCCTCCCCGGGCCAGCTCCAGCTCTTGGTCAGCCTTCACGGTCCCCGAATAGATGCGAAACATCGAGATTCGGCCCACGAACGGGTCGGATACGGTCTTGAAGACATAGGCGAGCACCGGTCCGTCGGTGGCCGGTGCGAACGTGTCGCCCGCAGAGAGGCGGGGGATGGGCCGCTCCAGGGGATGTGGGGCATAATCCACGATGAACTCGGCGACCAGGTCGATGCCGATCATCCTCTCGGCGGAGGTGATCAGGACCGGGTGGATCGTCCCGTCGAGGATGCCGTGGTGGATGGTCTCGACGATCTCCTCGCGTGAGGGCTCGGTGCCCTCGAGGTAGGCCTCCAACATGTCGTCGTCTGTCTCGACAACGGTTTCCACGAGAGCGGTGTGCGCCGAATGGACCAGGTTCTCGACGTCGGCCGGGAGAGCGATCTCGGATCCGGTTTTGGCCTCTCCCGAGTACTCGTAGGCCCGCTCGGTGGCGACGCGGACCACGCCGGTCAGGCCGTCTTCGGCGCCGATCGGCACCTGGATCGGGGCGATTGCCTTGCCGAAGGACTCACGCAACTGGTCCAGCGTGCGTTCAAACGAGGAGCGGTCGCGGTCGAGTTTGGTGATCACGACCGCACGAGCGATCCCTTCTTCGGCAGCGACCTTCCACAATTGCTCGGTTTGAACCTCGATCCCATCCACCCCCGAGACGACGAATAGGGCGAGGTCGGCTGCCTTGAGCGCGGCGCGGGCGTCACCGGAGAAATCACCTGATCCCGGGGTGTCGATCAAGTTGATGGTGTGCCCCTGCCATTCCAGGCTCGCCACCGCCAACCCAAGGGAGATGCCACGTTCGATCTCCTCGGGCTCGTGGTCGAGAATGGTGGTTCCCTGTTCGACGGATCCGCGGCGGCTGGTCGCCCCGGCGACGTAGAGGAGTGTCTCGGCCAGGGTTGTCTTCCCGCTCCCACCATGACCGACCAGCGCCACGTTGCGCACCTTCTCAGGAATCACAGGACCTCCTCTTCAAGGGTGAGGCGACGATCCTAACCCTGGAGCGGGGCAGGTTTCCCGGGTGCCTGCTACTTTGCTGGGTCGTGATCGACATGCGGGTTCGACCTCGCGCAACCCGGTTTCTGGAGCCAATCGGCAAGGCTCTCGCCTCGATCGGTGTTACCCCGACCGTCATGACCTTTTCCGGGCTGGCGGTGGTAATCGTCGGATCGGTGATGATCGCCACCGGGCTGCCCCGGTCTGGTGCCGCGGTCGTGCTCGGTGGGGCTCTCCTCGACGGGCTCGACGGATCGGTGGCCCGGGCCTCGGGCCTGGTCTCGGCGCGGGGCGCCTTCCTCGACTCGGCCTTCGACCGGGTGGGCGAGATTGCAGCCTTCGCCGGGCTCGGCTTCCTTCGAGCCGGACAGCCCCGCGAGCTCCTGCTGATAGTGCTCGCGATCGGAGGCGCGATGTTGGTGCCCTACATGCGGGCCCGCGCCGAAGCCGAGGGCTTCGACGGGCGAGGCGGCCTCATGGGCCGGGCCGAGCGTGTGCTCTTGTTCAGCCTCGGGCTGATACTCGGTGTTGTCGAGCCCATGCTTTGGGTGTTCGTGGTGCTCGTCTGGCTCACCGCCCTCGTCCGCTTCATCCACACCTACCGTTCCTTCGAGTGAAGGACTATCTCGGGTATCTGGCTCTTCGAGCCGGTGTCGGTCTCGTTGGCCTGCTCCCGGCCGGCGGGGCCCGGGCGCTGGGGAGGGTCTTCGGGTGGTGCTGGCATCTCGCGGCTGGAGGGCGCCGTCTGATGGCGCAGAGGCACATGCGGCGTGTGCTTGGAGACGGGGCCGACGTAGGCTCGGCAGCGGAGGCGGTCATGGTCTCCTACGGGAGATACTGGACAGAGGCATTGTGGGCCCGACCCCGACGAGTAGCCGACATGCGACGCCACACCCACGTGGAGGGCCTCGATCTGGCGATCGCTGCCCGGGACGCGGGAACGGGGATGGTCTTTGCCCTGCCGCACCTCGGGAATTGGGAGGCGGCGGCCCCGGTGGCGGTCCTCGAAGGGATACCCATCGTCGCCGTGGCCGAGCAGCTCGCCAATCAACGGATAACCGATTGGTTCACTGCGATGAGGTCCGGCTTTGGCATCGAGATCATCCTGGCCACCGGGAGCGGCGAGGTGATGCGACAGCTGGAGACGGCGTTGGGGCAGAACAAGGCGGTAGCCCTGCTCTCGGACCGTGATCTCAAGGGGCGGGGGGTTGAGGTCGAGTTCTTTGGCGAGAAGACCACACTCCCTCCGGGGCCGGCCACTTTGGCCCTTCGGACCGGGGCTCCGCTGTTCCCGGTCGCCACCTACTTCGAGGACAGGGGCCATCGGGTGGTCATCACGTCCGCGATCCCGGTCCCCAAAGAAGGCACCCGCTCCGAGAAAGTGAGGGCCATGACCCAGGAGCTTGCCCATCGAATGGAGAAGCTGATATCAGAGGCCCCGCAGCAATGGCATCTGGTGGTTCCCAACTGGCCGTCGGACCGGCAGTGAGCCATCGGTGAAGATCGGCCTCGTCTCCCCCTACGACCTGTCGGTGCCCGGCGGCGTGCAACAGCTGACCACCGAGCTGGCAGCGAAGCTCCGCGACCAGGGGGAAGAAGTGGTTTTGGTCAGCCCCGGGAGGACAATTCACACCTCAGGCCCGGGTCGCGGTGTCACCACGGTGCCAGTGGGCCGCCCCACATTCTGGAGAGGCAACGACTCGATCGTGCCCATCACTCTCAGCCCTTTGAGCTGGGCTCGCACCCGGCGGGCATTAGCCGGAGTCGATGTGATCCATGTCCACGAGCCAGCCGTTCCGCTGACCGGCTGGTTCGCCCTGACAGTATCCAAACCGATGGTTGCCACCTTTCACGCCGATCCGCCGGGTTGGGTGGGCCCGGCGTACCGATGGGCGCCGTTCATCGGCTCTCGGATGCGCAAGGCGGTCCTGACTGCTGTGAGTGAGCCGGCGGCTCGGGCTCTTCCTCGAACGTGGGGCGAACCGGTCATTGTTCCGAATGCGATCGATGTGGCCTCCTATGACCTCCCGGTGGGCCGGGTCGCCGGGAGGGTCGCCTTCCTGGGACGCGACGAGCCGCGAAAGGGCCTCGATCTGTTGCTCGAGGCGTGGCCCCGGATCAGAGAGCGCTATGCCCACGCCGAACTGGTCGTGATGGGAGCCGAGCGGAGCGACCCGCCACGCAGGGTTCGGTTCCTCGGTCGGGTCAGCGATGCCGAAAAGCGGCAGGTTCTGGCCTCGAGCGCGGTGTTTGTCGCACCCAACACCGGCGGGGAGAGCTTCGGCATCGTCTTAGCCGAGGCGATGGCCGCCGGGTGCGCCGTGGTCGCCAGCGATCTCTCCGCGTTTCGCGTGGTGCTCGGCGAGGACGGCATATTGGTGCCGGTGGGGGACGTGCCCGCGTTGGCCGATGCGGTGAGCGCTCTGGTCGCCGATGATGCGGAAGCCGATCGTCTCGGGGAAGCGGCTCGGGAGGCGGTGAAGCGCTTCGATTGGTCGAAGGTTCTCGGCGCATATCGCGACTGCTACCGGCGAGCTCTCTCGATTGGAACCTGAGCCGAGGCTGTACCATTTGGATCAGAAAAGGAGTTTTGATCGTGGAAACCGGAACCGATCGCGTCAAGCGGGGACTTGCCGAGATGCTCAAGGGCGGCGTCATCATGGATGTCGTCAACGCCGAGGAGGCGAAGATCGCCGAAGAAGCCGGCGCCGTGGCGGTGATGGCCCTGGAGCGGGTCCCCTCCGACATTCGCAAGGATGGCGGAGTGGCCCGAATGGCCGATCCCACCAAGATCGAAGAGATCCAAGCAAAGGTGACCATCCCGGTGATGGCCAAGTGCCGGATCGGGCATTTTGCCGAGGCCGCCATCCTCCAGGCGCTCGGGGTCGACTACATCGACGAGTCCGAGGTCCTGACCCCTGCTGATGAGGAGCACCACGTCGACAAGTGGGCCTTCACCACACCATTTGTATGTGGCGCCCGCAATCTGGGTGAGGCTTTGCGCCGAATCGGGGAAGGTGCCGCCATGATCCGCACCAAGGGCGAGGCCGGGACCGGGAACGTGGTCGAGGCGGTCCGTCATATCCGCACCGTGACCAACGAGATCCGGGCCCTGACGACCATGGACGATGCCCAGCTGATGTCCGCCGCCCGTGATCATCAGGCTCCCTACGACCTGATCCGCGAGGTCTCGTCGACGGGAAAGCTCCCGGTGGTCAACTTTGCCGCCGGAGGGATCGCCACCCCGGCCGATGCGGCGCTCATGATGTCCCTCGGCGTGGACGGAGTTTTCGTCGGCTCGGGGATCTTCAAGAGCTCCACCCCTGAGGCATACGCCCGGGCGATCGTCGAAGCCACGACGTTCTGGAACGAGCCCGAGGTCGTGGCCAAGGTCTCTCGCGGTCTGGGCGGGGCAATGCCTGGCATCGAGTTGGGGACATTGAGCGAGACGGAGCGCATGGCCGGTCGGGGCTGGTGAGATGACCACGGTTGGCGTCCTCGCCCTACAGGGGGACGTGCGGGAGCACCTTGCGATTCTCGAGTCGCTCGGGGTGACCCCGGTGCCAGTGAAGAAACCGGACCGGTTGGAGTCGGTCGACGCTTTGGTGATCCCTGGTGGCGAATCGACCACCATCGGCAAGATGGCGGTGCGGTTCGGTCTCCTCGACCCCCTGCGTTCGGCGATCGGAGATGGCTTGCCGGTTTACGGAACCTGTGCCGGGATGATCCTGCTCTCCGGCTCGATCACCGAGGGCGACCAGCCGCTCCTCGGAGTTCTCGACGTTGTGGTGAGACGCAACGCGTTCGGCCGGCAGAACGAGTCGTTCGAAGCGGATCTCGATGTGGTGGGCATGGACTCACCGTTCCCGGCCGTGTTCATCAGAGCGCCCTGGGTGGAGAAGGTCGGTTCCGAGGTCGAGGTCCTGGCGTCGATCGGTGAGCACCCGGTGATGGTGCGTCAGGATCGTCTCCTGGCAACCTCGTTTCACCCAGAGCTCACCGGTGACGGGCGCATCCACCAGATGTTGTTGGATCTGATCTGAGGTCGTATGTCCGGACACTCCAAATGGGCCAATATCAAGCATCGCAAAGGCCGCCAGGACGCGGCCCGGGGAAAGCTGTTCGGGAAGCTGGCCAAGGCCATCGAGATCGCGGCCCGTGAAGGCGGTGGCCACCCGGAGTTCAATCCGACCCTGGCCACCGCCATCTACAAGGCCAAAGCCGCCTCGATGCCCAACGACAACATCGAGCGGGCGGTCAAGCGGGGCACGGGCGAGGCGGAAGGCGCCCACTACGAGGAGATCTGGTACGAGGGATACGGGCCCGGTGGGGTGGCCCTCTACGTCCAGATCCTCACCGACAATCGGAATCGGGCCGCCTCCGACGTGCGATCCACCTTCACCCGTAGCGGTGGGAACCTGGGCGAGCCGGGCTCGGTGGGATACCTCTTCAGCCAGAAGGGCCTGATCGAGGCCAAGGGGTCGGAGGATGAGGTGCTGCTGGCCGCGCTCGAGGCCGGAGCCGAAGATGTCCGCGACGTGGGTGATCAGTGGTTCGAGGTGGTCACCGCCCCGGGAGACCTACACAAGGTGCGAACTGCACTGGAGGCCGCCGGGCTGGAGCTCGAGGCCGCCGATATCACTCAACTCCCTTCCACTACGGTCCCGGTGGCGGAAGGTGATGCCAGGAAACTGCTGCGGTTGATCGACGCCCTCGACGAGCTCGACGACGTTCAGGCGGTCTTCTCCAATTACGACATCGACGACGAGGTGATGGAGAAGGTCCTCGAAGAGGTCTGACGCCCATTTCTCCCCCCAGGAGCGAAGCGACGTTGGGGGGAGTACCGGCGAAGCCGGGGAGGGGGGCTTCCCGTTGCGCGATAACGGTTCTCCCTTGTTTCTCCCCCCAGAAGCGAAGCGAGCATTTCTCCCCCCAGTGAACGAAGTGAGCGTTGGGGGGAGTACCGGCGAAGCCGGGGAGGGGGGCTTGTAGCTACCCGGTAGTTTCTTTGATTTCCGGTCACAACCCTCTTGTTTCTGTCGGTAAGTATGTAGTCACAACACGTACGGGTCGTAGGTCGCAGTCGTGATCCGGAGCGCTGCGGAACGCGATCACCGGTTGGACGCGCGGAAACCCGTTCATCCGGTGTGGAACCTGTTATCCTCCCCTTCTATGACTGATTCAACGCAGATCGCCAAATCGGTTTTACAGGCTCGGCTAGACATCATCGAAGCGTTGTTCTCGGGTCCTGAGGGTCAGGAACTGGTCCGGTTGGATGCGGCGTATAAGGCGTTGACCGGGCAGGAACCACCATCTCTGAGCGATGTTCTGGCCGGAAACAACGGGTCCGCCCGATTCCCAACAGGCACCGTCAGCCTCACTGTGACGGACATCCATCGTCGCGGCCCGAAAGAGGCTTGCCGCGACCTCATGCTGAATGGCCCGATGCGGACATGGGCCTACGACGCTCTCGAAGCTCACTTCAGAATGGAAGGCATCATCATCGATGCTCAAAATCCGAGGGACGCAATGCGTACCGCGATGGCAGCCCTCGAACGAGAGGGGATAGTCAAGAAGGTTGGACGGGGCCGTTTCCGCCCCGTCAGAGATCACTCCACCGGCGCAACCCCACTGAAAGGAGAGAACACGCCGGTTGGAGAAAGGAACAGGGAAGGGTCGTATTGACCCTTCCCTGTCTCCGTGTGTCGGAGGAAGAAGCCACGAGGAGTGGTCCGGCCCTTAGAAAGTACGGGCACCCCATGTGGGTGTGCGGTTCAATTCCGCCTTCCTCCGCAACCTACGAGAACATGTTACTCATCGTCGTTTCGATAGGACCGCATGAGCGATAACAAGCTACCCCGCGAACCTCCCGAGGACATCAAAGAGAAGCAGGACCCCGAGTATGACGAGGGTCGATTCCGCCTCGACTTGTACCGGGTGACCAAGACGACGCCGAGGAAGGACGAGGACGAGGACGAGGACGAGGTCACGCCGCCTCCTTCTGAACACGACTGAGGATCGCCCAGAACAAGGGCTCAACACCGTCACGCCGGTTGAACCGGAACGAGTACTCATCCAAGTAGGCCTGCAGGTACTCGCTGCTGACCGAGTGGTAAACGCCCCTCAACCCATTCTTGACCAACGCCAGGAATCCGTCGAGGCATTGGGTATGGGCGTCTCCGCTGACGAATACCCCGGATCGGTGATTGACCGACTCATGTAGGAAGCGAGTCTTGGGCATGTTCATGTAAACCGTGTGTTCGTCGGTGAACACCTGACTGCCTTCCCCAACGGTCTTGCCAATCCACGGGTAGAGGGAAAGCATCGAAGCGTCGGGTACGACTTTGGCGGAGACACGCCCACCGCGCTCCATCATCCCGAGAACCGTCGTTTTAGGAGCGGGAAGGCGACCCTTACTGCTCTTCCGAGTACCGCCGACGTACATCTCGTCGATCTCAACCTGTCCGTTGAGAGGCGTCTGGACGTCATCAGACAGCAAACTGCGAATCATCTTGAACATCCGATGTGCCGTCTTGTAGGTGACTCCGATTTCCCGTTCGAGCTGCTTGGCGGAGATTCCACAGCGAGTCGAGGACATTAGGTAGATCGCCCAAAACCATAGTTGGAGGCTCACCGTCGACTTGTTAAAAATGGTGTCAGCAGTCGGGTAAACCTGATGTCCGCAGTACTGACACCCATACGCTGACCGGCCCCTGATCCGGTGGAACTTGGTCCGCTTCTCACAACCCGGGCATATGGTCCCGTCGCGGTAGAAAATCTCCTTGAGGTGGTCGAGACACGCGTCGTGATTCGGGAAGATCTCCATGAACCGGGTGTACGTCATTTGAGATTCGGTCGACGCTGCCGGTTCGTTTGATGAACGTGTTCTCGCTGCCATACCTGTATTATACTCTACACGTACGTGTTGTCAATACATACTTACCTTTCTGTCACAGGGGGAACGTATGTTCGGGGGTATGGAGTGGGAGAGGGTTTCCAATGATGAGGTCGATCTGGGGATCGGCCATTTCTTGGGTTTGGTTTCGGCTGGATTGGCGGCGGCGTGTGAGTGGCTGATCGAAGCTGACCACCGGCAACAGTTTCTAGCGGATGGTGCTCGGGATCTGGGCCAGTGGGTTTCGGCTCGGTTCGGGTTGAGGCATTCGACTGCTTCTCAGTTGGTAGGGGTGGCCCGGAGACTCCAGGATTCCCCTTTGCTTCGGGAACGTTTCGCTGCTGGGGAATTGTCTTTGGATCAGGTGGATGCGATTTCTCGGATGGCAACCCCAGACACCGAAGAGGCTCTGATCGAGGAGGCTTTGGGGTTGTCGAATGCTGCTCTGGATCGGGCCGCCCGCCGATCCCATCCGCCTTCGGTTGAGGAGGAGCGGGCTGCTTGGGAGAAGCGTTGGTTGATGATCCAGCACAGTCTGGATGGGACTGAGGGTCGTCTCCACGCCCGGCTGGGGGGTGGGGACCTGCATCTGGTGGAGACCGCGATCCGGGCTCGAGCCGACCGGTTTGGTCCTAATCCTGAATCCGGGATGTTCGATCCGTATCCGGTCCGGTTGGCGGATGGGTTGGTCGATTTGTGTGCCACCAGTGGTGACGAGTCTTCACCTTCGGTTCAGGTGACGGTCCACGCCGACCTCGAAGCGCTCACCGTGCACACCGACACGACCGGGGTGGCCGAGTTGGAGGCGGGCCCGGTTGTTGCTTCGGAGACGGCACGACGCTTGGCCTGTGATGCCATCATCGAAACCGCGGTCTATGACGACTGTCGTGTTCTCGGGGTGGGACGAAGAACCCGGATGATCCCCGGGTGGCTGCGTCGTCAGCTCTGGTTCCGGGATGGGGGTTGTCGGTTCCCGGGATGTCCCCATCAGGGTTGGGTTCATGGTCACCACATCCAGCATTGGGCCGACGGGGGGCCTACCGACTTGGAAAATCTGATCCTGTTGTGCGGGTACCACCACCGGTTCGTACACGAACACGGCTGGTCGATTGAAGGCGACCCCGGGGGCAAGTTGGTCTTCCGGAAACCGAACGGCCGAATCTACCCCCCGGACCGAACCAGGCTCCACCCCCGGCTCCGAGAACTGATCCGAACCTAGGGGCAACCGCCCCCGCACTGTGAGATTCGCAACAAGGCACGGAAACGTCGGTTCGAACCATTACTGTCGTAGAACACATGTTCGTATTGGGTATCGATCCCGGGTTGTCCGCCACCGGTTACGGGCTGGTGGAGGGGAGCTACCCGCCGACCGCAAGGTTGGCCGGTGTGATCAGAACCGCCGTCGACCTCCCCATGCCCGAGCGGCTCGCCGAGTTGCATCGAGGCCTCACCAGCGTCGTCGTCGATGCCAACCCCGACGTGATCGCCGTGGAGAGCTTTTTCACCAACCGCAATCTGCAGACCGCGATCTCGGTGGGTCGGGCGTCCGGAGTTGCCCTCCTCGTCGCTGCCCAGGCTGGGGTGCCGGTTTTCGAATACGTCCCCACCGCGGTGAAGTCGGCGATCACCGGTGATGGGTCGGCGGGCAAGACCCAGATCCAGGAGATGCTGGCTCGTCTCCTTCACCTGGACGCGCCGCCACAACCGGCCGACTCCGCCGACGCCCTCGCCGTCGCCCTCTGTCATCTCCGGGTTGCCCCGCTGGAGGCGAGGCGATGATCGGGCGCCTGCGGGGCACATTGGTCTCCAAGAGGGGGGACGTGGTCTGCGTCGAAGTGGGAGGCGTTGGCTACGACCTCACGATGACTCCACGAAGCCTGGCCTCGATTCCCGGGGTCGGCGAAGAGGTGGTCATCCACACCCACACTCATGTCCGTGAGGACGAGTTGAGTCTCTTCGGCTTCGTCTCCGAGCCCGACCGGGATCTGTTCCGTGTCTTGTTGGGAGCGGCCGGGGTGGGGCCCAAGCTGGCACTGGCGATGACCGCCACCCTCACCCATGACGAAATAGTCCGCGCCATCGCCACCGAGGATGCCGATGCCCTCACCGCGGTTCCCGGTGTCGGCAAGAGAGGCGCACAGCGAATCGTTCTCGAGTTGGCCCCCAAGCTCGCGGGCAGGGAGGCAGATGTGGTCGGTTCCCCGGCCACCATCACGGTCCGTCAGGCACTGGACCGTCTCGGCTATTCGGCGGAGGAGATCAACGGCGTCATTCCCGAACTGGACCCGACCGCCACGATCGAGATCCAGATCACGACCGCCCTACGAGCCCTAGGTCGGAGGTAGCAACATGCGCGAGGACAGTCTGCTCAGCCCAATCATCGAAACCGAAGAGGAGATCTCTCTCCGTCCCAAGCGCATCGAAGAATTCATCGGACAGAACCGGGTGCGGGAGCGGTTACGGATCTCTTTGGAGGCGGCGCACAAGGAAGGTCGAGCCCTCGACCATGTCCTCCTCAGTGGTCCGCCGGGTCTGGGCAAGACCACTCTGGCCGGAGTCATCGCCCACGAGTTGGAGGTCACGATGCGGGTGACCTCAGGCCCGGCGCTGGAGCGACCGGGAGACCTGGCCGCCATCCTCTCCAACCTCGACGACGGTGATGTGTTCTTCATCGACGAGATCCACCGTTTGCCACGGGCGGTCGAGGAAATCCTCTACCCGGCCATGGAGGACTTCCAATTGGACATCGTGCTCGGCAAAGGGCCAACCGCACAGTCGATACGGCTCGACCTTCCTCGATTCACCCTGGTCGGGGCCACGACGCGCAAGGGCAAGGTCACCGCACCGCTGCGGGACCGTTTCGGGATCGAGGAGCGACTCGACTACTACGAGGTCGAAGATCTCACCCGGATCGTGACCCGGTCGGCCGGGATCATCGGCGTGGACGTCGATCCGATCGCCGCCGAAGTGATCGCTTCACGGAGCCGGTCGACACCGAGGATCGCCAACCGGTTGCTGGCCCGGGTTCGTGATTACGCGGTGGCGAGGGCTTCGGGCCTCATCGATCCCGAAGTCGCCGACCAGGCTTTGGCGGTATATGAGGTCGACCAGCTCGGTCTGGACAAGGTCGACCGCTCCATCCTCGAGGCCGTGATCGCTCGTTTCGGAGGGGGACCGGTCGGGCTCTCCACCTTGTCGATTGCCGTGGGGGAGGAGCCGGAAACGGTGGAGGACGCTTACGAGCCGTTCCTGCTCCAGTCCGGTCTCCTGAAACGCACACCACGGGGGCGGATGGCCACCGCCAGGGCCTATTCCCATATGGGGCTGGAAGTCCCCGAGAGCCAACAGGGGACATTGCTCTAGCCTCGGTCCCACATGCGGGTTTCGGACTTCACCTACCCCCTGCCCGAATCTGCCATCGCCCAGGAGCCCATCGAGCCCCGACACGACTCGAGGCTTCTCGACACCCGGGATCTGAGCGACCACCGATTCCTCGACCTGCCCTCGCTGCTCCAGCCCGACGATCTGGTCGTGGTAAACGAGACCCGGGTCCGGGCGGCTCGGCTCTTGGGCAAACGCCGGGATAGCGGGGGAGTGGCGGAGTTGCTGATCCTGACCGTCCGGCCGGACGGGCTATGGGAGGCGCTGGCCCGACCCTCACGACGTTTGCGACCTGGAATAGAGATCGAGTTCGAAGGTCTCACCGCACTGATCGTGGAGAGACCCGAAGAGGGAGTGGTCGTGGTCGATCTGCATGCCCCCGATGTTGAAGCGGCGATGGCGGCCGCTGGTGAGATCCCGCTTCCCCCCTACTTCAAGGGGAAGCTCGCCGACCCAGATCGGTATCAGACAATGTTCGCCCGGCTTCTCGGCTCGACGGCAGCTCCCACAGCCGGTCTCCATTTCACCGACGAGGTGGTCGCAGGGCTGGAGCGCCGGGGGATCGGCATCTCGACGGTCGATCTCCATGTCGGAATCGACACCTTTCGACCGATGACCGTCGAGATGGTGGAGGACCACCGGATGCATGCGGAATGGTGTTCGGTGCCCGCGGCCACCGTTGACGCCATCAGCGCCACACGTGAGCGGGGCAGTGCCGTGGTCGCCATCGGGACCACAGTGGTCAGGGCGCTGGAGTCGAGTGTGGGCCCCGACGGGGTGCTGAGACCCGGCACGCGGGAGACGGACCTCTTCCTTCGTCCCGGCTTCCCTTTCCATGTCGTCGACACTCTGGTGACCAACTTCCACGTGCCGGGCTCGACGTTGATGGTGCTGGTGGCGGCGTTCATGGGTGAGCGCTGGCGTGATGCCTATCGCCACGCCTTGGACGGCGGCTACCGGTTCCTCTCCTTCGGCGACGCCATGCTCGCACGGCGTGATGACCGATAATCGAGAGATGAATGGGGTCAGCTGGGTCGAGACTGCGGCTGACGGTGAGGCGCGCACTGGTTGGCTCAACACCCCGCATGGCCGGGTCCGGACCCCTGCCTTCATGCCGGTGGGAACCAGGGCCGCGGTCAAAACCGTCGACTCCGACGACCTGACTGCGGTCGGCGCCGGGATCATCCTGGCCAACACCTATCACCTGATGTTGCGCCCGGGGGCCCGGATCGTGGAGGAGATGGGTGGACTCCATGACTTCATGGGTTGGCAGGGACCGATTCTCACCGACTCCGGAGGCTTTCAGGTCTTCTCATTGGAGCCGCGCATCGAGGAGAGGGGAGCCACCTTCCGGTCGATCCACGACGGCTCCATGGTCTCCCTGACCCCTGAAGGCGCGGTGCGTATCCAGGAACAGTTGGGAGCGGATATCGCCATGGCCCTCGACATCTGCGTCGGGCTTCCCGCCGATCGGAACCGGGTGAACGAGGCGATGCAGCGCACTCTGCGTTGGGGGGAGCGATGTCTCGCGACCCACACCCGACCCGACCAGGCACTGTTCGGCATCGTCCAGGGCGGCATCGACCCCGACCTCCGGATGGAGAGTGCGGCGAGGACGGCCGAGACCGGATTCCCGGGATTCGGCATTGGTGGGCTCTCCGTGGGCGAAAGCCCGACGGAGCGGGATCTGGCTCTGGAAGCGGCAGTTTCTGGATTGCCGTCCGATAAGCCGCGTTACGTGATGGGTCTTGGCGACACCGAGGGCATGTTGGGTGCGGTCGCCAGGGGCGCCGACCTCTTCGACTGCGTCATCCCGACCCGGCTGGCCCGGCATGGAAAGGTGCTCACTAGGACGGGGGACTTCGACATCCGGAAGGCTCGATTCGAAGCCGATGGGGCGCCCCTCGATCCAGAATGCCCCTGTCTCGCCTGCTCGCGATATTCACGGGCCTACCTGCGTCATCTGGTGCGGATGAACGAGATCACCGGGTTCCGTTTACTCACGATCCACAACCTCCGGTACACCCTGGACCTGGTATCGGGGGCGGCCGAGGCGATCGAATGCGGTCGGTTCGACAGCTACCTCGCTAGCGTCCTCAGCCAACGCGCCGGCGGTTCGCCGTAGAGCCTGGCCGTTGCCTAACCTCCCGCGGTCCGATTCACCCCACCGGAGGAGCCCGTGACCCACGTCGTGTTCGCGCAGGACGCCGCTGCCGGCAGCGGCTTGACCTCACTCGTTTTCCTAGGCCTCATGGTCGTTGTCTTCTGGTTGTTCATCATCCGCCCGCAGCGCCAACGCGCCAAAGCGCAGCAGTCCTTGGCGGACTCGCTCATCGCCGGACAGGAGGTGAGGACCATCGGTGGCATCCACGGCCGCGTGATCTCGGTCGACGAGGAAAGCGTGGTCCTTCAGGTCGAGGACGGGAAGATCCGGGTGTCCCGCCGCGCCATCGGCTCCCGTGTAGGAGGGGACGAAACCTGAGATGACCCGACGCGTCGTCGGTCTGATCATCGTTCTGACGGTCGCGTGGGGAGGGCTGGCCGCGGTCATCTACTTCGGGTTGACCCCGCTGCTCGGCCTCGATCTCCAGGGAGGGACCGCCGTGGTCCTGACCGCTCCCGAAGGCACCGACTCCGAGTTGCTCGAGGTGGCCACGCAGATCATGAACCGACGGATAGAGGAGATCGGGGCGGTTCAGGAGCCCGACATCCAGATCTCCGGTGAGAACACCGTCATCGTGCAACTCCCGGGCGTGGAAGACGAACAACGGGCCATCGAGGCGGTCGGCCAGACCGGTATCCTCTCTTTTCGACCCGTGTTGGACGCCGTAGGAGGCGAAATCGGGCCGTTGGCCGGGACCGGGACCCCCAACATCGACGACGAAACCGGTCTGACCATCGAGGATGACCTCGAGGCCGAGACCTGGCTTCTCTACGAAGCTGCCACGCCCCTCGAGGTCCTCAATCTGGGCCCGGCCGAGCTTCGGGGTGAGCACGTTGCCGACGCAGTGCCGGTCTTCGATCCCAACTCGGCGGTCTGGGCGGTGAGCCTGGACCTCACCTCTGAGGGCGCCGGGCTTTTTGCCGATCTCACCGCTGAGGCGGCTTCTTTTCCGGTCGGCGACCCGCGGCGCCAGATAGCAATCGTCCTCGACGGCCACGTGGTGACCGCGCCGGCGGTCAACCCTACGGTGTCCCCCGAGACAGGAATCTCCGGTGGGCAAGCCCAGATCACCATGGGTCAGGGCGCCGACTCCCAGCAGGAGGCGACGGATCTCGGTGTGGTCCTCCGCTACGGGTCGCTACCCATATCTTTCGAGGTATCGGCGGTGCGCAAGGTGTCGGGCACGCTGGGGGCGGACTCACTTCAGGCCGGGATCGTCGCCGGTCTGTTGGGCCTCGGCCTCGTGGCCGTAGTCCTGCTTCTCGTGTATCGATCACTGGGCCTGGTGGCCATCATCGGGCTCACCGTTTTCGGGGCCATCCTGATGACAGTGTTCGGACTTCTCGGCAAGTGGGTAGGCCTGACTCTGACCCTGGCCGGGGTGACCGGCATCATCGTGTCGGTCGGGATCACGGCTGATACCTACATCGTGTATTTCGAGCGAATCAAGGAAAAGCTTCGCCAGGGTCTCGACATCGAGGAGGCGACAGAGGGCGGATTCAAGATCGCTTTCCGCACCATGCTCACCGCCAACACGGTGAGTCTCCTTGGTGCGGTTTTGCTTTGGGCCCTCGCCGTCGGTGCGGTCAAGGGGTTCGCCATCTCCCTTGGCATCGGGACCGTCCTGGATCTGGTGGTCGCCCGTCTCTACACCAGGCGAGCGGCTGCTGTCCTTGCCACCACAGGAGTGGGGTCGCACGGCTGGTTCAGCCTCGAGCGAGCGGCGAGATGACGAGCAACGTGTTTCGCCGGGTGGACCGGGGTGAGACCACGATCGATTTCGTTGGTCGTCGCCGCACGTGGTTCATCATCTCCGCGGTGCTCATCGTCCTCAGCCTGGGCAGCCTCGCCGTCAGGCAACTCAACCTCGGAATCGAGTTCGTTGGTGGCCTCGGCCTCCAGGCCCCGAACCCAGCTGGGGCGGAGGTGGGCGAGATCCGCGATGCCCTGACCGCCGTCGGCGTCACCGGCCCCACCATCCAGTTCTTCGACGATGGGGAGACGGTGCGGGTAACCACCGAGGCTCTGGAGCCCGGCGTCGAAGCTGAAGCCGTCACCACCCTGGTCGAGGTGACCGGGAGCGTGCGCTCGGAGGTGTCAATCGACGCCGTGGGGCCCAGCTTCGGCGCACTTGTGGCCCGGCGCGCATTGCTGGCCCTGGGCGTGTTTCTCGGGGCCGTCATCCTCTTCATCACCTGGCGTCTCGAGTTCAAGATGGCCATGACGAGTGTCGCCGCCCTCTTCCATGACCTGATACTCACTGTGGGGGTCTATTCCATCACCGGGTTCACGGTGACCCCGGCGACAGTGGTGGCGATTCTCACCATCCTCGGGTACTCGCTCTACGACGGGGTCGTGGTCTTCGACAAGGTCGACGAGTTGGTAGAGATCGAAGACGACAAGGTCTACACCGAGATCGTCAACAAGGCGTTGAACCAGGTGCTGGCGAGGTCTCTCTTCACGTCACTGACCTCGTTGATCCCGATCGGGAGCATCCTGGTCGTCGGCAGCGTGATCCTCGGAGCCTCGACTCTCACCGAATTCGCGCTTGCCCTCTTCGTAGGCCTTGCAGCCAGCACCTACTCCTCGGTCTTCTTTGCGGCGCCTCTCCTGGCGGTGTGGAAAGAGAAAGAAGAGCACTGGCAGGAGAGGGCCCAGAAGGTCGAAAGACGGAAACGGGCGGGACGAGCCTGATCCGCCCGTAGAATCAGGGAGGTGGAACTCTTCACATCCCTCATCCGCGACATCCCGGACTTTCCTGAGCCTGGGGTGGTCTTCAAAGACATCACACCGGTGCTCGCCGACGGTAAGGCCCTGAAGATGCTGGTTGACGCCATGGCCGCCCCCTTTGGAGACGCCGGTGTCACCAAGGTCGCGGGCATCGAGGCTCGGGGATTCACCCTGGCAACACCGGTTGCCGACCGGCTCGGCGCCGGGTTCATCCCGGTTCGCAAACCGGGAAAGCTGCCCTACGAGACGGTCCGGGAGGATTATGTCCTCGAGTACGGGACGGATGCGCTCGAGATCCACGTCGACGCGGCTCACGAAGGGGAGCGAGTTCTCCTGGTCGATGATGTGATAGCCACCGGAGGCACCGCGGCTGCAGCCACCCGCCTGCTGAGACGTGTGGGTGCCGAGGTGATCGGCATCTCGGTCTTCATAGAGCTCGCATTCCTGAATGGCGCCGACATGTTGGACGGTGTGCCGCTACATGCTCTCGTTCGATACGACTGACGGTCGCACGGCCACCCTGGCCGACGTGCTCGACGCCTTCGAGGCCCATCATCCCGAAGGGGATGTCGAACTGCTGCGGCGAGCCCACGATGTGGCCGAGGCGGCCCACAAAGGGCAGATCCGCAAGACAGGAGACCCTTACATCACCCACCCGGTGATGGTCGCCCTGATGCTCGCCGACTACGGGCTCGACGAGCAGACCCTGGCGGCGGCGTTTCTCCATGACACCGTCGAAGACACCCCGCTCACCCTGGCCGAGATCTCGGCTCAATTCGGCCTCGAGATCGCAACCTTGATCGACGGTGTGACCAAGCTCGATCGGGTCCGCTACACCAACCGGGAGCAGGCGCAGGCGGCGACCATCCGCAAGATGGTGGTGGCGATGGCCAAGGACGTGCGGGTCTTGATCATCAAACTGGTGGATCGTCTCCACAACATGCGCACGGTTGGCGCCCTCCGCGAGGAGAAGCAGCGCCGGGTGGCCAGGGAGACTCTCGATGTCTATGCCCCGCTCGCCCATCGGTTGGGCGTCGAGGAGATCAAGCATGAATTCGAGGATCGCTGTTTCGCCATTCTCTACCCGGGGCCCAACGCCGAGATACACGCCAAGTTGGCCGAGCGTGCCCCGGAGCGCGAGGCATTCATCGAGAAGATGGTGAGCGAGGTCTCGGGAATTCTCTCCGACGCGGGCATCGAGGCCGAGGTCAGCGGCCGACCGAAGCATCAGTACTCCATCTACCGCAAGATGATGGAGCAGAACCGGCCGTTCGAGGACATCCACGACCTGATGGGGATCAGGGTGATCACCCCGTCCACCCGGGACTGTTACGCAGCGCTTGGCTTGATCCACAGCCATTGGGTCCCCGTGGCCGGTCGGTTCAAGGACTACATCGCCATGCCCAAGATCAACCTCTACCAATCGCTGCACACCACAGTGATCGGGTCCGGCGGCAAGCCCTTGGAGGTCCAGATCCGAACCGAGGAGATGCATCAGAGGGCGGAGGCAGGGATCGCCGCCCACTGGCGATACAAGGAAGGGGACATGAGCCGGGTCCCCAACGTCGATGTCGCCGCCTGGAGCGCCGACGAGGACCCCGAGGAATTCCTCGCCAACCTGAAACTCGACCTCTACCAGGATGAGGTGATCGTCTTGACCCCGGGTGGCGATGCCAAGTCCCTTCCGGCGGGAGCCACTCCGATCGACTTCGCCTACTCGGTCCACACCGAGGTCGGGCACCGGTGTGTTGGGGCCAAAGTGAACGGCCGCCTGGTGCCGCTGTCGACACGTCTCCAATCCGGGGACATCGTCGAGGTGCTGACCACCAAGGCTCCCGACGCCGGCCCAAGCCGGGACTGGCTGGGTTTCGCCCGCACCGGAAGGGCGAAATCGAAGATCAAGCAGTGGTTCACCAAGGAGCGAAGGGATGAGGCGCTCTCCGATGGCAAGGAGATGATCCAGAGCCTGCTCAAGAAAGAGGCCGGCGACCTGACGGCGTCTGAGAAGGACAAGCACCTCGAGGCGATCGCCCAGGAGTTGGGTCTCCACGATCTCGAGTCGCTCCAGGTCGGGTTGGGCGAGGGCAACGTCTCGATCGACTCGGTGTCGGCCCGTCTCAACCGGATACTCGCCCCGGACACCGGGGACCAGCTGTTTCAACCGAGACGACGCCGCCCGCTGGACCAGGCCCAGGTCGTGGTCGAGGGCCAGGATGACATGCTCGTCCATCTCGCCCGCTGCTGCTCGCCTGTGCCCGGTGATCCGATCGTGGGTTACGTGACGGTGGGCAGGGGAGTGTCGGTCCATCGTGCCGATTGCACCAATGTCTCGTCTCTCAACGAGCGCCGGGAGCGGACGGTGGAGGTTGCCTGGCCGGCAGAGCACACCGGGGCATTCGTGGTTTGGATCCAGGTGGAGGCTCTGGATCGGACCCGGCTCCTCAAGGATGTGACCACCGTCGTCAGCGACACCGGCGGGAACATCACCGCATCGTCGACCCATTCCGGCGCGGACCGAGTAGCCGTCCTCAGGTACGAGGTCGAGCTTTCCGACCCCGGCCAGCTGCCCAAGCTTCTGACTGATCTGCGCGGGGTCGACGGGGTGTTCTCTGCCTTCCGGCTGGCGAACGACCCGGCGTCCTAGACGTGCTGATCGTTCGCGTGCCGGCCTGGCTGGCCGAGACCAATGCCTACATAGTGGCGAACGAGCCGGGCGGTCTTGCGGTGGTGGTGGACGCCCCTCCTGAACCTGAGAAGATCGGTGCCGTCGTTGCCGAACAGGGATTGGCGGTGGTGGGGATCTTGCTCACCCACGGCCACGTCGACCACAGCGGTGGGAGCGGTGCGCTGGCGGCGTCAACCGGGGCCGCGGTCTATGTCCATCCCGATGATGACTTTCTCACCATGCACCCCTCCCAACAGTTGGCTGCGATGTTCGGGATGACTCCACCCGGCTCCTACGAGTTGCCCGAGCGTTTCGAGCGTTTGGTGGATTCCCAAGTCCTCGACCTTGGCGGTCTCAGCTTCGAGGTCCGTCACACTCCGGGCCACACCCCGGGACACTGTTGTTTCCTACTGTCCAACCAGGAGACCTTGTTCTCTGGTGACCAGCTGTTCGCCGGGTCGATCGGACGCACCGATCTGCCGGGTGGGAGCATGCCCGATCTGATGCATTCGATGGCCGAGAAGGTCACCGTGCTCCCAGGCGACACCCGGGTGCTTCCCGGTCACGGGCCGGAGACGACGATCCGGCGCGAGATCGAGACCAATCCGTTCTTGAGCGGCCGGGGCTACCGCCGCGTCTGAAGTACGCCGTCCTAACCTCCCCGGTTCATGAGCTTCCAACCGCCTAAGGGCACCGACGACATCGGCGCGCCCCAGTCGTCGGTGTGGCGATCGGTGTTGGGCGAATGGGAGGAGTGGTCGGCCCGCTTTGGCTATCCACTGGTGATGAACCCGATCTTCGAGGCCACCGAGCTGTTCCAACGCGGGGTCGGTGATACCAGCGAGGTCGTCACCAAGCAGATGTACACCTTCACCGACCGGGGCGGCCGTTCGGTCACTCTGAGACCGGAGGGGACCGCCGGGGTGGTGCGGGCGTTCCTCGCCTCTGGCTCCCTCGGTGCCTGGAAGGGCGCCTATTCCGGCCCGATGTTTCGCTACGAACGGCCTCAGGGCGGGCGGAGACGTCAGTTCTGGCAGGTCGGTGTCGAGTATCTCGATGTCGAGGCGCCTCCGTCGGACGTCGAGGTGATCGAACTCGGTTATCGCTTTCTGGGCGCAGTCGGTGTCCCCGGCCTCGAGGTGCGGCTCAACTCCCTCGGGGACGGGGTGTGCCGTCCCGGATACGTCGAGGAGCTCCGATCCTTCCTGCGGTCGCGCTACGAAGAGCTCTGCGAGGAGTCGAAGCCTCTGGTTGACACCAACCCCCTGCGGGTCCTCGACTGCAAGATCTGTGCTCCCGAGCTGAAGGATGCGCCGGCGATGGCAGACAGGCTCTGTGACGATTGCTCGGCCCATTTCAAGGAGGTGAAGGAGACCCTGACCCGCCTCGACGTGCCTTTCGTCGAAGATCATCGTTTGGTTCGCGGTCTCGACTACTACACCCGAACCGCCTTCGAGTACATAGCCCGGGATTTGGAGACGGCGCAGAACGCAGTAGGCGGAGGGGGGCGATACGACGGGTTGGCCGAGGCCTTGGGTGGCAGGCGGACGCCGGGTGTCGGCTTCGCATTGGGTGTGGACCGGATCATCCTCGCTACCGGTCGCGAGCCTCGGTCCGAGGTTGATGTCTTCGTGGTGTCCGAGGTCCCTGCAGCCGATGCCCTGGTTGCAGCCTCCCGGCTCCGTCGCGAGGGGATTCGGGTCGATTTCGACAGCGAAGGGAGATCGATCAAGACGCAGTTCCGCGCCGCGAGCCGGTCCGGAGCACCGGTGACGGTGGTGCTTCGATCCCTGGACGAGCCTGTTGATGTCCGGACCCCGGATGGACTCCGGGTGGGCGTGCCTCTCGAGGAGTTGGCGGATTGGCTGAAAGCTCGATCCGGATGAGGTCCCATCACGCAACTGCGATCGGCCAGGCAGAGATCGGGCGGCAGGTAACCGTCGCCGGATGGATCCAGCGCCGACGTGATCACGGAGGTATCGCCTTTCTCGACATCCGCGACGCATCGGGCATCATCCAGGTCGTAGCCGACCCCGCCGCCCATCCTGAAGTTGGCGACCTGCGAATGGAATTCTGTGTGTCCGTTACCGGCACAGTCCGGCGTCGACCTGAAGGGACGGAGAACCCGGAGATGGCAACCGGGACGATCGAGATCGGTGCCGAGGAGATCACGGTCCTCTCGGCCGCCGAAGCCCTTCCCTTCATGATCGATGACCGCACCGACACCGATGAGCGAGCGCGTCTTCGCTATCGATACCTTGACCTCCGCCGGCCCCGGATGGCGGCCAACTTGAAGGCTCGCTCCCGAGCGACAGCGGTGATCCGTCGCACCCTCGATGAGCAAGGTTTCTTGGAGGTGGAGACTCCGACCTTGATCAACAGCACTCCGGAGGGGGCGAGGGACATGTTGGTGCCCTCCCGGCTTCGCCCCGGTGAGTTCTACGCATTGCCACAATCGCCCCAACTCTTCAAGCAGTTGCTGATGATCTCCGGGGTGGAGCGTTACTTCCAGATCGCCCGGTGCTACCGGGACGAGGACTTCAGGGCGGATCGGCAGCTCGAGTTCACCCAACTCGACCTGGAGGGGTCGTTCTGGGGCCGGGACGACGTGCTCGATGCCATCGAATCGGTGCTGGTGGCCGCAGTCGGAGCGCTGAGGGGCGTAGATGTTCCCCGCCCGTTTCCCCGACTGACCTGGACCGAGGCGATGGACCGGTATGGGTCGGATAAACCGGACACCAGATTCGGCATGGAGATCCGGGATGTCTCGACCCATCTCGACGGCACCGAGTTTGGTGTCTTCAAAGTTGCTCTCGAATCGGGAGGCACGGTGAGGGGGATCAACATCGGGGCTCAGGAGTGGCCACGATCCAGGGCAGATGCCCTCACCGAGCGAGCAAGGGAGTTGGGGGCCAAGGGCCTGGTGTGGATGGTGGTGGAAGCGGATGGGTCTTTGCGATCACCGGTGGCGAAGTTCCTGTCACCCGATGAGTTGATCTCCGTGAAAGACACCCTCGACGGAGAGCCCGGTGACGTGTTGCTTCTGGCAGCCGACAAGTGGAAGACATGCGTGACGGTTCTGGGTGGTTTGCGCACCGAGTTGGGCCGGCCGGCCGGCCACGACGATCTTTCGTTTCTGTGGGTGATCGACTTCCCGCTCTTCGAGGAAGCAGAGGATGGGTCACTGACTTTCTCCCACCACCCCTTCACCTCACCGGTGTCCCTCGAAGAGATGCGGGACGACCCGCGGAGCGCGACCTCCAACGCCTATGACGTGGTCCTCAATGGGATCGAGCTCGGTTCGGGCTCGGTGCGGATCCACGATCCAGCGGTGCAACGCCAGGTCTTCGAGATCCTGGGCATCGATTCCGAGATCGCGGAGCGGCGATTCGGCTGGTTTCTGGAAGCCCTTCGCTACGGCACACCCCCCCATGCCGGTTTCGCGTTCGGCATCGACCGCCTGGTCATGGTGCTGCAGGGTGAGGTATCGATCAGGGAGGTCATTCCTTTCCCCAAGACCCAAACCGGTGTCGATCCGATGACGGGCGCCCCGACCTGGGTCGATGACAACCAGCTGGCCGAGTTGGGCATCACCATGACCACCGAGGCGCGTGCCCGCCAGACCGAGCCCGAGACACCATCAGACCCCGACTGAGGTCTGTCGTCGCTGTGACGTTGTCCTCTGGCTGACTCCTTCGCCGAGGCCCGATCATGGGCGCAGCGAAAAGGAGACGTCTTCATGACGCTCACCATTACGAAGGCTGTTCCAACCCATCGACCGATGCCGGTTGTGATCATCCTCACCCTGCTCACTGTCCTGGGTATGGGTGCCGTCGGCGGTGGATTCGCGATGACACTCGGGATCGGTGGCGAGAGCATGCTGCCCGACGAGTATCTGGAGGCCATTCCCCTGGTCGACAACTGGGTCATGCCGGGCCTGGTGCTGCTGGTTGGATTCGGGATCGGCTCGCTGATTGCCGCCTATGGCGTCTTGCGCAGACCGAGATGGACCTGGTTGGCTGGTCTAGAGCGGCGCACCGGCCACCATTGGTCATGGATCGCAACCATCCTCATCGGTGCGGGTCAGGCGATTTGGATCACGCTCGAGCTGATCTCCATCCCGTTCTCGATCCTGATGGCCGTATTCGGTCCATTGGGACTCGCCTTGGCCCTGCTTCCTTTGACACGGTCGGTTCGCGGCTATCTCGAGACCGGCTGATCCTCTACCTGCACAACCCATTACCGTCGGCCCCAATGAGCGATCTGTTCACTGCCCGGGTCGAGGCGGCCGCGGCGCGCTCGGCTCCGCTCGCCACCCGAATGCGGCCACGATCGCTGGACGAGGTGGTCGGACAGGAAGCGCTCATGGGGGCTGGCGCCGCTTTCCGGAGGGTGGTCGAGTCCGGTCGGCCGGTTTCGATGCTGCTCTGGGGCCCACCGGGCACCGGGAAGACCACTCTGGCCAGGGTGGTGGCCATTCATGCCGACGCCGTCTTCGAGACGCTGTCGGCCACCTCGGCAGGGGTAAAAGACATCCGAGACGTCCTGGCATCCGCCCGGAATCGGCTGGAGACGGACGAGCGTCGAACGGTTCTCTTCCTCGATGAGATCCATCGGTTCGCCAAAAACCAACAGGACGCCCTGTTGCCCGGTGTCGAGGACGGGTTATTGACGCTGATCGGCGCCACGACGGAGAACCCGTTCTTCGAGGTCAACTCACCGCTGATGAGCAGGATGACCTTGTTCCGCCTCGAGCCGTTGGGTGCGAAGGAGGTGGAGACGTTGGTGGAGCGGGCGCTGAGTGACACAGAGCGTGGTCTCGGAGACCAAGGGTTGGCCATCGCCTCGGATGCCCTGGAGGAGTTGGGGTCTCGAACCGGGGGTGACGCCAGACAGGCTTTGAACGCCCTGGAGGTGGCCGCCCTCCTCGCTGGCGGGGACTCACGTGTCGAGATCTCGATCGATGACGCTGCGGAGGCATTGCAGCGCCGGGTGGTCCGGTACGACAAGACCGGCGACCGTCACTACGACGTGATCTCCGCCTTCATCAAGAGCGTCAGGGGGTCGGACCCGGACGCAGCCCTCTACTGGCTGTTCCTGATGTTGGAGGGTGGCGAAGACCCCGAATTCATCGCACGCCGCTTGATCATTCTGGCCTCTGAGGACGTCGGTCTCGCCGACAGTCAAGGGCTGCTGATTGCGGTGGCGGCGGCGGACGCCCTCGCCTACGTCGGCCTGCCGGAGGCGGGGTATCACTTGACCCATGCGACCTTGTACCTCGCCACCGCACCCAAATCGAACTCGGTGGGGAGGGCGATGGGGGCGGCCCGGGACCTGGTCAACAACGGGCCGGCCGGCGGCGTCCCCATGCATCTCCGTTCGACCGGCTATTCCGGCGCCGGCGTGCTCGGTCACGGCGAGGGCTACCTCTACTCCCACGACCACCCCGAGGGAGTGGTCGCTCAGCAGTACTTCCCTGACGAGGTGACACCCGAGCCGCTGTTCCACCCCGGCCACTTCGGCGATGAGGAGGAGGTCGCCAGACGTCTGGCCGAGATTGATCGAATCCTCGAGCGGAAGGGGCGGAAATGACCGTTACCCTGGAGCCATGCTGAGGCGCTCTTTTTGGTTTGTGAGCGGCGTCGTCACCGGAGGGGTGGTGACTGTCCGCGCCTTGCGTCGCAAACCCACTTTGCACGACCTGCGACATGCCGCGGTTGTCACCGGCGCCGATGTGATGAGCCTGGCAGCGAGGGCGGTCCGCCCTAATGGAAAACGCCTCCGGGAACACGCTCGTTAACCTCGGCCCAGTCGAACCCACCAGGCATTTACTTGGACAGCAACCAGATTCGCACGCTTTTTACCTCATTCTTCGAGGAGAAAGGCCACGTCGTCCGGCCGTCTGCCTCCCTGATCCCGGTCGACCCCACCCTTTTGCTGACAAATGCCGGCATGGTCCCCTTCAAGCCATATTTCCTTGGAGAGGAGCCGGCCCCATTCGACCGTGCCACCACTGTCCAAAAGGTGGTGCGCACCGTCGACATCGACATCATCGGGACCACCCAGCGTCATCTCTCCTTCTTCGAGATGCTGGGCAACTTCAGCTTTGGCGACTACTTCAAGGAAGAGGCGATCGCTTGGGCGTATGAGCTCGTGACCGAGCGTCTCGGCCTGGACCCGGAGCGGCTTTGGTACACGGTGTACGAGACGGACGACGAGGCCGAGCAGATCTGGATCGATCAGGTGGGCGTTCCCGCCGCAAGGGTGCAACGCGGGGGGAAGGACAACTTCTGGCAGATGGGCGTGCCCGGGCCATGTGGGCCGTGCTCGGAGATCTTCTGGGACAAGGGTGACGACTACGGAGCCCCTGGCGGGCCGATCGTCGGAGGTGAGGACCGCTTTCTCGAGATCTGGAACCTGGTGTTCATGCAGAACATCCAGGACGAGCCCTACCACGTGATCGGCGACCTGCCCGCCAAGAGCATCGACACCGGTATGGGGCTCGACCGGGTCGCGGTGGTGATGCAGGGTGTTCCTTCAGTCTTCGACATCGACACCACCAGGCACATACGTGACGTGGCGTCTGCATACACCGGCCTCACCTACGGCGAGAACGAGTTCCACGACGTCTCGCTGCGGATCCTGGCCGACCATGCCCGCGCCGTCACCTTTCTGATCGGTGACGGAGTCATCCCTTCCAACGACGGTCGGGGATATGTCCTGCGCCGCCTTCTCCGTCGGGCGGTGCGTCACGCCTGGCAGTACGGGGGGGAGAGCCTCGTCTTCCCCGATCTCGTCCAGGCCACGGTGGACGTGATGGGTGACTGGTACACCGAGCTTCAGGCCAAAAAGGACTTCATCACCCAAGTTGTCACTCGCGAGGAGGAGCGCTTCCGGCGCACGCTCGAATCGGGTCATCAGCTCCTTGACGTCGAACTGGGGGACCATGAGGCGACCCTGTCCGGTTCTACGGCGTTCAAGCTGCATGACACCTACGGATTCCCGATCGAGCTGACCCGCGAAATCGCGGCAGAGCGCGGCGTCACGGTCGACTCGCTGGGTTTCGAGGAGGAGATGACAGCACAACGCAAACGGGCCCGGGACGCATGGAAAGGTGGGGACGACGTGGCCGCTCTCGAGATCTACAGATCGGTTCTCGAAGTGACCGGTCTCACCGACTTCGTCGGCTACGAGCAGGAGGCAGCCCACGGGCAGGTGCTTGCCATCGTCGCTGATGGAGAGACAATCGACAGAGCCGACGAGGGCCGCGCGGTGGAGGTGTTCCTCAGTCGCACCCCGTTCTACGCGGAATCCGGAGGGCAGGTGGGTGACACCGGGGTCATCGAGACAGAGACGGGCACCGGCTCGGTGCGGGACACCCAACACGCGCTCCAGGGGCTGCATGGGCATCGCCTCGAGGTCGAGTCGGGCTTCATCGCCGTGGGTCAACAGGCCACCGCCGTCATCGACTCGCCACGGCGGGAGGCGATCAGGAAGAGCCATACCGGGACCCATGTCCTTCATTGGGCCCTTCGCGATGTCCTCGGTGAGCATGCAAGACAGGCGGGATCTCTCGTCGAGCCGGGACGGGTCCGTTTCGACTTCTCTCATTTTGCCCAGGTGGCACCACAGGAGCTCGCCGATGTCGAGGCCGAGGTGAATCAGAAGCTCATCGACAATGCCAGGGTCGAGACCATCGTCACCACCAAGGAACAGGCCGAGAAGATGGAGGCGTTGGCCTTCTTCGGGGACAAGTATGGCGAGACGGTTCGAGTCGTCCAGGTCGGGGAGTACTCGATCGAGTTCTGTGGGGGCACTCACACCCACTCCTCGGCACAGGTCGGGCCCCTGCTCGTCACGTCTGAGTCGTCGATCGGCTCCAACCTGAGAAGGCTCGAAGCCCTCACCGGCATGGCTGCCTATCAGCGGATAGCCGAGGTGAGGGAGAGCATGGATCGCGCAGGCCAACTGCTCAAAGTGGGAGCGCCCGAAGTCCCGGCTCGCGTTGAAGCCCTTCTCGCTCGTGTCGGTGGCCTGGAGAAAGAGCTGGACACGATTCGGGCCCAAAAGCGCGGAGAGCTGGCCGGAGAGCTGGCATCTTCACCAAGCAAGATCGGGGATGCGTCCCTGGTCGTGGCGGGTGCCGGTGACCTCGATGCCAACGCTCTCCGTCAGCTGGCGCTCGGGATCAGGGACCGTCTGGGGGGCCGATCGGTGGTGGTCGTGGGGTCTGAGCATGCCGGCAAAGGAGTCCTGATTGGGCTGGTGTCCAAGGATCTGATGCAGGCTGGGGTGTCCGCGGCCGGCCTAATCGCCGATGCTGCGCGTGAGCTGGGTGGGGGAGGCTCCAATGACCCGGAGTTGGCCCAGGCCGGTGGCCAGCATGGCGAGCGACTACCCCAAGCCCTCGATCTGGCCCGAGAGGCCGCGGAGCGCGCCCTGGGCGGTCTGTGAGCCGGTGTCTCGGGGTCGATGTTGGGGCCAAGCGGGTGGGAATCGCCCTGTCCGACCCCCTCGGCCTGACCGCCACCCCGTTGGCTGTCGTCGAAAGGGCGATTGCTCTGGAGGAGATCGCACGACTCGCTCAAATCCACGACGTGGGTACCATCGTGGTCGGCCTTCCCACCAGCCTCGGCGGTGGTGAGGGCATGTCCGCCGCCGATGCCAGGAGTCTGGGCGACCAGCTGACTCGAGCGACAACAGCCGAAATCGTGTATCTCGACGAGAGATTCACTTCGCGAATGGCGGAGAGCGCTCTCCTCGAGTCCGGGATGAAGCGTCGGGAGCGGAAAAACACGATCGACAAGGTGGCTGCGGCCATCATCCTCCAGGACTATCTCAACTCCTTGAAATGACTTTTGAACCAGTACCCGAGCCCTCGCCATGGGTCCGCGCCGCCCGGATGATCGCGATCGGTGGTGTCGTGGTCCTGTCCGCCGTCGCCGTGGTGGGTGGGGCCTCGTACCTGGGACGGGTGGTGGGCTCGTCGATCAGTTCGGATGGGTCCTCTGACCCGGTCAATGTCTTGCCGGGACAAGAGGTCACGGTTGAGATCCCGAGCGGGTCGAGTGCCGAGGACATTGCCGCCATCCTTGCTGCTCAAGGGGTCGTTCGCTCGGCGCTGGAATTCGAGGTAGCGGTTCGCAACAGCGAGGCGGCCGTACGTCTTCAGGCAGGCGCCTACGAGCTCGAGACCCTGATGGACCCGGCCGAGGTGGTGGCAGTGCTCGTCGTGGGGCCGGTGGCCGATGTCTATCGAGTGACCGTCATCGAAGGCCTGCGGGTGGGAGAGATCCTGACCCGGCTCTCCGAAGCAGCCGGTGTTCCCTACGCAGAATTCGAAGAAGCTCTGTTATCGGGCGATGTCTCCACCTCGTTGCGCCCGATGCCGGCCGAGCTGACGATCGCCGATTGGGAAGGGCTGCTCTTCCCTGATACCTACGAGTTCTCGCAGGATGCAGAGCCCAGCTCGATCCTGCAACGTCTGGCCTCGACAATGGAGCAACGAGTCGACAGCATCGACTGGTCGATCATCGAGGCAGCCGGCTACACCCCCTACCAGGGACTGATCATCGCCTCATTGATCGAGACCGAAGTGCTCCTGAATGATGAGCGCCCCCTCGTGTCCAGTGTCATCCACAACCGGCTCGGCCTCGGGATGAAGCTCGACATCGACGCCACTGTTCTCTATGCCCTTGGAACACGCGATATCTCACAGTTCAACAACGAGGTGGACTCGCCCTACAACACCTACCTGGTGGCCGGGTTGCCACCAACCCCGATCGCTTCCCCGGGACGGTCCTCATTGGAGGCGGCGGCCAGCCCTGAAACAACCGCATTCCTCTACTACGTATTGTCGGATCTCGAAGGGCATCACGCGTTCGCCGCCACGATCGAAGAGCACAACGGCAACGTGGACCAGGCCCGGGCTGACGGAGTGCTTCCCTGATCGCGAGCCGGCACATCCCTTGATGAGCAGGGAAATCCGGCTCGTGCTCCTCGGCGATCCCGTGGAGCACTCACGCTCGCCGGTCATTCACAACGCAGCTTTGGCCAGCCTCGGGCTCTCCGGCAGCTATGAGACCCGACGCACCGGACATACCGGGCTTCTCGGCGCCATCGCCGAGCTGAGGGCCGGCATCCTCCACGGCATCAACGTCACCATGCCGCTCAAGGCAATGGCGGCCGACGCGGCAGACCGATTGACCGATCTCGCCTCTAGATCGGGCTCGGTCAACACCTTGAGGCTCCGGGACGGGCAGGTGGAGGGTCATTCCACCGACGCATCGGCTATGAAGACGGTGCTCGAGAGCAACCGATTCGCTGCCACTGCACCGATCCTGATCCTGGGCGCCGGGGGCGCGGCAGCGGCCGTCCTCACCGCAATCGAGGGGCGTGCCGTCTATCTGTCGGCGCGACGTGACGAGGCTGCCCACGACCTGGCAAACAGGGCCGGCTACGAGGTCGTGGTCGTGCCCTTCGGAGCGCCGGTGTCGGATGCGATCGTGGTCAACGCCACCCCGATCGGGATGAACGGTGAGTCTTTGCCGCACAAGGTGCTGGAGACCGCCTCCGGCTTGGTCGACCTCGCGTATGGTCACACCGACCCGCCGTCCACGATTCTCGCTCGTGAGCTAGGTGTGCCGTTGGTTGAGGGAATCGAGTTTCTCGCCCTTCAGGCGGGGGAGTCCTTCACCTGGTGGACAGGGCTCGGGGCACCGTTGGATGTGATGTTGGATGCAGCCAAAAACGGCTAAAGCGCAAGGCCCTTCAGACCGAAATGGTTGAGAAGGACTGCACGCAAGGAGTGAAACAAGTGGCTCTTTCTGGAAACCTGGGCTTTGTGCCTCTTGATGAGGTGCTTCGGCTACTCACCCGCTCTGACCAGCAGGGTGCCATCGACGTCTGGGGTCAGGACGTCCGCGGCCGTATCTTCATCAGCAAGAAGGGGATCGGCCTCGCCACCATCTCCGATGACAAGGAACTGCGTCGCCACCTGGTCAACTCCGGTTACGTCGACGAGGCGTATCTGACCTCGATCGAAGCGGGCTCCACCACTCTGGCCCCGCTGGCCGACAAGGAAGCCAACATCATCGACCTGCTTCGTGAGATGACTGTCGAAAGCCTCTACCAGATGTCTCGCCGCGGCTCGTCCTTCGAGGTCACCGAATCTCTCACAACTCCATACGCCAGCCCGAGGGCCTTCGAGCTCGAGGCGATCCTCGAAGAGTCGAGGCGCCGTGCCGGCGAGTGGGCCGAGGTGGAGCAGGTCATCTCGGACCTCGATGGGGTCATCAGGATGAACCGTGAGCTGGGCGAACAGGACTCGGTCAAGATCAGCCGTGACGCCTGGCGTCTTTTGTGTGAGTTGGGCTCCGGTGCCTCGGTGCGGACTCTCGCCGAGCGTCTGGGGACCACCGATTTCTGGACGGCAAGGGTCGCCGCCAGCCTCTCGGACCAGCAGCTGCTGGTCCTGGCCGCCAGTGTGGTCGAGGAAGAGCAGATCGAACCGATTGCGGATCAATCCCCGCAGTACCCGCCGCCAATAGCAGCAGAGGTGGCCAGCGAGATCGACGAGGACAAGGATCCCAACGAATCGTGGTGGGTCGAGCCCCAGGTCGAGGAATCAGAGGTTGCACCCACCGCCGAGGCGCAGGAGCCGTTCGGGCCCGACACGCACCGCGACAGCCGTTTCGGCCAGTTCCGCCAGATGGTGGCCGACTCCGAGCAGTCGCAGGCCGAGTCCGAGCAGTCGCAGGCTGAGCCCGAGCCCGAGCCCGAGCCCGAGACCCGGCCGGCGGCATTCGAGCCCGAGGACGAGCCGGTTCCCGCGTTGGAGACTCCTTCAGACCTGGACGCTGTTGAGGAAGACACCGAAGCGTTCTTGGAGAAGGTCTTCTCACAGCTCGAGAATGGGCAGCCCGAGGAGGAGGGCCACGGCCTACTGCGGCGCCGTCGTCTCGGTTCCGTGCTCAAGGAACTGACCGAGGAAGATTGAGCCCGGCTCTCCAACCTTCTCAACGCTAAATTGCTCCGGCGGTGATTCATGTCGTCGCCGGAGCTTTTGGCTTTCTAGGGGCCCTTGCCGCCCACGATCTCGCGACTCAGACCCTGCGCGATCTTCCGCTGCGCCCATTGGCAGGCACCTGCCCGCGATGTGGCCATCAACGGGGCTGGTTGAAGAGGACGTGCCCGAGCTGTTCCCGCAGGGTCAACCGTGAGCCGGTGCTGGCCCTGGTGGGGATCGTGGTCGCGGTCGGTTTCGTCGAGACGATCGGCACGACCTGGTCCTTGATCCCCTATCTCGGATTCCTGGTCCTCACTCTCGCCCTCGGTGTGACCGACATCGACGCCTTCCGCATCGTCGACCGACTCAATCTGAGGGGAACCCTCATCCTCGCCGTCGGCCTGGGTGCCGCAGCAGTCTTGGACGGTTCGATTCCCGATTTTGGCCGAGGGGCGCTCGGTGCTCTCGCCTACTTCGGGGGAAGCAACCTGATGTTCCTCCTCGCGGGGGGCAAGGGTTTCGGGTACGGAGACGTGAAGCTCTCCGTCCAACTTGGCCTGTTCACCGCCTACCTCTCCTGGGGCTCCCTCGGCTGGGCGGTGCTGATCACAGCACTTCTGGGCGGTCTCGTCTCGATCGTCGTGCTCTCGGTGGGCCTGGTCGTCAAGACTCGGGCTCAGAGGAGAGCGCCCAGGGATGAGAACGTCTCGATCCGGGATGTGATGAAGACCGAGGTCCCATACGGGCCGGCAATGATCGTGGGGGCCTGGGCGGCGATCGCCCTCGTCGGGCTCGGTGCTATCCCGATCCCGACGTAGCATCCTCCCATGCTTCGCTTCATGACGGCCGGAGAATCTCACGGGCCCGGGCTGGTGACGGTGGTCGAGGGCCTGCCCCGCGGCCTCGTTGTCTCTGCAGAGGCGATAGCCGATGAGCTGGCGCGGCGTCGGCTCGGCTTCGGACGTGGGAAGCGGATGGCAATCGAACGCGACGCCTTGGAGATCCTGGGCGGTGTGAGGCACGGGAGGACCCTGGGCTCTCCGGTTGCGGTCCTGGTCAGAAACACCGAATGGCCCCGCTGGGCAGAGGAGATGAGCCCCGAGCCGGCGCCAGTCAAGAAGCCGGTGACGCGGCCTCGCCCCGGTCATGCCGACCTGGCGGGGATGCTCAAATACGGCACGGACGACGCCCGTGACATCCTGGAGAGGGCTTCGGCGAGGGAGACGGCTGCACGTACGGTGGCGGGCCATCTGGCCAAGAGCCTCCTGCACACCGTTGGGGTCGACGTCATCAGTCATGTCGTGTCCATTGGCCACGTCGAGAGCGAAGGGCCCACCCCGCTCCCCACCGACCTGCCGACCATCGATTCGAGCCCGGTCAGGTGCTTCCACGAGCCTTCGGCTTCGGCGATGGTCGAATTGATCGAGGACGCAAAGGATCGTCGAGACACCCTGGGTGGGGTGTTCGAGGTCCTCGCATACGGGGTGCCGGCCGGCATCGGCTCCCATGTGCACTACGACCGGCGTCTCGACGGCATGCTGGCGGCGGGCTTGATGTCGATCCCGGCGATCAAAGGCGTCGAGATCGGTGATGGCTTCGAGGTCGCCGTCCTCCCCGGGTCCAAGTCGCATGACGAGATCATCTCGGGAGACGTTGGCCTGGAACGACCCACCAATCGCGCCGGCGGGGTCGAAGGTGGTATGAGCAACGGTGAGCCGATCAGGGTTCGTGCGGCCATGAAGCCGATATCGACACTCATGCGGCCCCTCCGCACCGTCGACATGACGACCGGCGAGCCGGCCGAGGCGGTGAGGGAGAGGTCCGATGTCTGCGCGGTCCCGGCCGCAGCCGTGGTTGGTGAGCAGATGGTTGCCATCACCCTCGCTTCCGAATTCCAGCGCAAGTTCGGTGGAGACACGGTCGACGAATTCGTCGCCGCTCACCGGCGCTATGTCGATGGAATGGTCGAGCGTCTCGAGCGATGACGATGTGGCTCGCCGGGATGATGGGGTCGGGGAAGACCTCGTGTGGGGTCGTCGCCGCGGCGAATCTCGGCGTGCCCTTCCATGACACCGACCTCGAGGTCACGGCCGCATTCGACTGCACCGTGGCCGAGCTCTGGGAACGTCTGGGTGAGCCTGGCTTCCGCGAGTTGGAGAGTGCAGTAGTGGTACGGCTGGCCGGAGAAAAGGCAATCGTGGCAACCGGCGGGGGTGTTGTGCTCGATTCCGGGAACCGCGAGGTGATGATGGCAACCGGCCCCATCGTTTGGTTGCAGGCGACACCGGAGGAGCTCTTGGAACGAGTGGGATCGACTCCGGGCCGTCCTCTCCTCGACCGGAGCCAGGACCGGCTCGGGGAGCTTCGGTCCATCTCCGTGGAGCGAGACGTGTGGTATCGCGAAGCGGCGGATCACGTGATCGAGACCACCGGTAAGAGCATCGCCGAGGTGGCTGCTGAGATTGAAGCGTTATGGGCACTCTGACCGTCGCCGGCCGAACCGAGGTCCTCGTCGGTGAAGGGTTCCCCGACGACGTGCTTCCCCCCCGCGAGGGGAGACAGCGCGTTGCGATCCTCACCCAACCCGGAGCCACGCGCTACGCACTCGACATCGCACGGCGGCTCAAGGAAGAGGGTCTCGGTGTGGAGGTGATCGGTCTTCCCGACCGCGATGAGGCGAAGACCCTGACCGTGGCGGAGACGGTCTATGAGACCCTGGCCCGCTTCGGCCTGGGGCGACAGGACACCGTGGTCGGTGTGGGCGGGGGCTCGGTGTCGGATCTGGCTGGGTTTGTCGCCGGCACCTGGCTCAGAGGTGTCGAGGTGGTGCATGTCCCCACCACCCTGCTCGCGGCGGTTGACGCGTCCATCGGGGGCAAGACCGGGGTCAATCTGGCTGGGAAGAACCTGGTGGGCCTGTTCTGGCACCCGAGTCGGGTGGTGGTTGACGTCGGAATCCTCAGGGGTCTCCCGTCATCTCTGGTGCGGGAAGGGATGGTCGAGGCGTTGAAGACCGGGCTCGTCGGCGATCCCGACTTGTTCGCCATGATCGAGAGGAACGGGACCAAAGCCGATCTCGAGGATGTCGTCGTGAGATCGGCCACGGTCAAGGCGCGGGTTGTCGGCGAGGACGAGAGGGAGCTGGGGATACGTGCGGTTCTCAACCTGGGGCACACCGTCGGGCACGCCATCGAGTTCGCCTCGCCACTCTCCCATGGCGAAAGCGTGGCGATAGGACTTGTAGCTGCGGCGAGGATCTCGGAGGCGCGGCTCGGCTTCGAGGAGGCGGCTCGCATCTCGGAGTCGATCCAGAAGCTCGGCCTGCCGATCAAGGTGACCGGTTTGGATCGGGCGAGGGTGATCGACCTGCTTGGTCATGACAAGAAGCGGGACGAACGGGGCATCCGCATGGTCTTGTTGCGGGGCATCGGCGCTCCAACCGTCCACCATGTCGACGGGAACGATATTGCGGTCGGGCTCGGGGCCGTGGGTCTTTGAGGGCGGTAGCGTCTCCGACGAACGATCTCGAATCAGGACACCGGCAATGATCAGCACCAACGACGTACGACCAGGCATGGCCCTGCAGCTGAGCGATGGTCTGTTCAACATCGTCGAGTACCAGCACGTCAAACCAGGCAAGGGCAGGGCCTTTGTCAAGATGAAGATCAAGAACCTCGAGACGGGCCAGGTCCTGGAGCGGACCTTTCGAGCTGATGAGCACGTCGACCAGGCGATCATCGACCGGCGTGACCATCAGTACCTCTACTCCGACGACCTCGGGTACCATTTCATGAACCTCGATGATTTCGGCCAGTTGGCCCTCTCGGCGGAGGACGTCGGTGACGCCGCCGGTTATCTTGTCGATGGGATGACTGTGAGTCTCTCGCTGTATCGCGGCACGCCGATTGGAGTCGAGCTGCCCGCCTCCGTTGAGCTGGAGGTCGCTTACGCCGAGCCTGCAGTCAAAGGGGACACCCGCACCGGAGCGACCAAGCCAGTGACACTCGAGACTGGTATCCAGATCCAGGTCCCCTTGTTCGTGGAGCAAGGCGATCGGGTCAAGGTCGACACCCGCAGCGGGGAGTACCTGACTCGAGCATGAGCTCGCAGCCCGAACCGGCGCCGACCATTCCGGCCCGGCTGACCCCCGCCGAACTGGCCGCTGCGACCGGGCGCCCGATCGAGGAGGTGAAGGCGGCTCTCGAGGCGCGCTCTGAGGCGTCCGGGCCGGCCGAGATGATCGGGCCCGAGCTGTCGACCGCAGTCGCGATGGCCCTCGGGGTCAAGGTCAACATCGAGCCCCGTGACGTCGCGCTGGAAGCCCTCTACGAGCTGGAGACGAGGGGCGCGCACGAACTCGAGGGCCTCACCGGGCGGGCCGCACGATTGGTGGCCGGGGTGCTGGAGAACCGTGAGGACCTGGACCACGAGATCGAATCGGCTTCGGATAATTGGAGCGTCGCCCGAATGCCCGTCATCGACCGATCGATCCTGAGACTCGGGTTGTTCGAGCTCCGCCACGACAAGAATGTCCCCACCGGCGTCATCGTGTCGGAGGCGGTCCGGCTGGCGCGGACGTACTCGACCGAACGGTCTGGCTCGTTCGTCAATGGCGTCCTGGCATCACTCGCCCGGTCCACCCGACACTGAGGTTGGCGGCCGGGGCGCTCCACCGTTAGGCTCGCAACACCTTTAAGGAACGGTCCTGTGAGACCGGGAAGGAGATCACATGCTTTGGGTCGAGGCGCCGCCGGAGGTTCGTCGGTGCCCCAGGTGATGAGCGGCCAGGACATCGACCGGGCAGTTCGCCGCATCGCCCACGAGATCCTGGAGCGTCATCGTGGGATCGACGACATCGTCATTGTCGGGATCCACACCCGGGGCGTCTACCTCGCCCGATCTCTCGCCGACTCGATCTCCTCTTTCGAGGGCGTGGTGGTACCCGTCGGAGACCTCGACATCGAACCGTATCGAGACGACCAGGGTCTGCGTCCCGCTCGCAAACCAAGGCCGACCCGGATCCCGGTGGACATCACAGGCAGGAGCGTGATCGTGGTCGATGACGTCCTCTACACCGGCCGCACTGTGCGCGCCGGGCTCGACGCCCTCTCCGACATCGGGCGGGCAACTCAGACCGAGCTCGCGGTGCTCATAGACAGAGGCCACCGTGAGCTGCCAATCCGGGCCGACTATGTGGGCAAGAACCTGCCCACGAGCCTCGACGAGGTGGTTCGAGTCAGGCTCGGAGAGGTGGATGCGGACCACGGCGTCTGGATCGACCGGGTGGCGGTGGCATGAGCGGTCTGCTCACACTCCGAGGGCTTTCCAGGCCCGTCCTGGGGGATCTGCTCGACAGCGCCGAGCGTTACGGCAAGCAACTCGAAGGCAGGGACAAGGAGAGCTCGGAGTTGGCAGGAGTCACCGTTACCACCGTCTTCTTCGAGCCTTCGACTCGCACCCGGCTCTCCTTCCAGAAGGCGGCCGCACATCTCGGGGCCCACGTGATGAGCTTCAACCCGGAGGTGTCGTCTCTCGAGAAGGGGGAATCGCTGCGAGACACCGTGCTCACATTGAGTGCGCTGGGAAGCGATCTCCTGGTGGTACGGCATGGTGGCGTGGGCGTGCCCGGGCTCGTGGCCCGCTGGACCGGTCTTCCCGTCGTGAACGCCGGTGATGGCAGGGGTGAGCATCCGACCCAGACCCTTGCTGACGCTCTGACGATGAGGAAGCACTTTGGTGCGCTGGAGGGGCTTCGGATGGGGCTCGTGGGCGATATCAGAAACAGCAGGGTGGCGCGAGGCCATCTATGGGCGCTCCCGACTCTGGGCGTAGACGTCACTCTCATCGGCCCTCGCAGCTTGCTCCCGGTGGCCAATCCCTGGGGGGTGCGCATCGAGACCGACCTCGACTCGGCGCTCGAAGGCTTGGACGTCGTGTATCTGCTCCGTGTGCAGCGCGAGCGGGGAGCGGCCGCCGGCTTCCCCTCGGTCTCCGCCTACGCCTCCCGGTTCGGGCTCACCCAGACCAGGCTCTCACGATTGCACCCGAGTGCGGTGATCATGCACCCGGGCCCGATCAATCGAGGCGTGGAGATTTGCGACGCGGCCGCCGATGGCCCGCGCTCACTCATCCTGGAGCAGGTCGCCAATGGAGTCCCGATCCGGATGGCGGTCCTGGCCGCTGCGATGGGGGCGGAATGATCATCGTCAAGGGGGCCCGGGTGTGGCGGCGGTCTGGGCTGGTCGAGGCGGAAGTTGTGATCGAGGGCGACCGGGTGGTCGAGGTTGGCACCGTGACCGCGCCCCCTGGGGGGAGGGTCATAGAGGCGCGTGGCGCCATCCTCGGCCCGGGCCTGGTCGATATCCATGTCCACCTCCGCGACCCCGGCCAGACCTGGAAGGAGGACTTCTCGACCGGTTCGATGGCGGCGGTCGCCGGTGGGTTCACAGCTGTGGTCGCCATGCCCAATACCGCGCCCCCCATCGACAGCGTCAAGGCGGTGAAGGAAGTAATCGACCGCTCCGCCGAGGTAGGCCTGGTTGACATCGCGGTGGCGGGGGCCCTCACTCGGAGCCGGGAGGGCCTGGAGATGGCCGACTTCGATGCGATGTACGAGGCGGGAGTCCGGCTGTTCACAGACGACGGAGACTCGGTCGCCGACTCCGGTCTCTTGCGCCGCATCATGGCCTACCTCTGCGATCTACCGAGGGCGGTGGTGGCCGAACACGCCGAGGATCGCTCTTTGACGAGAGGCGGTCATCTGAACGAAGGCGCGGTGGCCGCGAGTCACGGTATCGGCGGCTTACCCGCGGTGGCGGAAGAGGTCGTGGTGGCCAGGGACCTGGCTTTGGCCGCCGACACCGGAGCCCGGCTTCACATCCAGCATGTTTCCACCGCCGGCTCGGTGAGCATGATCAGGAGGGCAAAGGAATCCGGTCTTGCCGTCACCTGCGAGGTCACCCCCCATCACCTCAGCCTGGACGAGTCGGCTGTCGACCGTCTCGACCCGAACTTCAAGATGTACCCGCCGCTGCGGACCGCCGGTGACCGCCAGGCGTTGGTCGAGGCTCTCGAGGACGGTACGGTCGACGCCGTGGCCACCGATCACGCCCCACACTCGGTCGCGGAGAAGGATGTCCCGTTTGAGGAGGCGCCCAGAGGGGTGATCGGCCTGGAGACTTCGGCATCGGTGGCATGGGAGGCCCTGAACGGGGACGCCGGGCTCTTCTTCGAGCGGTTGAGCGCGGCTCCCGCTCGGATCGCAAGCCTGGACAGACACGGGCAGCCGGTCGAGCCGGGATCCGTGGCCAACCTCGTGCTTTTCGACCCGGACCGATCCTGGAAGCCGCGGTCGTTCTACTCGAAGTCGTCGAACAGCCCGTTTCTCGGGTCCACTCTCAGCGGGAGGGTGATGGCCACGATCCACGAGGGTTCGGTCGTGTACGAAGGTGATGCTGATGAGTGACCACGCGGGACCGGCGATTCTCTGCACGGCGGACGGTGCGATCTTCCGTGGGCGCTCGGTGGGGGCGCCTGGAGTGGGCGTCGGAGAGGCGGTGTTCAACACTTCGATGACCGGTTATCAGGAGATCCTGACCGATCTGTCCTATGCCGGCCAGGTGGTGGTGATGACGGCACCCCACATCGGGAACTATGGGCTCACCACGTTGGACGAGCAGTCATCGGGGCCTGCAGTATCCGGGTTCGTGATGAGGGTGATGTCGCGACGCGATTCCAATTGGAGGTCGGAGGGTGCGATCGCCGAGTATCTCCGACGGCATGGTGTGGTGGCGATAGCCGAGGTGGACACTCGACGCCTGACCAAGCACATCCGTGACCGGGGGGCAATGCCGGTGGCGATCGGGGCCGACGTCGACGAGGCGGAGCTTCGGTCGATCGCCGAGGCCGCGCCCTCGATGGAAGGCCAGGATCTGGTGGCCGGGGTGACAACCTCGACTCCGTACCACCTCGACCACCTGGGCTCGAGGCGGGGCCGGGTGGTGGCAATCGACCTCGGGATGAAACGTGACATGCTGGACAATCTGACCGGGCGTGGATTCGCGGTTGAGGTGGTGCCGGCTGGAACTGATCATGGGTCGATCCTCGCCCTCGAGCCGGATGGCGTCTTCGTGTCCAACGGGCCTGGCGATCCCGAGCCACTGCGGCGCACCACGGATACCCTGAGGGGCCTGCTGGGGAAGGTGCCGCTGTTCGGCGTCTGTCTCGGGCACCAGGTCCTTGGCCTGGCCGTGGGGGCCAGAACATTCAAGCTTCCCTTTGGCCATCACGGTGGCAACCACCCGGTGCGGCGCCTCGACGACGAGAGGGTCGAGATCACCGCGCAGAACCATGGTTTCGCCGTCGATCTGTGGGCCCTGAGCGAGGATGCGGCGCCGGAGCGGCGCGGTCTCGTCGGACGCGATCTCCTGCCAGAGCGTGTCACCGGGCAGTTCGGCACCGTGCTCGCAACACATCAGAACCTCAATGACGGGACTCTGGAGGGCATGCGTCTGGTCGACGTGCCGGCATTCTCCGTCCAGTACCACCCCGAGGCCGCCCCCGGCCCCCGTGACGCCCGGGGCCTGTTCGATGACTTCGTGACTCTGATGGAGGAGGGGGTGTAGATGCCTGCCCGCCGCGACATCCGCTCCATCCTCTTGATCGGCTCGGGCCCGATCGTGATCGGGCAGGGCTGTGAATTCGACTATTCCGGCACGCAGGCCGCCAAGGTGCTCAGGGCACACGGTTACCGCGTGGTCCTCGTCAACTCGAACCCGGCGACGATCATGACCGATCCCGAGTTCGCCGACGCCACCTACATCGAGCCG
>JBBDQO010000018.1:0-55649 GCA_040905925.1 Acidimicrobiia bacterium | reverse complement strand
CCACTCCCCCCAACGTCGCTGCCGCTCCTGGGGGGAGAAACAGCTGCCGCTCCTGAGGGAGGAAATGGTCGGCTGGCCAAACATCACATACCCCCCGCAACCAGCCAGATCACGACGATCAGCGCCCCCCCGAGGAACAAGACCCCGTAATTGCGGACGTAGCCGGTCTGCAGGGTCCGGGTCCAGGCACCGGCGTCCCGCACCAGCCTGGCGACACCGTTGACCGCACCATCGATGACCTTCAGGTCGAGTCCGAAGGCGGTGAGCTCGGCCGCCTTCTTCCCCGGTCCGACCAATGTCGCTCCGTAGAGATCATCTACCCGGTAGGCCGCTTCCCAGGTTCCCCATAAAGGCCCGAAACCATGTTCGAAGTCGAGCCAGCGCTCCCGGGGGCGTCGGTAGGAGAGGAAGGCGGCAGCAATCCCACCAACCGCTGCCAACACGGAGAGCCCGGCGAGGATCAACACCAACAACCCGTCTTCGGGCGGGTGCTGGATGTCCACCAATTCGAAGCTGGGATCGAGGAAACGCTCGAGCGTGGTGAAGAAGGGGGTGTTGATCAACCCACCTACCACCGCGAGCAGCGCCAGGGCAATCAAGGGGATGGTCATCACCCGTGGCGATTCGTGGGGGTGCTTGTCCTCGTCCCAGCGCGGCTCGCCGAGGAACACCAGGACCCACTGCCGGGTCATGTAGAAGGCAGTGATGAGGGCGGTGACCAGACCGAGGATCCAGAGGAACGAGAACCATCCACCCCGGGCATAGACCGACGCCAGGATCTCATCCTTGGACCAGAACCCGGCGAGGGGCGGAATCCCGGCAATCGCCAGGGTCGCCAGCCCCATGGTGACCGCCGTGGTCGGCATCTTCTTGAAGAGCCCGCCCATCTTGTGCATGTCCTGCTCGTCGCTCATGGCGTGGATCACAGATCCGGCTCCGAGGAAGAGGAGAGCCTTGAAGAAGGCGTGGGTCATCAGATGGAAGATCCCGGCGATATACGCCGTGGTGCCCACCGCCAGGAACATGTACCCGAGTTGGGAGATCGTCGAATAGGCGAGGACTCTCTTGATGTCCCTTTGCGCAATCGCAATCGAGGCTGCCCAAACCGCGGTGAGGGCTCCGATGGTGGCAACGGTGGTCTGAGCCACCGGTGAGAGGTCGTAGATCGCCGCCGAGCGGGCGATCACGTACACGCCGGCAGTGACCATGGTGGCGGCATGGATCAGGGCCGACACCGGAGTGGGTCCCTCCATGGCGTCGGGCAACCAAACATAGAGCGGGATCTGGGCCGATTTACCCGCCGCTCCGACCAGGATCAGCAGCCCGATCGCGGTCGCCAGACCGGTGCTCAACTCTGCCCCTGCCCTCTCGAAGATCCCTGAGTAGGAGAGGGTGCCGAAAGTGGTGAACACCAGCATCAGGGCGATCATGAACCCGAAGTCGCCGATCCGATTGACCACGAATGCCTTTTTCGCCGCGGCGGCGGCGGTCTTTCTGGTGAACCAATAGCCGATGAGCAGGTAGGAGCAGAGTCCGACCAACTCCCACCCCACGAACAACATGGCGTAGTTGCCGGCGAGGACCAAAGTCAGCATCGATGCGGCGAACAAGTTGAGATAGGTGAAGAACCGTGGGAACCGCTCGTCACCGTGCATGTACCCGATCGCAAAGACGTGGATCAATGCCCCAACGCCGGTCACCACCAGGGTCATCAGCGCCGCCAGCGGATCCCACAGGATCTCGAGGTTGGCTCCGATCGCCGGCATCCATTGCCAGAGCAGGATCACGGTGCCGTGCTCTCCACCTTGGAAGAAGGGAATGGCGCCGATCACCGCGATCACGAACGCCCCACCGATAGCAATGGAGGCGAGCCAGCCGCTCAGCGGCTCCTTCAGGTGGCGCCCGAAGAAATGGAGCAAAACCGCCCCGGCCAGCGGGAGGGCGATAACCAGCCAGAGGAAGTCAACCATGCAGCTCGCTCAGCTCGTCGACCGAGGCGGTTGCCCTTCGCCGGAAGATGGCGACGATGATCGCCAGGCCCACCACCACCTCGGCGGCGGCCACCACCAGGATGAAGAACACCGCAACCTGGCCGTTGAGATCGTTCATCACCCGACCGGCCGAGATCAGGGTCAGGTTGACCGCGTTGAGCATCAGCTCGATGCACATGAACATCACGAGGGCGTTTCGCCGAAGCAGGATGCCTAGGGCGCCGATCGTGAACAGGGCCGCGGCGAGCCCCATGTACCAGCCGGAGGCAACCATTACACCCGCACCCTGCGGAAATGGGCCAGCGCGATTGCCCCGGCCGCGGCAATGGTCAACAGCAGGGCGGTGGCTTCGAAGGCAAGGACCCACTCGGTGAAGAGAGGCACGGCGACTGCCTGGACCGTGCCGTTGGTGCTCTCCACGATCGTCTCCGGAGCGGCCGCCGGGACCCATTCGAACTCACCCGACACGGTGACCACCCCGGCGAGGATGATGACGAGCCCGGCGAGCCCGCCAACCCAGAGACGCTGGCGAGGAAGACGCTCGTCGATTGCCTCGCTCAGATCGACGCCGATGAGCATGATCACGAACAGGAATAGGGTCATCACCGCACCGGCATAGACAATCACCTGCACCGCAGCCACCAGATGTGCCAGTTGGACCACATAGAGCACCGCCACCGAGAACAAAGTCGCCAGCAGACCCATCGCCGAATAAACCGAGTTGCGCGCCACTACCACGGTCACCGCGCCCGCCAGGGCACCAAGGGCCATCAGGACGAAGAGCAAGGCTTCAACCATCTGGCTCATCCTTTTTGGACCGTAGGTCCCGCTCTTCCTGTGTGGGCTCGGGCGCCCAATCGGCGGGGCCCGGAGTCGACTGCCACATCTGGATGCCCTCGTAGGCGGCCACCCCGGCCGGTGCGGTGGCACGCAGCCATCCGTCGGCGGTGTTGAGCTCATCCATGTCGGCCAGCTCGTCGTCGGGGAACATGTGGGGGACGTTTCCCCTCTCGTCCATGAGGAGGGTGTCACGGGTGTAGATGGCGTCCTGACGGTTCGTGGTCGAGAACTCGAAAAGTGACGTCATCGTGATTGCCTCGGTGGGACAGGCCTCCACGCATAAACCACAGAAGATGCAACGCAGCATGTTGATCTCGTAGACGTAGCCGTAGCGCTCACCGGGAGAGGTCGGGTGGGCCGGGTCGTTGTCCATCCCGCGGACATAGATGCACTTCGCCGGGCAGGCGCCGGCACAAAGCTCACAACCGATGCACTTCTCCATCCCGTCCGGGTAGCGGTTGAGCACGTGGCGGCCGTGGAACCGCTGCGGCTTGCCCCGCATCTCCTTGGGGTACTCGGTGGTGACCAACTCCTTGCCGCTGATGGTGCGCAGCATCGTCCCGCCGGTCACCCGAAGCCCCTTGATCAGCTCGCTCAACAACCCCATGGCTAGCTCCAGGGAGCCCCGAATTGGCGAAACGCGATCACAAAGGTTGAAAGAACGAGCCAGCCGAGAGCACCAGGGATGAGACGCTTCCAGCCGAGCTGCATGAGTTGGTCATAGCGCAACCGGGGAAGGGTGGCCCGGATCCAGAAGAAGAGAAACACCACAACGTAGGTCTTGAGCAGGAAATAGACCGTCGGGAGCAGGGCGGAGACGAATCCCGGGAGGGCCTGCTCGAAGGTGGGCCCGTTCCAACCACCAAGGAACAGGGTGGCCGCGATCGCGGACATGGAGAAGATGTTCACGTACTCGGCGAGGAAGAACATGGCGAATCTTATTCCGGAGTATTCGGTGTGGAACCCGCCGACGATCTCCTGCTCCGCCTCCACCAAGTCGAACGGCGCCCGATTGGTCTCGGCCACGATGGCAACGAAGAAGATCACAAACGCCACGATCTGGGGGATCACATTCCAGCGGGGAACGAAACGGAGGACCGGCTCCAAGGCCGGTATGAGGTCGCCCCATGTCCCCGACTGCCGCTCGACGATCTCGCCCAGCGAGAGAGTCCCTCCGTCGCCCTGGGTCGCGCTGAACAACACGACAGACACCATGGCCAGGCCCATCGCCGCCTCATAGGAGATCGCCTGGGCCGTGGCGCGCACCCCTCCCAACAACGGGTATTTGGACCCGGACGACCATCCGGCGAGGACCACCGCGTAAACCGCCAGTGAGGACATCGCCAGGATGAAGAGCAGCCCGACATTGAGATCGGCTCCTTGGAGCGCCACCTCGTGGTCGCCGATCATGAACGGCTTGCCCCAGGGCACCATCATGAAGATGAGGAATGCCGGGATCACGGCCAAAAACGGGGCGAGGATGTACATCCCCAACTCCACCTTGCGCGGCGTGACCGCCTCCTTGAAGAAGAGCTTGAGGCCGTCGGCCACCGTCTGCAGGATCCCGTAGGGCCCGGCCCGGTTGGGGCCGATCCGACTTTGCATGTCGGCAAGGATCTTGCGCTCGGCCCAGACATTGATGATGGTCGCCACGAGGAGCAGCCCAAAGGTGAGCACCACCCGGAGAAGCACGATCCAGAACTCGGGCCAGCTCATTTGCCAACCGCCTTCACCCGAACCACCGGATCGGTGCCGAGAGAGGCCCCACCCGGCTGGTTGAAGGGGACATAGACCACGCCCGCCGGGGTCTGTTCGTCGATCACGACTGAGAACTCTCCCTCACCCTGCTTGGTCACGACGTGCACCGGGTTGCCGTGTTGGGCCCCCAGCTTGCGAGCATCGACCGGATTGAGGTGGGCAACTGCCCCCGGCGCCAGGGGATGGAGCGAAGGGCTCTGCCTCATGAGCACCCCATCGTCGTACATGGTCCGGGCGACATGGAGCGTCAAGGCGGCCCGAGGGGCACGTGGCCCGGCCAATGCGACCGGTATGTGACGGATCGACTGCGACCCTGACAGAGGGACGACCGCGCCGTCGCGTTGCTCCCACTCGAGATGATCCCAGGTGATACCGGTGTAGGCCGGGGCCACCTCGGAGATCTCCTTGGCGATGGTCTCGGGCGCCGCCAGGCCCAGGGGACGACCGGCTCGTTCGGCGATGTCGGCCAAGATCGACCAATCGGGACGGCTCTGGCCCGGCCCGGGACGGATCGCATTCACCTTCTGTACCCGGCCCTCGAGGTTGGTCACGGTCCCCTCCTTCTCGGCAAAGGCCGAAGCGGGGAGGATCAGGTCGGCTCCGCGGTTGGAGTCATTGAGGAACAGGTCGATGGCCACCACGTACTCGGCCACTTCCAGGCCCTCGACCGCGACCTTTGGGTTGGGAAGGTCCCGTACCGGGTCCGCTCCGACGAGGAAGAGACAGCGAACCTCCCCGGCCTCGACACCTTCCAGAATCCGCCGGGTGTCCCGGCCGGGAGTCCGGCTGATTTCGCCCCATGATTGGGACAGATTGGCGCATCCCACCGCGTCGATCGCCACCCGTCCCGGGAGCAGATCGGGGGCCAGGCCCATGTCGAGGGCACCGTAGATGTTGCCCCGTCGCGCCAGTGGCAAGATCCTCACCGAGGAGGCCTTGTTCCGGGCCAGGGCCGCCACCGACTCGGCGAGCTTGGGGCCGTCGGCGTGACACGCCTGACCGACGATGGCGACGACTTTCCCGGCGGCGAGGGCTTGGCTCACCTCGGGGTGCTCACCTTTGGCGATGTCATCGAGGAGGGCGAAGCCGCCGCCAGGGCGATAGGTGAGTTTGTGAGTGGCACGGTCGTCGAGCCCGGTTGCCCTCGGGTGAACCACGATCAGGGTCACCCCGAGCTCTTGGGCGGCACGCCGGGCGCGGAGATAGAGCGTCGGGTGCTCCTCTTTGAGGTCCGGGCCCCAAACCAGGATGGTGTCGGCGTCGTCGAGATCCGAGATTCGGGCCCGATCGACTGTGGCGGCCAGGAAATGAGAAGCAAGGTCGTCACCGACCCGGGCGTCGACATTGTTGGTCTCCAGCACCACTCGGGCGAACTTGGACAGCGCATAAGCGTCCTCGTTGGTGCCTCTGGCTCCGCCGATCACCCCAAAGGCGCCGCCGCCGTCCTCATCGCGGATCAACTCGATCCGGTTGGCCACGATGTCCTGAGCCTCGTTCCAGGTGACCTCGACCAGCTCACCGCCCCGATTGACCAGGGGTGAGGTGAGTCGCTCCTCGGACTCGATGTACTGGAAGCCGAACCGATCCTTGTCCGACAGCCATCCGTGGTTGGTGGCATCGTTGTCGACACCGAGAAAGCGGAGGATCTGGTTCTGGCTGGCATGGATCGAGATCCGGGGATGGGCGGTGTCGTGGAGGGAGGAGCTCTCAACCATGGTCAGGTCCCAGGGACGGGCCCGGAATCGATAGGGCTTGGCGGTGAGCGCCCCCACCGGGCAGATCTGGACGGTGTTTCCCGAGAAATAGGAGGAGAAAGGGTGATCGGGGAAGGTATTGACCTCGGTCACATTCCCTCGCTCCATGAACTCGATCAGCGGATCACCGCTGATCTCGTCCGAGAACCGTGTGCATCGGGCACAGAGGATGCACCGCTCACGATCGAGGAGGACCAGGTCGGACACGGGGATCGGCTTCTCGAAGTTGCGCTTGATCTCCACGAACCTGCTCTCCCCCGGCCCGTGGGACATGGCCTGATCCTGTAGCGGGCACTCCCCTCCCTTGTCACAGATCGGGCAATCGAGGGGATGGTTGGCGAGGAGGAACTCGAGGATTGCCTCCTGGGCCTTCTTCACCGTGTCGCTCTGGGTGTCGACCACCATCCCCTCCGCCACCGGGTTGGTGCATGCGGTGATGATCATCGGCCCCCTGGGGGTGTCGACCTCGACCAGGCACATTCGGCACATTCCCACCGGGTTCATCCGCTCGTGCCAGCAAAAACGGGGGATGTAGGTGCCACCGTCCTCGGCGGCCTTTATCAGCATCTCGCCGGCAGTGGCCTCCATCGGCTTGCCGTCGACGGTGATCTTGACCGGGTCGGTCACGCTCTCTCCCCCCAGAGAGCGAAGCGAGCATTTCTCCCCCCAGCGAACGGAGTGAGCGTTGGGGGGAGTACTGGCGTAGCCGGGGAGGGGGGCGCCGAAGGCGAGGGAGGAGCACCGCCGGAGGCGGGGAGGGGGGCGCCCTGGACGAGGAACGGCTCCATCATGCCACCGCCTCCGCCTTCTCCAGAGGACAGGCGCCCAGCGCCACATGCTCCATGACCTCATCCCTGAAGTAGTCGCGCAAGGAGATGATGGGCGACACCGCCGATGGCCCCAGAGGGCAGATCGTCGTCATCCTTGGCGGCCAGGCGAGCCCGATGCTGATCCCGTCGGAGACATCGAGCATCAGGTCCAGGTCGATTTGGCGTCCCTGACCGGTCTCGATCCGGTGCAAGACCATCTCCAGCCAGGTGGTCCCCTCCCTACAGGGGGTGCATTGGCCACAGGACTCGTGGGCGAAGAAGCGAAGGATCCGTTCCGCTGCCCGGATCATGCAGGTGGTCTCGTCCATGACGATCACCGCCCCCGAGCCCAGCATCGACCCGGCCTCGACACAGACGTCCCTCGTGATCTGCTGATCGAGATGGACGCCAGGCACGAACCAGGGCGCCGAGGCACCGCCGGGGATCCATGCCTTGAGCTCCCGGTCACCCCGGATCCCGCCGGCTACCTCGTAGATCAGCTCCCCCCAGGGAATCCCGTGGGGGAGCTCGTAGTTGCCGGGTCGGTTGACGTGACCCGAGATCGACATCATGAAGGTCCCGGTGTCGAGAGGGTGACCCAACCCGGCATATGCCTCGGCGCCCATCTCGAGGATGTAGGGCAGGTCGGACACCGTTTCGACGTTGTTGACGATGGTGGGCTGCATGTAGAGCCCTTTCACCGCCGGGAAGTAGGGGGGTTTGAGCCTGGGCTCGCCGCGGAGACCCTCGAGGCTGTTGATCAGCGCCGTCTCCTCCCCGCAGATGTAGGCGCCGGCGCCGATATGAACGGTGACCTCCAGGTCGTATTCGGTGCCGAAGATTCCCCTGCCCAGGTAGCCCTTGGCGTAGGCGGCATCTATCGCGGCCTGCACCCGTCGGGCAGGCTTTGGGTACTCGCCCCGGATGTAGATGAAGGCGTGGTGGACCTCATTGGCCACGGCGGCGATGATTGCGCCCTCCAGCATCTGATGGGGGTCACGCTCCAGGAGCTGACGGTCCTTGAAGGTGCCGGGTTCGGACTCGTCGGCATTGATCACCAGATAGGCCGGGCGGTCCGGGGCAAGAAGGCTCCATTTGAGACCGGTGGAGAAGGCGGCTCCACCTCGACCGAGGAGACCCGAGCTCTTGACCATCGCCACCAGCTCGTCTCTGGTCATTCCCAGGGCGCGAGGAGCTTGCTGGTAGCCGCCGGTGGCCTCGTAGCGCTCGATGGTGTGCGAGTCCGTGGGATGCTCGGTCATCCGCCGGGTGACTACCAGGGCTGTCGTCAAGGAAGATCCTCCCTTCCAACGGTTCCAAAGTGCTGGAACGCCGGGTAGGGGCCGATAGCCCCGACTTCCTCCTTCACTCCCCAGTCGAAGCTCTTGACACCGCCGAACAGCTCTTGCATCTCTTCGGTGTTGACCACAGCCGGTCTCGCTCCGCTCAGCCAGCGCACGAGGTCGCGGGCTCGATCCGGGGTCACTCCCTCGATCAGCTCGTAGTTGACCTGGACCGCGGGTGCCCCACCGCAGGCCCCGATGCACTCCACGTGCTCCACCGAGAGCAGGCCCTTGTCATCGGTCTCTCCATGAGGCACCCCCGACTCGTCCTCGATGGCGTGGAGCACGTCGTCGGCGCCGAGCAGCATGCAGGAGATGGAGGTGCAGCACGAGATCAGATATCGCCCGGTTCGCTCCCTCTTGTACATCGTGTAGAAGCTGGCAACGGCTTGGACCTGGGCCGGGGTGATGTCCACCCAGCGAGCCACCTCCTCCATCCCCTCGTTGCTGAGATGTCCCTCCTCGCCCATCGCCAGGTAGAGAAGAGGCATGACGGCCGACCTCTTCATCGGATAACGGGAGATGATCTCTCGGGCGCGGTCCTGGGTGGCCTCCGACCAATGGCTCATCGGTGCCGGAGAATAGGTAGCCCCTGATGGCGTAGCGAAACCCACAAACGCTTACCTGAGGTACGTGGCGCCATATGTGGCGCCCCTCGAACACAGAACGCAGAACCCGGGCAGAATCAAGGCGATGGCCGGATCGTGGCGCGACGAAGACCCTGGTCTCCCTATCGCCTTTGGACAGTGCTCCAACGGTGAGTACGAGCCCGAGCCGATCACGCCGGTCCGGCGAGAGGCGGAGAACCTGGCTCGTTCAGGGGTCGAGGAAGCCATCGTCCGGACCGGGATGAGCCGACGTCAGTTCCTGCGGTCGGCCTGTGCCTTGGCGGTGTCGCTTGCCGCAATCGACGCCGCAGTGGCCAGAGCAGCCGGAGTGCCGGCAGGTCTCTGGTATCCGTTCGATCCCATCTCCCGTCATGACACCGACGCGGCACGGGCGGTGCTCGGCCCCTCACAGTTCGTGTTCGACGTCCAGGGCCACCTTCTCGAGTATGACCTCGATCCTTCCACCCGTGGCGACTGGTTCTGGGGCCGGCAATTCCCCCAGGCCCAATGCCAGGACGAGGACGACCCACGGGCCTGCTTCTCTATGAATCATTTCCTGGAAGAAGTCTTCGTCCGCTCCGACACCACGATGGTCGCCCTCTCCGGTCTCCCCATCCTCCCCGAGGGAAGCCCGCTCTCGCCCCAGGTGATGGAGGAGACCAGACGCCTGGTCCAAAACCTCTCCGGCGACGACCGAGTGGTGGTCAACGCACTCGCTCTTCCCCAGATTGCATCGATCGAGTCGGTCCTCGAGGAGATGGAACGCACCGTCGCCGAGAATGAGATCGCAGGTTGGAAGACCTTCACCCATTTCCCGTCGGGGATCCATTGGTGGCTCGACGACCACAACCCCGACCTACCCCAGGTGGGCAATCTCTTCCTCGACCAGGTCGAGGCTCTCGGCAACCCTTTGCTCTTCGTGCATAAGGGGCTTTCGGACCGGGCCCGGTATGGGTCACCCGAGGACATCGGCCCGGCGGCACGAGCCCATCCCAACGTCAAGTTCGTGGTCTATCACTCCGGGTTCGAGGTGGCGCAACGTGAGGGCCCGTTCACCGAAGGCAATGCCGGCGTCGGCGTCAATCGTCTGGTGGCCTCGGTGCGCGGCGCGGGGATCGGCCCCGGGGAGAACGTCTATGCCGAGATCGGCTCCACCTGGTGGCATCTGCTCCGGCGGCCCGATGAGGCCGCCCACGTCCTGGGCAAGCTTCTGGTCGCCTTCGGGGAGGACAATGTGCTCTGGGGGACCGACTCCATCTTCTACGGCTCGCCCCAGGGCCAGATCGACGCCTTTCGGGCGTTCCAGATTCCGGCCGACCTCCGTGAGCGATACGGCTATCCAGAGCTGACCCGGGCGATCAAGGCCAAGATCCTCGGCTGGAATGCGGCGAACCTGTACGGGATCGACCCGATCCGGAAGCCGGTCGGCTTCACCGCTGACGAGTTGGAGGCGGCCCGGGTCGAGCACCCGGTGCCCACCATGACCTGGGGCCCGTCGACTACCGACGAGGTGCGTGAGTTCCGGCTCCACCACCAGGGCTGGCCGTAAAACGCACTACTCCGCATTGCGTGGTAGTGTCTGGAGCGCACTACCTAAGGAGGTTCCATATGGATCAGACCCAGCTGCTCAAAGGAGTGTTGGACACGGCCGTCCTGGCAGTCCTGCGCCGTGGTCGCACCTACGGCTACGACCTCGTCCGGCAGCTTCGTGAGTCGGGCTTCGAGGGGGTCGGCGACGCCTCTGTATACGGAACACTCCGCCGTTTGTTCGGTGGTGGGTACCTGACATCCGAGATCGTCCCCTCGGAGGAGGGGCCGGCCCGCAAGTACTACGGGCTGAACGGCGCCGGAATCGACATGCTGGAGCAGTCGACCAAGTCCTGGATTGGGTTTGCCGACACCATGAATGGTCTGCTGCAGGGAGAGGAGGAGGAATGAGCATCACGTTGTCCGCCGCCAAGGCTCGCTATCTGGAACAGGTTCGAGACCAGCTCTCCGACCTGCCAGAGGAGGAGCGGGAGGAGATCGTTCAAGACCTGGAGGCACACCTGGCTGAACTGGATGACGGTCGAATCGAGGCCGAGTTGGGCGATCCCGAGGCCTTCGCAGCCGAATTCCGGAGCAGCGCCGGATTGGAGGAACCGACTCCCCTCCCGAGATGGGACGCCGTCCGTCGGCTCCGGGACCGACTGGACGACAGGGCACAGAGACTCGCCCGATTTACACACTGGTCCACCGTGCGCCCGGTCTGGATCTGGGCCCGAGGCTGGCTGGTGATCTGCGCCTGGGCTTTGGCCGATACGGGTCAGATCTTCCGGCGCTTCCCCGTCCCTGCCATCGGCTCCAGCTCATTGACCGGTCTGATCCTCGTCGTAATGGCAACAGCCCTCTCGATCTGGCTCGACCAGGGACCCGAGGTCCCGCTCCGCAGGCTCGGGTCGATGACGTTCTCGTTCATCGCCGGGTGGGCACTGGTGGGCACCCTCCTCAACCCGGTGTATACAGACACGGAAGTCGTCGATCCTTACCCGTATTTCGATCGCTTGACCACTGCCGAGGGAAACTCGATCAACAACGTCTATGCGTACGACATGGATGGCAATCCGGTTGAGGTGCTTCTGTTCGACAGCGAAGGGCGGCCGTTGCTCACGTTGCCCACATACGCCTATGAGGAGGTCGACTACCTCCCTGTCGACACCCCGTATGACTTCGGCGAAGGAACCGTTTTGTTCGAACGCGACATATACGGGCAGATCATTCCCAACCTGTATCCGCTCGATCTTTCGGTGTACGACGGGGCGGGGGGTCTGAATCCGATGCCGCCCCCTTCGCTTGGATTCCCGAGTCTGGCCGATGAGGAGTCGGTGCCGAACTCCACGGTCCCAGCCGTCGAGTGAGGCCGGAATCGCCATGAGCCCTAGAGACACCTCACAGTCCATCCTCATCACCAGCCAGGCCGAGTTCGACCAATGGCTTGACGCTCATGGAGAAAGCGCGCGGGAGATCGTGGTCGCCCTATACAAGAAGGGATCTGGCAAACAGACGGTCACCCTGGCCGAGTTGCAGGAAACGGCGCTCCGTCACGGCTGGGTCGACTTTCATGGCCAACGGATCGATGACGAGCGCTGGGCAATCCGCTTCGCCCCGCGACGTCCTGGCTCGAATTGGTCGGAACCGAATCGCAAGATCGCCCGCCGGATGGTTGACGAGGGACAAATGACGGCCGCCGGCCTCGCCGCGCTGCCGCCTGACCTCTAGCAGTCGACTTCCGTCTCGATCGTCAAGGCTGGCTCTGATCGATCCCAGCTCTACCGTGATTCCTCTCGGGCTGCCTTGATCTTCTCTGCAGCGCGTTGCAACGCCCTAAGGTCGGAGGCGTCGAGGTGGCGGGCGAAGTGCTGCCAGATACTCCGCTGGTGATCCGGCCAGATCTCATCGAGCTTCTCGATCCCGGCGTTGGTGATCCTGAGGTAGACCCCACGCCGGTCAGACGAGGACCTCACCCTTTCGATCAAGCCTGCATTCTCGATGCGATCAGCGAGCCTGGTGATACCGCTCCTGGTGAAGACTGACTGCTCCTCCAGCTCGTGCATGCGAAGCCGACCTTCAGGGGCCTGGCGCAGCCTGCCCAGGACATCGAACCAGGTGATGGGCAGACCGTGGTCTTCCTCCATGTCGGCGCCGAGGGCCTGAACCACATGCGAACTGGCGAACAGCATCGCGCGCCATGCGTCGAGGGCTTCGGCGGTCAGTGGCGACTTCATCCCGTCATCCTACGCAGCTCTGTTCCGCATCAGTAATTGCCAGAACAGTAGTTGACACGTCAGGAATCTGGTCGTATGTTCCCTTTGAGGACGAAGCCAAGGAGGAACAATGTCCGACAGACAGAATCTCGAAGTTTTCAGTCGCTGGATAGCGGCTCACCGCGCCCACGACATCGACCAGATGCTGACGATGGTCAGTGAGAGCATCACCATCCAGAGTGCAGCTGGGGCCGCCATGCCGCCAGCGAAAGGCAAGGAAGAGGCGAGAAAGCACTGGCAGACCATCTTCACGACCTTTCCCGACATGCGCATGGAAGAGCTCGACACAGTGTCCGACGCCACGACCATCTTCGCCGAGATCTCACATGGAGGGACGATGCTTGGATCGATGGGACCCCACGACCCAACGGGCAAGGAATACCGGACCAACGGAGCGTTCCGTATCGATTTCGTCGACGGCCAGATCGACTCCATCCTGTCGTATTGGGACACCGCGGCGATGTTGAGGCAGCTCGCTCTCACATCCTGAGTTCCTGGGCAACCATGTCGAGGTGGCGCCATATATGGCGCCAGGTACCTCAGGTAAGCGGTGCTAGCGGTCGACGTCCCCCATCACCGGGTCCATAGAGGCGATGGTGGCCACGGTGTCGGCCATAAGCGAGTCGGCCATGGCGATAGGCAACGCCTGGAGGTTGGTGAACGAAGGCGCCCGGGTGTGCATCCGGTAGGGGCGGGCCTCTCCGTCGGAGACCAGATAACAGCCCAGTTCCCCTCTCGGTGACTCCACCGCCACGTATGTCTCGCCGGGCGGCACCTTGAACCCCTCCGTGAACAGCTTGAAGTGATGGATCAGGGCCTCCATCGACTCATCGATGCGGGCCCGGGGCGGTGGTGTCACCTTGCGGTCGTCCACCCGGAAGTCACCCTTGGGCATCGAGTCCATCACCTGCTCCACGATCTTCAACGACTCGTGGATCTCGTCGATCCGGATCCGGTAGCGGTCGTAGACGTCGCCGTGCTCTCCGACAGCCACCTCGAACTCGTAGTTCTCTATCCCGGAGTAGGGGAATGCCTTGCGCAGGTCCCAGGAGACCCCTGTTGCCCGTAGCGGCGGCCCGGTGATCCCGTAGGCAATCGCCTCCTCTGCGGTGATGACCCCGACACCACGGGTCCGAGCCTGCCAGATCGGGTTGTCCTTCAGCAGGTCGTCGTACTGGTGCACACGTTTCGGCAGCTCAACCAGGATCGCTGCCACATCGTCCTTCCAACCCGGCGCCAGGTCTGCGGCCACCCCACCGGGACGGATGAAGTTGTGGTTCATCCGTAGCCCGGTGGTCTTCTCGAAGAAGGCGAGGATCTGCTCCCTCTCCCTGAACCCATAGATCATCATGGAGACGGCGCCGATGTCCATTCCGTTGGTGGCCAGGGCCACCAGGTGGGAAGAGCACCGGTTCAACTCGGTGAGAAGGACTCTGATCGCGGCCGCCCGGGGAGGAACCTCGATCCCGAGCAACCGCTCCACTGCAAGGGAATAGGCCAGCTCGTTGTGGAACGGAGCCAGATAGTCCATTCGGGTCACATTGGTCCCACCCTGGGAGAAGTTGAGCTGCTCCCCCGTCTTCTCCATCCCGGTGTGGAGATAACCGATGATCGGCTTGGTACGCCGGATGATCTCGCCCTCGAGCTCGATCTGGAGCCTGAGCACGCCGTGGGTCGAAGGATGCTGGGGGCCCATGTTCAGGATCATCCGCTCCCCCTCGTCGATCCCGTCGTCGAACACGTAATCGTCCTCCACCACCCGGCCGAATTGCTCATCGAGACGAACCTCCGACTCGTGGTCAGAGATCTCCTGTTCGCCCTCGTCGGTGGGGCTGAACTCGGGCTCCTCGGTTCCGGCGACCCAGAGTTCCAGGGTCTCGGTGATCTCGGGGCTTTCGGAGGTTGGCTCGCTCATCTCAAGTCACCTGATGGCTTTCCTTGAACTGCACCGGGACCGATCCGACCGCGAAGTCCTTGCGTAACGGGTGACCCTCCCACTCGTCGGGCATCAGGATGCGGGTCAGATCGGGGTGTCCCTCAAAATCCACGCCGAACATGTCGTAAGCCTCGCGCTCGGCGAAGTTGGCCCCGGGCCAGATCGGGACCAGGGACGCGACCGACGGATCGATCCGCCCCGCGGTGGTCATCATCCGGAGCCGAAGCTTGTGGGACATCGAAAGCAGGTTGGCCACGATCTCGAACCGCTCGGGGCGCTCCCGCATCCAGTCGACGACGGTCACGTCGACACAGACCTCGAAACCGGCTTCCTTGGCGGCATGTGCGAACTCGGCCCATGTCTCGTTGGGAACCCGTGCCACGTCCTGACCGAGCGAGCTCTCCCATCCCACCGCTTCAAAGCCCTCGAACAAGGTCCGAAGCACTGGATTCTCGGGAAGCGGTCGTGTGGGTTCAGCCGGCGGCGTCCCCTCGAGGGTCGTCGTCTCGTCGCTCAATTGTTGATCTCGCCGTTCATGATCTTGTCGTGAAGGGTGAGGATGCCGTGCATCAGGCTTTGCGGGCCGGGCGGGCACCCGGGCACGTAGATATCCACCGGGACCACCTGGTCGACACCCTGGACCAGGGCGTAGTTGTTGAACATGCCGCCGGTCGAGGCACAGGCTCCCATCGAGATCACCCACTTGGGGTCTGGCATCTGGTCGTAGACCTGGCGCAGGACGGGAGCCATCTTCTGGCTCACCCGGCCGGCAACGATCATGAGGTCCGCCTGCCGCGGTGAGGCGCGGAAGACCTCCATCCCGAAGCGAGCCAGGTCGTAGTGGGCGGCGCCGGTGGCCATCATCTCGATGGCACAGCAGGCCAGCCCGAAGGTGGCGGGGAACATCGACCGGGTCCGGGCCCAACGCGCCGCCTTGTCGACGGTGGTCATCATCAGGTTGCCCGGAGCGGTGGTGGCCATCTAGGCCGCCTCCTCCGACGAGTCGGAGGGCAGGTAGCGGGTCCGCCGGTGCACGTTCCAATCGAGGGCGCCCCGCTTCCAGACGTAGGCGAGGGTCTCGGCCACGAAGAAGGTGAAGATGAACACGGCGGCCACCCCGTACCAGCCCAGCCGGTCCCAGATCGACGCCCAAGCAAACAGGAAGATGATCTCGACGTCGAAGATCACAAAGAGCATCGCCACCAGATAGAACTTCACCGGGAATCGTTGTACCGGCTCGACCTCAGGGACGATGCCGCTCTCGTACGGGTCGAGCTTCTCCGGCGTCGGGTTGTGCGGACGGAAGAATCGGGAGACATTGAGCGACACCGCAACGAACGCCCCGGCCAGAAGCAGCATCAGGCCGATGGGCAGATAGTCGGCGAGTGTCACGGATCTGAGCTTAGAACCGGCCGGTTGGTGCGGTAAATCAGGCACAGGTTGCGACCTCGCAGCCTGCCTGCCCTATCTCTGGCGACGCCCATAGGCTGCGCAGTTGTCAAACGAAAGGACCAGATGAGCCTCGGATTCGGATTGCTCAGTGCCCAGTTGCGCCCGGGAGAACGGGATTGGTCGCGTGCTTACGAAGAAACGATCCGCCTGGCCACAGAGGCCGAGCTGCTGGGCCTCACCTCGATCTGGACCACAGAGCACCATTTCGTCGATGACGGGTACATGCCCTCCTTGGCGGTGGTCAGTGCAGCGATCGCCGCCGCCACCTCGAGCATCGAGATTGCCACCGGTGTCATCCTCGCCCCATTACATCACCCGCTCCGGCTCGCTGAGGACGCCGCCACCGTCAGCCTTCTCAGTGGTGGGCGCTTCACACTTGGTCTTGGCCTCGGATGGAGCGAGGTCGAATTCGCAGCCCTAGGGGCCGATATGACCCGGCGGGGGGCGGCAATGGAGGAGATCCTGACCTTGCTCCGAAAGTCGTGGGCGGGGGAGCCGTTCCATCATCGGGGCTCGGTGTACGAGTTCCCCGAAGTCGCGGTGCGTCCCGTTCCGTCAGTCTCGATCCCGATCCTCATCGGAGGCGGGGCCGAAGCGGCCATCCGGCGGGCGGCCCGGCTCGCCGACGGGATCTTCTCCAATGTCGCCCCGGACAAGCTGACCCAGCAGATCCGATGGATCGAGGACGAATGTGAGCGAATCGGACGTGACCCTTCGGAGCTTCGGATCATCCACTATTCGGTGATTCTGCCTGGCACCTCTCCAGAAGCCGCCTGGGCCCGCTATGTCAATCATGTGTGGCACATGACCTGGAAGTACTCCGACATGGAGGGATCGGCGTCCCGATCAGGGCCCCCACGGGCCGCACCTGAGTTGACCGAGGACCGCCGAAAGCGTCTCCAGGACCGTTTTACGGTGGCCGGCTCGAGCGACGAGATCGTGTCGACTCTGCTCGGAGTCCGGGAGCAGGCTTCGATGTCTATCGAGTTCGTGGCTCGCAGCTATTTCGCAACGCTGGAATACGAGGACCAGGTCGCGTTGATGCAACAACTGGCGGAAGAAGTGGCGCCCCACCTCTAAGCGACACGGCCAGAACCCAATGACATCAGACGGCCAATTGGTCGGCGATCTCCTCGAGGTTCTCGCCTACCACTGCCGGCATCGGCGTCGGCAGGCTCCAGAACGAACCAGGGCGTTGGACAAAGGCACCCTGAGCGCCGGTTTTCATCGCCCCTGCCACGTCCCAGTCATGGGCCGCCACCAGCATCGACTCAGAGACGCTCACATCCATGACCTGGGCAGCGTGGCGATAGGTGGCCGGGTCGGGCTTGAACCGCCCCACCTCCTCGACCGAGATCACCCGCTGGATAAACGCCGTCAGACCTGCGTTCTCGATTTGGGCATTGGCTGTCTCGGTGCTGCCGTTGGTGAGGACTGCCAGGGCGAAACCAGCATCAACGAGTCGCTCCAGGGCGGGAACCACGTCGCGGTGCGCGGGCAGGCTGGCGAGATGGGAGACGATCCGGGTTGCGATGACTCCGTCGAGGTCGACTTGGCGCCTTTTCGCGACGACATGCAACGCCTCAACCCCGATCACGCCGAACGCTCGATAGTCGTCGAGGTGGTTGGCGACCAGGGAACCGTGCAGCAATCGCGCGAACCACTCACCCATCGGATCCGAGCTCCCAAAGACTGCCTCGAAGTCGAGTCTCAATGGAGAAAGGTCGAGAAGCGTCTCGTTGACGTCAAGGACGAGAAGCTTGGGTTTCACGCGGTCGGCAGAGTCCGAACCACACCGGCCAAGGCGTCGTAGACCCCTTCCCCCATGTGCTTGTCGTCCTCGTCGAGGAGATTGGACATCACCTTGAGGGTCCACTCCATCAGCGTGCGATTGTGGAGGCCGGTGTGGGCCAGAGTCCGCATCACCGAGGGGTGGCCGATCAGCTTCACGAAGACCCGCGCCGTCTTGTAGTAGAGCCCGTACTCGTCGTCGAGATGCTGCGGATAGCGACGGAGCAACCCGAGGTCGTCCCGGGTCAGAGCCTCTCCGATGTGCTCGGCAGCCATCCGGCCCGTCTCGTAGGCGTATGAGATCCCCTCGCCGTTCCAGGGGTTGATCGCCCCTGCGGCATCCCCGACCGTGATCCAGTTGGAGCCGACCAGTGGCCCCTTCGAAAACGACATGGTGAGCTTGCCCCCGACCGGGTTGCTCAGCTTGGATTCCTCGCTGAACCCCCAGTAGGAGGGGGCGGTGGCGGCGTAGTGGGCCATCATGTGCGTGGTGTTGACGTGCTTCCACCGCGTGAAGGTGGAGAGCAGGCCCACACCGACGTTGACCGTCCCGTCACCGAGAGGGAACACCCAGCCGTAACCGGGCATGGTCGCTCCCGAGGAGTCGCGCAGGTCGAGTTGGCTCTCCAGGAAGGGGTCGGTGGAACGCGGTGACGAGTAGTAGCCCCGGGCGGCGAGTCCCATCGGGTAGTCCCGGCGTCGCTCGGTGCCCAATTCCCGCCCGAAACGGTTCATGGACCCGTCTGCGATCACGGTCACCCTGGGCGTCACCATATCGATCGACCCGTTGTGCTTCAAGGTAACGCCGGTGAGGAAGCCGCCCTCGATGGTTGGGAATCCCTCGGTCTTCTCCAGGATTGAGACACCCTGTTTGGCGGCGAGCGTTGCCACCTGTGAGTCGAGGTCGCTGCGCCGGATCACTCCGCCCCAGTTGGGGAACCGGGAATGCTCGGGCCAGGGCAATTCGAGCATCAGATCGTCGCCGGCGTAGGAGCGAAGCCCGGTGATGGTGTGGAACTGGGGCACTTCGAAGTCGAATCCCATCTCCTGGAGTTGAAGGACCGCCCGCGGGGTCAGGCCATCGCCACAGGTCTTGTCACGGGGGTATTCCTTCTTCTCGACCAGGGTGACGTCGTGTCCCTCCCGTGCCAACCAGTAGGCGGCCGCCGACCCGGCGGGGCCACCACCTATGACGAGCACCGAGGGAGAAGGCATAGGTGGTCAGGTTAGAGGTTGGCATCGAGCAAGAACCCTTCGAGCTGGGAATCGAGGCAGAAGGTCTAACGTCGCCCGCGATGAGTGAGCTTCCCAAGGCGACCGTGGTCCGACTCCCCCGGTACCTTCGATTGCTCGAGGACTTCCAATCCAAGGAGACCGTCAGTTCCGAGGAGTTGGCCGAGGCGGCCGGCGCCAATGCTGCCAACGTCCGGCGTGACCTCTCCCATCTCGACTTTCACGGGGTCCGGGGTGTCGGATACTCGGTGGCCGACCTGAGGCACCGGATTCGTCAGGAGCTGGGGATCGCCGACCGCCGCCAGGTCGCCATCATCGGTGCCGGGAACCTGGGAAGGGCACTGGCGGCATACGCTGGGTTGAGCCGGCGGGGCTTCGACGTGGCTGCGGTCTACGACACCGACACCCGAAAAGTCGGCTCCCGGGCGGGCCGGGTGGAGGTGCGGAACCTCCACGACATGGATAGCGATTGTCGGGGCGGATGTTTCGACATGGCGATCCTCGCCGTGCCCGCGGTCGCAGCCCAACAGGTGACCGACCGTCTGGTGGCCCTTGGGATCAATTCCATCCTCAATTTCGCACCGGTCCTGGTCAACGTCCCTGACAACGTCACGGTGCGTCAGGTGGACCTGTCGATGGAGCTCCAGGTATTGAGCTACTACGGGAATAGGTGAAGGGGCCGACGCCACACGCGGCGGAAGCTCCGGCCGACCGGCGTCTGTTCGCCCCGAGGTCTGTTAGGCAGTTGAAGCCGTCGCGACGCCCGGACTGAGGGTTGCCGAGGGGCGAAGTCGGCCGGTATTCATCGGCTCGACTTCTCCTGGAGCTCTTCGTATTGGTGTAGGGCCACCAGGAACACCAGGAAGAGCACCAGGGACACCAGCAGATAGGTGACCGGGATGATGCGGATCTCGACCGCGTTGAGCCCTTCGATGTTGTCCGGCTTCGGTCCCCGTGGGGCGTAGATCACAAAGAGCATCGAGGTGATGGTCAGCCATCCGAACAAGGCGGCCCCGGTCACCAGGAACCCGAGCCTCTTCCCGAGGTTGGTGGCGTTGAACAGGTAGATCGAGCCATAGAAAAGAAGAACCGCCCCGATCGTCAGGATCACGCCCGTGACGAACAGGTTGGCGGAGAAGAGGGAGCGGAAGAACTCCCGGAAGAAATCGCCCTGTGCCATGACCACGGACATCGTCAACCCTTCCCGTCCATATTGCCCCCACGTAGATAGGCGGCGAGAAGCTCGATGTCCGCCTCGCTGAGAATGGCGCCAAACGCCGGCATTCGACCCGAGCCAAAGCCGTTGAGCCCGTAAGGAGTCTGGGCTTCCGATCCGCGGGTCAAGAACCTGACCAACAGGTCGTCTTCCGGATTCTCGCTCACCTCGCCGAATTGCACGGTCGGACGACCATCCCAGAGGGCAGGTCCAAAGCCGCCGGACCCGGCCTCCTGGGTGAAGGGCACCCCGGCACTGAACCCGGCGGTGTGGCACCGGGCGCAGTTGGAGTTGAACAACCCCGCCGCGCGTTGCGCCGTTTCGACTTCGGCGCCCATCGCCTCGGCTACGCCTTCGAAGTCGATCTCCCAGGCGCCGGTGTCTTGGGCGGCCTCGAGGAACTCGAGACCACCGACCTCCTGTTCCCGGAGCTTGTCGATGTTGTCGGAGGTGACCTGCAGAGAGGTGTGGAGCGACTCCAGCCTGCCCACCATCGTGGCAGCCGTCGCGCTGTCCGGCTCCCCGCCCACCGAAGCCGGGTTGGTGGGGTCGAGGCTGATCGCACTCAGACCACCAGGGATCGTGGACACGTTGGCCTCGGTCATCTGGTTGCTGATGTCTTCTTCGGCGGCGGTCGAGAGCCCGTCCCCATCGGAGTCGGACCCGGCGGTCACCGAGGCGCCAGCCTGTGCGGCGAGAGCCGCTGCACCCTCAACAGGTGTCTCGGCGGCGGCGGCCTCGTCGAGGGCTGCGACCAAATCCTCGGCGTCGGCCAGGTCCTGAATCGCCGGCGGCACCGTCACGCCCAGATCGGCGGCTGCGGCGGCAATCGGCTCCAACTCGGTGATCGCCCCTTCGCTGATCCCAACCGCGGGGTCGACCGTCCCTTCCACGATCGCCAATTGGATCGCATCGAGGTAGATCTCGAGAACGGGGGCGATCTCGAGCGACTCCTCCAACGAGAACACTGCCTCCTCAGCCAGCTCGGCATCTGGCGTCTCTGGATCGAGTGCGATCGGCTGCACCACCGTCAGTGCTTCGAGAGCCTCGACCGAAATCGCCGACAGCTCCTCCTCGGCGACATCGGACAGACCGTCATCGTCGGTGTCCAGGCCTTCGCCGGCGTCATCGAGGAGGTCACCGGCTCGCTTGGCGAGTGGGTCCACGATCACCAATCTCGCGGGGGCGGCAACGATGTTGGCGACAACCTGGGCCTGATTGATGATGGCCGTGGTCACCGTCGCCTCCGCCGTCTCGAGCCGGTCGAGCTGGACCTCGATTCCCGGCTCCAACTCGGCCAGAGCATCGTTCTGGGGCACCTGGATGGTTGTCAGATAGCTGACGACATCCGACACCTGGGCCTCGGTCAGAGGGCCGCCGCCAGGAAGGCCCCAGGCCGGCATCGGTGTATTGCCTCGACCGTAGGTAACCCAGAAGTTGACCTCGGCCTCCTCATACCGGAAGAGGATGTCGTTGAGAGAGGGCGCTGCCCAGGAGACGGTCACTCCGGAGCGTTTCTCCACATAGCGGGCAGTCCCCCCCACCCCCTCCGGGCCGTGGCAGTCGAAACACCGGAACTCCTCGACGATTAGGGCCCCGCGCTCTTGCGCCGCCACCTCGAACTCGTCGACGAAGTTCTCCTGCCGACCCGTCTCACCGAGGAAATAGAGGGGAAGCGAGATGGCGAGAAAAGCCGAGAAGGCGATCGCCGCCTTCTGCCCACCCTCGAGTCGCCGGGTCTCCATCTCCTGGTCGGTGATCCCTGGTTTGAGATTGGGGGCGACCTCTTCCCCACCCCGGTTGCGGATCGCCGAAGCGAAGAGCACGCCGAGCCACACGATCCCGACCACCAGCGCAAACACCGTTATCAGGTTCGCGGTCATTCTTCAGTGACGATGGAGATACAGCTCGGGCCCTGGGGGTAGTCGAGCGAGAGAGTGGGGGCGCGTGGAGTCTGGATCACAGTGCCGGTCTTGATGATGAACCTGTCGTCCACCAACTCGACCACGAACCGGTCGAGGTTGCGAGGAGCCGGCCCCCCGAAGTACTCACCGACTGCGTTGTACTTGGAGCCATGGCAAGGGCATTCGAACCCCTGCGAGGGGCCACACCACGGCACCCGACAACCGAGATGGACACAACGTTGGAAAAGGGCCATCAGCCCTCCGGCCTCCACCCGCTGGTCGGCGAACTGCTCGGACAACGACGGCGGAGCCGGCACCACATAGGCCTTGGCCTCGGGGATGAAGAGGGGGAGGATGGCGCCGTCCGAGGTGTGCACCTGGGTCTCGAGATCGGTGATCAGACCGGCGTCGATATCGGCGCCGAAGCCCCCGGTCAGCTTGGGCCAGAAAAAGGCCAGGTAGTAGATGCCCTGCAATGCCAGAAACGACCCGAAGGTGGCTGTGATCGCACGGTTGAAGAACTGACGTCTGGTGACCCCGCCTTCTTCGGGCGAAACCTCGACGACCCGCTGGGTCTGGACTATCTGGACCCCGGCATGCTCGACTTCGGCCTCGTCCTCCGGCTCCGGCTCCGGTTCCGGTTCCGGCTCCACCTCCTCGACCGCAACCGGCGCCACCGAAACGCCTTCCATCGATCGATCGGCAGACCTGGTCTCGGGCGAGACACCCGCGGTGGGATCTGCCTGCTTGCGGACTCCGCCCTGTGACCGGCGAAAGGCCACGGCAAAGGCGCCGATAGCGCCAAATATCGCGACCACGGCGACGCCGATCAGGGCGAGGTTGGTCGCACTCATTCGAATTGCACCCAGTCCTTGAGGTCGTCGAAGAAGACCCCGTCCTTCCAGGGGTAGGAGAAGTTGAATCCCCGTCCTCTGAACAGCACCCCGATGATGGTGAGGGTGGCCGCCCCGGCGAGGAACGTCGAATAGAGGGCTATGGCGAACTTGCGGTCGCTGGGCCGTGTCGACGGGTTCTTGTCAACGTAGGGGACCATCATGAACCCGATCATCCCGGTGATCGTGGGCACGGTCACGCCTGCGATCTGGGGGTCGAAATAGGACAGCAACTCCTGGAGGCCGAGGAAGTACCAGGGCGCCTTGGAAGGGTTGGGAGTGGAGTTGAAGTTGGCCGGCGCCAACAGTGGCGAATGGATGATCACCGCCAGGATCACCAAGAACCCTGTGATCGCGAGCAGCGCCCCGAACTCCATGAGCATCAGATGGGGCCAGGTGTTCACCTTGTCAGTGGGCTCGGCCTTGACGGTTTGAATCGCCCGGGCCTTGACCACCGTCAGCAGTCGCTGGGTGCGCACGCCCTCCGGGGTGCCGGCCGGTGGCACCACTGGCCGTGGGCTGACGGTGGCAGCGACCTTCCCGTTGCCGGCCCCGTCCCCCTCGGCTGCCGGCGCCGATTCGTCGATCACCCCGGCCACCGCGGCCGGTTCCTCCGCGGCCTCGACCGCGGCCGCGGGAAGGTCCTCGACCGCGGCCGGTTCCTCCGCGGCCTCGACCGCGGGAGCGGGCGCATCCTGGGGTTCCGGTGTCTCCCCCATCTCGGATTCGGAGACCTCAGCGGCCTCAGCGGCCTCTTGGTCCGGTTCGGGCTCGGGGGGCTCCGAAGCCACGGCGGGCGCAGCATGAGGCGCCTCGGGTGTGACCACGGGCTCGGATGCGACCTCAACCACCGGGTTCTCGACCGGGGGCCCGACGGCAGGCGGAACCTCCTCGACAGCTTCTTCGAGGACCGCCTCCTCCGGCTCGGGTTCCGCGGCCGAGGGCAGGGCCGGAGGCGCCTCGCCCTTCATCTCGGCGAGCACCTGCTCCACCGAGAGGCCGAGGGCCTTGGCCTTGGCCTCTGCCGACCTTCTGAGAAGACTCTCTGGTATCTCTGTCATTTCGATCGTCCTTAAAGAGGGCCCGAGATCCCGCCGTCCTTGCGCACCCGCCAGAAATGAACGGCGAGGAAGATCACGAGGATGAATGGCAGGGCCAGGACGTGGAGCACGTAGAACCGGAGCAAAGTGGCCGCGGAGACCTCCACCCCGCCCAACAGAGCGAACTTGACCTGGGCTCCGACGACGGGGACGAACCCCGCCATGTTGGTGCCGACAGTGACGGCCCAAAGCGCCAACTGGTCCCAGGGGAGCAGATAGCCGGAGAAGGAGAGGAGCAAGGTGAGGAAGAGCAAGACAACACCCACCACCCAGTTGAACTCACGGGGCGGCTTGTAGGCACCGTGATAGAAGACCCGGCTCATGTGGAGGAACACGGTCAACACCATGAGATGGGCGCCCCAGCGGTGCATGTTCCGCACCAGGGAACCAAAGGCCACATTGGTCGACAACGCCTCGATGTCGGCATAGGCCCTTTCCGCCGATTGGGTGTAATAGAACATGAGGAAGATGCCGGTGATGGTGAGCAGGATGAAGAGGAAGAAGCTGAGACCGCCCAGGCACAACGTGTAGGAGAGCCTGACCCCGTGGCGTTTCACCTTGACCGGATGCAGGTGATAGAGGACGTTGTTCATCACCACGTAGGAGCGGTTCCTCGGGCTGTCCGAATAGCCCTTCTTGAAGGGGGAGCCGGGGCGGAGGATCGATTCGGCGAGTTGGGACCCCCACAGCTTCTCGTTCGCCTCCTTCATACGGTCGATGAGACCGACTTTGCCGTTGCCGTTAGCCAAAACCTCTCCTACCAGCGCATCCCGTACGCATACCCATTCTTGAAGTCACGTTGCCCGGTGTCGAAATCCCAGGGCCGGCGGTCCAGCCCGAGCTCGACGGCCTGGTCGGCCAGGGAGCCTTCGAACTTTCCGAGCGAGATCACATTGGTCGGACAGCGATCGACACACAAAGCGCAGCGGGTGCACTCGTCCTCGTCGACGATGAAGAACCCCAGGTTCTGGGGGTCGTCGGCGGGGTGGTCCACGTTCACCCCCTCGGTGATGGCATCCAGTGAGAGATAGTGGATGCACTTCCAGGGGCAGATGTCGACACAGCCCTCACAGAGGATGCACTCCGACTGGTCGATGTGGAGGAACTGCTTGGGGCGGAGCTTGTCGGTGAAATAGTCACCCTCGACCACCGCGAGCTGGTAGTCATCCCGGATCGGCGGGGTCTCGTCGACGACGCCGCGCACCATCAGGTGCCTCCCTTGACCAGGGGACGACCGTAAGGCGACTTCTTCTCAGGCTTCTCCGCAGCAGCCGGGCGGCCCTTCCTCATCTTCTGCACCTCGAGGGTGAAGACCGCTCCTGCACCAAGCATGACCAGGTGGTAGCCCATCGAGATCGAGTCCTTGAGCATGCCGTAACTGACCTCGACCGAGTTCCCCAGCACCAGGATCGGCGGCACCACGAGAGCGACCCTCTGGGTAGACCAATCGAGGTCGGTCTGGGCGAAGCTGAGCCATTCGGAGGGGACCATGCCAAAGATGATCACCAACTCCAGCCAGGTCAGGTAGGCGGTGAACACCGCACGCGACCAGGTCATCCTCTGATTGAGCACCCAGAGGAAGACGGCGCCACCAATCATCATTTGAGAAGCGGCGAACACCACCAGATAGCCGGCGCCCTGCCACAAAACACCCCGGGGCCACCAGTTGAAGTAGTCGACGACCAGTGGAACCGCCACACCGTCCACCATGACCGTCTCGGACAGACTCGAGAAGTGGATCCACACCACTCCCACCGCCAACAGCACGGTCCCGAGCAGGAGCATTCCCCAGCCTGCTTTCCTGCGGGTGCTGTCGCTCAGTTCTGCGAGTCGGTACATCTGGTGTTGTTTCGGGCGCGGATCAACTGGCTGTCGGCCCGTTTCTACCATAACCGGGCTCGGCCTAGAGAACCCGAATCGGGCCCACCCCTGGTTTTGTCCGAGGACGGAACGAGCCGGCGAAGTAGTTATGCTCCCGCCGTCCTGTCCTGAACAAGGAATCCGGTGGCGACCAGGCAACAAGCAGACATTCGAGCGTTCCTCGGGGGCGGGGCCGACGAGGATCGTATTGCGGCAGCCCACTTCCTCGTTGGCGCGATGTTCCTGGTCCTGGGTGGTCTCCTCGAAGTCCTTGCCCACTTCGCGATGCGCTTCGGGGGCCTGTCTCCGATGAGTCTGGGTCGATTGGAGCCGATGGCCAACCTCACCCTGATGATCGGCTTCCTGGTGATCTCGCTGCTCGGTGGGATCTACTACGTCCTGCCCCGTCTCACCGGAGCCCCGCTGCGAAGCGTCGCCATGGCCCGCGGTGGGCTGGTGCTGTTGGTCGCGCTGGTGCTGGCGGGTCTGGGGGCAATCGCTCTCGGTTTCGGCGACGGTCTGCAACCGCTCGGCCTCCCCTGGTGGCTGGACGTGCCGCTGTTGCTCGCTCTGTCGTTGCCCGCGCTAAACACCGTGGCGACGATCACCCGCCGTGAGGAGAAGCGGACCTACGTGACCCTCTGGTTCGTGATGGGTGGCGTGACTTGGCTTCCACTCCTTTTCGCCGCCCACATCGTCGGAACCCTCCCCTTCGCCGATTCCCTCACCCAGACCTACTCGGGTCTCTTCTTCTCGGCGGGCTTCGTCACGATGTGGGTCTTCACCGTTGGGACCGGTCTCTTCTATTACACCCTGGTCAAGGAGGCCGACGTGGCTCTGGCTTCACGCCAGCTCGCCGTGGCCGGCTTCTGGTCGCTCGGATTTGCCGCGGTGTGGTGGGGTGTCGCCCAACTGGTGTTCGGTCCCGGGCCCGGATGGGTCGATGCGGTCGCCGCGGCTCTCGGCCTGGCCTTCCCCATCGGTGCGCTCGCCAACGCATCGAATGTGTCCCTCACCCTTCAGGGCCATTGGGACCGGGTGGCTGACCGACCCGGCGTCTCCTCCGGCGTGGTTGGCACCTTCCTCGGTGTGGTGGTGGCAGCGATGGCCAGTCTCGCCTCATTCCGGGCGATCGGCTCGGTGACCGCCTTGACCTCCTTCTGGGAAGCCATCGAGTACTCCTGCCTGCTCGGTGTGGGCCCGTTGCTGGTCGCGGGGGTGAGTTTCGACGCGCTGCCCCGGGTGACCGGGCGTGCCATGCAATCGACCGACCGGGCCCGCTCATTCCAGAGACTGACCGTGATCGGTGTCGGTGGGGTGCTGGTCACGATGGGGGGAGCCGGGATCGTCAGCGGTTACTCCTGGTTGGCCGGATCCAACAGCGCCGCCTATGTCAACGCCGGAGACGGCTGGGCCGCCGGCGCCTCGGCTGCCGATCCCCTGCTCCTCATCGCCTTCGTTTTCGCGATCATCGCCTTCGTGGGCCAACTGGCCTACGCCTCCGCGGTGATCGGCACCGTCACCTCGGGTCGGGCCGTGCCCCAGGAGGTGCTGGTCTACGACGAGCAAGGTCGTCAAGGGACCTGGCAGGTGACCGTAGGTGGCGATTCCGATGAGTGACCTGCTCGCCGCCGCCGCCGCCGCCCTGGGCACCCCCGAGGCCCTGGTCAAGAGATCGGCCGAGGCACGGGCCTCCGCCTCCGGGATGACGGTGGACGAGGTCCTGGCCGCCTGGGCCGGCGGCGGGTCGATCGAGGCCCCGGCTCCGGCTCCGGCGAGTGCCGCCGAGGCCGACGGCGTCCCGGCAGAGGTGGAGAGTGAGCCTCCGCCTGCACCCCCCGCGGTCGACGAGACGCCGACCCTCGCAACGCAGGGGGACATCCTGCCCCCGGCCACTCCACAGCCGCCCGCCCCACCTGGACCCGCCCGGTCGGGCAAACCACCGGTGCTGGTCGGGGAACCGGACCGCCCGATGACAGTGCTGGCGGGTGTCGTCGGGCTCTTCGTTGCGGTGTTGCTGGTCGGTCTGGTCGGCCCATCGATCGCAAGCGAGAATCCGGGGGCCCGGACCAGTGCGATCAGCTACAGCGAAGCCGGTCTGCAGGGGAAGGACATCTATGAGAACCTCGGGTGCGGGTCCTGTCACACCCAGATGGTCCGTCCCGTCGTCTCTGACGTCGGCCTGGGCGCGGTCACTCTCAACGACTCCAACCAGGTGCTCGGCGCACGTCGTTTCGGGCCTGATCTCTCCGATGTCGGCACCCGTCTCACCGACAGTCAGATCGAAGCCATCATCATCGGGCTCGGCGATCATCCCGGGGAGGTCCTTTCCAGTTCCGACCTGGACGACCTGGTGGCCTATCTCCTCGAGTCGACCACCACCGCTCCGGGTCAGGTGGCGTCGCCAGCCGAGGAGACCACCGGCCAAACAACCGATGCCGGGACTCAACCGTGAGTGATCTCGTCGCCGCCGCAGCCGCCGCCCTGGGCGTTCCCGAGGCCCTGGTCCGACGCTCGGCCGCCGCCCGCGCCACCGCGACCGAGATGACCGTCGACGAAGTCCTAACTGCTTGGGCCGGTGGTGGGACAGTTGCCGGAGAAGCTCCTCTGCCCGCGACCGAGGAGCCCGCAGCCGCGGCGCCAACCGAACCGGAACCGGTCACCGAGACGGCGGCTCCGGTGGCCGAGGCCACGGCACCGGCGCCTCAGGTCCCGCCTGCTGCACCCGGAGTGACTACCCGAGCCCCGGTTCCCGCGGAGGTGTCGGCGGCCGAAGCAGCCAATCTCCCCGAGGTGGTCACTGTGCCCACCGCCGGGATCCGGGAGAGGACGAATTTCGTGTTCCCCAGATGGCTGGCCGCGGTGATGTTGATCATCCCCCTGTTTGCCCTATTCGCGCTCGGAGGCTCGGCAACCGGCATCTGCGGCGAGGCCACGGAGCTGCAGGCGGACGTCGTGAGCGGGCAGATCGTCAACTGCGACGGATCGGAGTTCACCGGTTCGGGGGCAGGTGGTGGTGGCATCGACTACGTGGCACTCGGTGACAGGATCTACCACGGGGAAGGTGCCACCTGCGCCGCTTGTCACGGCGCGAGCGGTGGCGGAGGCGTCGGACCAGCTCTGAGTGGTGTGCTGACGACCTTTGGGGCCTGCACCGATCACATGGAGTGGGTGCGGCTCGGAACGAGCGGTTTCCAGGCGGCAGGTCGGACCACCTATGGGGACACCGGCAAGCCGCTCCGTGGCAGCGGCGCAGACATGCCTCCCCACCCCTCTCTCAGCGAAGAGCAACTGGCGGCAGTGGTCACCTTCGAGAGAGTGCGCTTTGGCGGGGAGGATCCTGATCAGGCCCTGGTCGATTGTGGCGTCGCCCCTGAGGAGCCGGGGCCCGAGGGGGAGGAAGGAGCCCCTCCCCCCGAAGACGGGGCGGTCACGACCACGACGCTGGCCGGCTGAGCTCAGGCCAGTCTGCGCAGGGCCGAGCGCAGCAGCCTGCGATCCCTGATCTCGCCTTCGGCCAGAACCTCATTGTCGGGCCCGAGGACCACCGGGATCCTCAACCCATAGTCGCGGGTCAGGGCGGGGCTGGAGTCGATGTCGACCTCCTCGACCGACACACCCAACCCTTGCGCTACAGAGGTCAGCAGGGGCCGGGCCTGATCGCAGAGACGACATCCGGGCCGGGTGAGGAACTTGACCACTAAAAGACTCAAGATATCACTCTCCGTGGTCGATAATGAGGGCGCATGCAGGAAGGAGGGTAAACCGTTCCCCTCATGCCTAGGGCACGTTCGTCCCAGGTGTGAACGGATAGCCTCCCAGCCCGCCCCACGGTAACGGAGCCCTTCTTCATGTAGTCGGGGCCCTCATTTATGGGGGCCCCGACATCTTTCTGTGTGACTCTTCTCTCGAGCCCTGGAGGGGAGTGCTTCAGGAAACAGTAGATTCGCCCCTTCGTGCGACCCGCCACCGCCATCATCATCGTGATCCTGCTCGTCCTGCTCGCGGTCGCCGGCCTCATCCAATTGGGGGCGATCCTCTTCCCGCCAGCGTGACCGCCACCCCGTCGGCGAGGTTGAGCAGTTCGTCGGCCCGACCCTCGCGGACAGCCACGGCGATCAGACCGGCGGAGTCGACATGGATCAGGGGCTCGCCACTGGCCACATCGGCATAGGCGCCCACCCAGGGAATGGAATGAATCGCGGCCCCGATCCGGAGCGTGACAACAGTCCCAGGATGCACGCCGACCGAGGCCAACTCGTCAGGCCCGATATTGGTTTGCACGTTGCCGAAATGGTCCACCCACCACGCCTCACCGGACACGGTCAACCCATCCACCTTGGGAAGAGGCAACAGCAATGGCCGCACCTGGTCTGGCGTGATGGGTGGCCCGAGGTCGGCAAGACCGGCCTCACCCGAGGCGAGAAGTGCCGCCGCCGGAGCGAAGACGTCCCGGCCATGGAACGTCTCGCCGGGCGACGGGATCATGGCTTCGGGGTTCTCGATCGACACCATCTCGGTGGCCCCGCCCACCATGGCGACGGCAGGTGACAGCACCCCGTTGTCGGGACCGACGAAGAACCCCCAACCGGTGGCAACGGCCAGCGCCTTCCTGGCAGAGCCCACCTCGGGGTCGACCACCACCAGCGCCACTCCTTCGGGAAGGTATTGGATGGCCCTCGTCAGGTGCAGCGCACCGGAGCGGATGTCACCACGAGGGGTGTTGTGGGTGATGTCGATAACCCGCGAATCGGGCGCCAGCTTCGCTAGCACACCGTGGACCACTCCGACGAACTCGTCGCTGTGCCCGTAGTCGGAGAGAAAGCTGATCGGCAACGACATTCGCACTGACGCTAGACCAATGACGCGCTGACCCCGTGGGGCGGTCGGGGAGTTCTCGGCACCAGCGTATATTGCGTCATGGTCGAGCCGAGCAACGAAACACTGGCCCGGGAAGTATCGAGAGCCAAGGTGGCGATGCTCATGGGCGGGGTCGACACGGGAAAGACGACCCTGGCCCTCCAGGCGGCCCGGCTGGCTGTGGCCGCCGGGAGAACCGTTGCCCTGGTCGACGCCGATGTCGGCAACTCCACGGTAGGCCCGCCAGCGTGTGTCGGTCTCAAGATCATCCGGACCCCGAGCGATATCGACGAAGTCGCCATCCCCGACCAGCTGCACTTCGTGGGCACGATCACCCCGGCCCGGCTCGTCCTGCAACAGGTGGTGGCGACTGCTGCGATGGTCGACGCCGCCAAACGCCTGGCAGACCTGGTCATTCTCGACACGACAGCAGTGGTGTCCGGCGTCGCCGGGGAGACCCTCAAATACCACAAGGCCGAGCTTTGCCGACCCGACAAGGTGATCGCCCTGCAGAGAGGCGGAGAGATGGAACCGGTGGTCGGGATGCTTCGCCGTTTCCTCGGGCTCGACGTGACGGTCGCCCCCAGCGATCCCAATCTCAACCCAGTCTCACCCGATGAGAGGGCCCAGCGGCGCACTGTCTTGTTCGCTACCGCACTCGCCCCGCCCCTGGAACGATGGAAGGTCCGCCCCACAGTGTTTGCGCCGACGCTTCCGATGGGTCTCAACCTGGGGCGTCTCCATCATGTGCTGGTCGGGGTTCAGGACGAGGGCGGTGGCTGTCTCGGGCTCGGGATCCTGATCCACGAAGAGGACGCGCTCCGGGTCATGACCAACCGGGGCGAGGGGATGAAAGGCCTCCGTCTGGGTTCCATGAAGCTCGACCCCGATACCCTCGTATCGAGTGTGATCAGCCTCCGCGAGGTGATGTTCGGGATCTGACGGCGCCTCCTCACCCACCCTCGGTGGTTAAAGCCCACTGAGGGAGAGCCGATAACCCCTATATGACGGGGAAAAGGCGCTGGCCATCACTTATGCTCGTTGCCGCCCTGGCAACCATCGGGCTCGGCCTGGCCGCGGGCGCCGACTCGGGCACCGAAGCCGAGTTCCTCGCCCAGATCAACGCCTCACGGGCCGACGCTGGTCTGGGGCCCCTCTCTGTCGACGGCGGCCTCGTCTCACACGCCAGAAACCACACCGCCGACATGATGGCCGCCGGTGATATCTACCACTCGTCCAGCGCCGAGCTCGGTGCCGCCGGCGGAACTGGATGGGAAAGGATGGGGGAGAACGTAGGCAAGGGTCAGAGCGCGAGCAGCCTCCACCAAGCCTTCATGAACTCACCGGGACACAAAGCCAACATTCTGGGTGACTACAACTACGTCGGCATCGGTACCGGAAGCCAGGACGGTTACCTCTACGTCACGGTCGTCTTCATGAAGAAGGGATCGACCCCGGCGCCCGCCACCACCACCACCACCGCCGTCTCCGAGTCGCCGGGCACCACCGAAGCCTCGAGCCCCGACACCACCAAGCCGGACTCGACCAACACGCCGACCACCGCTGCGACTACGACCACGGTTGCCCCCACAACCACGACCACGATGATCGTGGGGCCGGACAAGGCCGTGGTCCCCGGTCGAAACTGTGTCGAGGCCGGTCGCTTCGGCCAGCTCTGCCATAACTGAACCGTTGCGGGGAACAGCGAGACGCCCGAGTGACCTCTCGGAGCCTCCTCCGCACTTCCCCGAACGGACGCTTCTCCGAACTGCCTCTCGGGCGTTCGCAGACCCGAATCTACGGATCCGAGCTCATCGGATCAACAACCCTCTCCACGACCCAACAGATCATCAAACAGCGCCGACTATCGTCAGCAGGGTGAATACGGGTGGTCCCGGGGCGGTTACCAACAGCAAACGGGGTTATCCACAGGGCTTGTCAACAAGCGAGTGTTCACAAGTTTCTAACCAGAATTTTCGCGACTCACCACGATGACGCCCACCATCGCGCGGAACGACAGCTCGATCGTCTCGTAGATCTCGCCAAGCACACGGTCGAGCTCGAGCAGAGTCACCCGGTCGGCGGGCACCCGCCCTCGCAGCAGCAGATCCCCCTCCGCATCGATGGCGAAGAACGCTCGCCAGGCCCGCTGGTTGCGCATCAGCGCCTGGCGGAGGACCTCCACGGGCTGGGGCGGGACCGGAATCACATAGGCCTTATAATCCAGACTTCGCTCCAGGACCGTGAACCAGACCGTCGTCGTGTCGCGAACCTGTTGCCGCATCCGGACCGCCCACCGACCCTCCACTTCCTCGGCGTACTCGACACTCGAGTCCGGATCATCGAGCCATTGCCGGATCCGGGCCACCAGGATCTCCCTCAAGTCAAGGCCCCATAGATAGCGGTGAGATCCGCCACGGTCGACTCCCACGAGAAACGTCCCGCCCATCGGGGACCGGCGTCCTCCAGCGTCGAGCGCAAGACTGGATCGATCAACACCTGGAGGGCCGTCTCCGCCCAGACGTTGGGGTCCCAACCGCCGACCAAGACCCCGCCCGACCCCTCACCGACCACCGTCCTGAGGCCGCCCACCGACGCGGCGACCACCGGCACACCCGATGCCTGCGCCTCGGCCGCGACCAACCCGAACGACTCGCTGCGCGACGGGACCAAGATCACGTCCGCGGCCCGATAGACGTCAGCGAGCTCACGATGAGGGACCGGCTCGGCAAATGTCACCAGGTGGCCCAGGTCGTATCGCTTCACCATCCGCTGGAGCCGTTCCATCTCCCGCGCGCCATCGTCACCTGAAGGGGCCCCCACCAACACCAGGCGAGCGTCCGCAATGTGATTCGTGATCTCCGCAAAGGCCTCGATCGCCAGATCGGGGCCTTTCACAGGTTGGATCCTCCCCACATAGAGCACGGTGGTGACGTCGGGCCATCCGAGACGAATCCGCGCCGCCTCGCGGGCACCGGGCACGAAAAGACCGTGATCCACCCCGGGGGCGACGATCGAGATCCGGCTGGGATCGGCTCCATACCGGGTGATCAGGTCCTCGCGTTCCGAAGTGTCGGAGACAACGTTGACGTCCGACTCTTCGATCACTTCCTGCTCGGCGGCGATTCTCATGAGACGCTCCGGAGTCTCGTCTCCGCGCCGGTGCGCCTCGTTCACCCGGCCCAGGGTGTGGGACGAATGAATGTGGGGCAGTCCGAAATGCCTCTTGATCCTCAACCCTGCCCAGCCTGAAAGCCAGTAGTGGCTGTGCACCAGACAGACATCTCGCATGAAGCCCATGCGGTCGATCACGGCGTCGGCATAGATACCTAGATAGCGGAGGGCGCGCCCGGGATCGAGCTCGCGTGGCGGCCCTGCCTCCACGTGGTGGAGGGAGAAGCCCGGTTCGACAGTGATCGACTCCGGCACCTCACGGTCGTGACGTCGCGTGAATACGTCGACCTCGATCCCCTCCCTGGCCATGGCCCGCGCCAGCTCGTCCACGTAGACGTTCATCCCACCGGCCCAACCCCGCCCGGGCTGCACCAGGGGGCAGGTGTGCAGTGATAGGAAGACGACATGATCGCCCATCAGGCCTCGATCCGGTAGAGCTGACGAGGCGAAGCTCCGAGACGAGTCTTGTATTCCTCGTCACCTTTGAGAAAGTCGAACCTGGTGACGCCTTCTCCAGCCAGGCGTTCGATGGTGTGAGTGAGCAAGACGATGCCGGGCGACGCCTCGGCGAGCTCGCTGTCGTGGGCGCTGTTGTACAGGTAATAGGTGGCCCCCTCTGAGAATCCGAAGAGGGCGGCCACAACTCTCCCACCGGCGAACAACTCGTCGACCCGCCACCCGGGCTGGCTGTAGAGAGAGCGAAAGAACTCCTCGCGCTCATCGATCATGAACCGCCCTTTGCGACCTGGTGACATTCGATGAAGTTCGGCGAACCTGTCGAAGGCTCCATCGCGGTCGGTGTCGACGATGACCGGCCCGATCTGTTCCTCGTAGCGGCGTCGCTTCCTCCTCACCTCGTGTCGGTGCCGCTTGCCGAGCGTCGCCAGGTAATCGACGCCGGGAGTCGATTCGATCACCGTGACTACTACGTCAGGTCGGGCTGTCACGTCCAGGCCGGTGGCGGCAAGACCGGACACCAAGCGCGTAGCCGAGGCTTCGGGTAGGGAATCCAGGGAGACGCTAAATCCCTCCGCCACCATCGCTCCGAGCTGGGTGCCAAGTTGCTCGACCTCGTCGCCGAGCGGGCTGTGGTAGTCGGTGAGGTCGGCGTCACCGGCGATACGAAGCATCTGAGAATCAGCGGTGAGGGGGAGCTTCGACCTGCCACTCTCGACGATCAGCGGCTCCCCGCCGCCGAGATGAGACCACCAGGCCGCGATGAACCCTGCCAGCGGAAAAGGGCCGACGAACTCGTCGGCCGGAGGACCGGCGTCCTCCAGAGCCAGCCAAGGAGAGGTAGTTCCGCTCACGCCCATCGCATCTCGACCCTCGGCTCCAACTCGCCGACCTGTACGTCGCCACCCATGATCTTGGGCCGCCCGATCGTGGCGATCTGATCGGCTACGTAGGCAGAGGGCTCTCCGAGTGCGTCGAGGGCAGCCGCCGCACCTACGGTGGCGACCGTCTGCAGACCGTCCCACGACTTGACCGCGATTCCGAGCCTCCGCTCGAGAGCAACTCCCATACAACCTTCCGCGCCCCTCTTGGCCACGGCATTCATGGTGACGGCGATGGTGGTGTCACCCTGGCCCGTCCCGGAGACCAGCGCCGGATAGCGGTGCATGGAGATGAAGACCGGCCGCAGAGCGGGGTGATGAGAGAGCATCGCATAGAGGAGAGCCATCACCCGAGTTGTCGTCCGCAACACGGGAGCGCCGCATCCGTCGATGCCGACCGGGTCCGCTCTGTGCTGCCCGAGGTCGCTCACCATTTCGGTGATCAGTTGTTGGATCGGATGATCTGGCGCCAGATAGCTCTCGGTTGACCAGCCCTGGGCACGGGTCGCCCGCAACCAGGCGGCATGTTTGCCCGAGCAGTTGTGCCAGAGGGGGCGAGGTGAGACATGACCTTCGCGGGCAAGTCGTCGCTCGGCGTCCGAGGAGAGCGGCCAGCTCGCCGGGCAACGAAGATCCGAAGCGTCGAGCCCGACCGTATGGAGCATCGACTCAACCAGGGCAACGTGGACCGGATGACCGTCGTGGGATCCGGCCGCGACCGCCAACTCGACCGGGCGGAGCAGGGCGCCTGCTTGCTGGGCCACCGCCGCCTGAAACGGCTTGGCGGCCGATCGAAGGTAGTAAGGCCGGTCGATGTCCCCGGACCAAGCGATCAAATCCCCATCCGCGGACACCACCGCCACCGCACCGTCGTGGAGCGTTTCGACCAGACCCGAGCGGGTCTTTGCGGCTAACAAGGCCTATCCGGAGACCTGTGCCTGGCCCTGTTGGCTCCGGTAGCGGGCGACGATCTCGTCCTGGAGTGCGTCGATGACACTGTGCAGCTGCTTTCGCTGTGTCGACAACTCGGCTTCCACTTCTCGGAGCCGCTCCAAGGACTCGTCAACCTCTTCGTCGGACAACTCGGGGAGCTGGGTGAGTATCCCGTCGTCCATGATCTTGTCGATGAGACGCCGGCCGGTGGTTGCCGGCAACGGAGGCATCACGTCGATATAGCGGAGGTTTGGCTCGGAGCCGAGAGTCATCCCGGCGGCGAGGATCTCAGGAAGCGCGTCGAGAAGTGACCGTTCCTCCTCACCGGTGCGACGACGGAGCTCGAAGTTCAACAAGTCCATACGGCCATGTAGCAGACGGCGGTAATAGGAGATTTGGGTCTCAACGTCCTCTGCAGTGTCTCGCCGCGCCCTCAACTCGTCGAGGTCGAGCGTCCCGAGGTCGGCGAGGTACTCGGGCTGGAGGACGGTGTCGATTCGGCGCTGTCCGGTCACTGTGTAGAGGTTACCTGCAGGCCGCGGCAACGGTCGGATAGGGATTGACGGCCGGTGAGCCTGTCCCCCCCGGATGGATCTCGAAATGGAGGTGAGGGCTCCCTCCGGATGCGTTGCCCGAGGAACCATTGAAGCCGACGGTCTGGCCCTGACTCACCCTTGCGCCCGAGCCGACATTGAACCCGGAAAGATGGGCGTAGTAGAAGGCGATTCCGTTGTCTCCCGACAGCCAGATCGAATTCCCCCCTAGAGAGCTGTGCGAGATGCGGACCACCCCGCTGGTCACGGCGTACATCGCCTCGCCGCTGGCGGCCATCATGTCGGTCCCCTTGTGACTCCTTCCGCCGGACCTCGGGAAACCCCAGGAATCGATGAATGAGGTCCGACCCGGTGTGAAGGGGCAGATGAACGACCCCACCTGGACTGACCCGCTCGCCCGGGACCTGGCTGCTGCAGCCGCGGCACGCCGCTCGGTGTCGTATCTGGAGGTCAGGGCCTTGCAGCGGTCCGACAGCTTGCCGTATGCGGCCTGCTCGGCCTCCATGGCCGTCTCCTGGCGGTTCCTGGCATCGAGTTTGTCGGCCTCGACCAACTTCAACTCGTCGCGGGTGTCGGAGAGATCGCCGGCGAACCTATTGAGCTCGCTCCGGGCGGCGATCAACTCGTCGATGGAGCTCTGGCCGCCAGTGGCGGCCTCGGTGAGAAACTCGGAGGTAGTCATCAGCTGATCGACCGAAGAAGCCGACAGGATGATCCCCGGGCTGGAGAGACCGCCCCGCATGTAGAGCTCGACTGCCTGTTCTTCGATCTGTTGTTGGATGCGGTCGCGTTCCTCGGTGTGAACCGCCATTGACCCTTCAACTCGGTCCTGTTTGCGCTCGACCCTCTCGACCTCGTTGAGGACTCCCTCATATTCGAGCGCCGCCTCCTCGAACTCGGCCTGCGCTGCCCGGTACTCCTCGAGCTGCTCGCGCGAGTCGGCGCACGCCTCATTGACCTGGGCCTGGCTGACCGCCAGGGAGGCAAGTGGAAATAGAGAAGCCACCAGGGCGGTCAGGATGACAAGCAGAACGACGCGACGATGCGTCCTCGCGGCAACCATGCGGTGCAAGCGTAACCAGGGCCGGTCCTTTGCTCTAGTCCATCTCGTTGAGCGGATGCCGCCGATAGCTACCATGGCCACCCGCGGCGATGGGGCTCGCCACAAGCGCCTGACCGGCTGATGGCTCCTATAACCAGAACTTGACGGGCCATGCGAGCACAACCGATCACCCACCGCCTGAACCGAACCACCCTCCGTCGTCAGCTGCCAGGACTGGCGGCTGTGTTCGGAGGAGGGCTGGTCGGATCCGCGGCACGAGCCGGAATCGGATCGTGGCTGCCAACTCCCGTCGGGCATTTCCCTATCGGGGTCCTGGTCATCAACGTCACAGGGTCGTTCATTCTTGGCCTGTTTCTGGCTCGCCGGGAACTGGCCATCACATCCCGATGGTCACTTCAGTTCTGGGCGATCGGCGTACTCGGATCGTTCACAACCTTCTCGGCTTTCAGCCTGGATGTGTTTCGCCTCCTCACACAGGGCCGGCCGCTCACCTTTGCTGGCTATGTTGCGGCTTCTCTTGTGGGTGGTCTTCTAGCCGCCGCGATGGGGCAAAGAGTGGGCCGGGTGGTTGGGTGAGCTTTCTTGTCACCGCGCTCGCTGGCGCTTTCGGCGCGCTGTGCAGATACCTGATATCGGGCGTGGTCCAGGAACGAAGCCAGGCCGACTTTCCGGTCGGCACTCTGGCCGTCAACCTGGCCGGCGCCCTCCTCATCGGCTTGCTCGTCGGAGACACCCACCTCGCCTCGGCCGCGTCGATCGCAGCCGTCGGGTTCCTCGGCGGGTTCACTACGTTCTCGACATGGATGATCGAGACCATTCGGCTGGGCATGCCAACTCTGAGGGCGAGAGCGATGGCCAATCTCACCTTGACTCTCATCGCCGGCGTCGCCCTGACCGCAGCGGGCTATAGCCTGACCCACTGAAGAGAGGCAACCATGGACAACGACGCCGACAATCGCCTGCTTCGCATCTTCATCGGTGAATCCGATGCTGACGATGGGCGCCCCCTCTATCAGGCGATAGTGGAGACCCTTCGTCGTGAGGGCCTCGCCGGTGCCACAGTCCTGCGGGGTATCGAAGGGTTCGGGAAATCCAGCCGTCTCCACACCTCCCACATCCTCCGCCTCTCAGAAGACCTGCCCATAGTGATCGAATGCGTCGACACCGCGGACAGAATCGAAGCCATCCTTCCCGTCCTCGATGAGATGATCGGAGACGGGCTTGTCACTATCGAACGCGTCGACGTTCGCGTGTATCGCGCCAACAAGCCCTAGGGACGAACGGCCTCCCCCTCGCTCAGAGGATGACGGTGAGCAATGGGAAATAGATGGCGGCAGCCAAGGCCACCCCGTCGAGGGAGTTGAGCCAGCCCGGAGGTCGTTCCGTCAGCGACACCCGTCCCGTTCGCAGCATCGAGGCGAACCCCCGACCCGCCACCAGAGCCACCGCGATTCCCAGTCCTATGAGCAGGTAGCCGACCACATCGAGATCCCAGAGCATCGCCGCTCCCACGGCTCCGAGCACTGCGCCGATCGCCGTCACCGAAAACGGGTCCACGAGCGGCAGGGAAGGCATGCGCTCGACCATCGAGCCCAAGACCAACCCCGCGATCACCGCCGCCAGGAAGACATCGACCGCCCTCGGGTCAGGGCTGTGGGCCGACCGGGCCAATATCAGCGACGCCGTGCCCAGCCCGGCAAACAGAGACACCAGGAGAACAGGGCTGAAGACGTCGACCTCGCGGTACGCCGGGAGGGCAACCGCCCATCCGAGACCGACCGCCACAGCGACGACCAGAGCCAGGGAATAGCCGGTCCCACCCAATACGTGTGCCGCCATGGCCGAAACTGCAGAAGTCACCACCACGGCCAAGGAGCCAAACAACCGTCCCCTTGAGGAAAGAACGGATCCCAAGTCGAGGGCCCAAGCCGCCACGATTGCCACCAGGGCTGCAGCCCAGATCTCCTGGCTCCGGAGGTTGGCGAACACCGCGAGCACAAGCACTGCGAGAGGAAGGAAGGCGATCAAATCGACCGTGGCTGGAGCGGACATCGAGCGGTTCCCACCGGACACCGGTGGCAGGATGACGACCTCGTCACTCTCCCCTACGGGATCGTCATAAGCGGCAGTCTCCCCGTTGATCCAGACCCGCGAGGTCTCGACGGTGCGTCGGAAATCGGGCCCGAATCGCTCCGAGGCCTCTTCGATGGCTGCCCCTACGGTGCCGGACCCCACTTCCACCCTGGCAGAGCCGGCGATCTCCCGGAGGTTGGCGAACAGACGGAGCATGGCCATGCGCAAAGGGTAAAGCGTCTCGGTCGCCGGAGACGGGTTCACTCCGGATTGCGTACCCTCAATGCATGGACGACAGGGTGCTGGTTGCGATCGATGTTCCGCTCCTCGGTGACGAACGTCACAAGAACTGGGCCAAGATCGTCGAGTCCGTCGATACCAGCAAGTCGTCCGGATGGGCCTTCGACGGTCCCTTCGTGGCGACCGGCGGGATCCAGGACATCCCCGCAGGATCGGTGCTCCTCGTCTACGGCGAGCGTGGCTCGCGGGCCAACCCCCAGATCACCGCCCGGGTGTTCACTGTCAATGCCGACGCGACGATAAGCTTGGAAACCGAGGCAAAGGGAAAGGCCTGGGCCCGGACTATTCGCGACACGGTGGAGCGTTGCCTTGGACTCGAGAAGCAGCCCCTCGATTTGGCCCACCTCAGCGACGACCTTCTCGTGGATGAGCTGAGGGCGCGAGGTTGGAGAGTGGAGAGATAGTGCGGGCGATCGTCGTCTCGAAGGTGGGTGGAGCAGAGGAACTCGTGTATTCCGAGGTTGCCGACCCCAGCCCAGGGCTCGATGATCTCGTCGTCGAGGTGGAGGCAGCCGGGGTCAACTTCATCGACATCTATCACCGCTCCGGCTTCTACGACTTGGAGCTTCCCATGATCCCGGGCCTGGAGGGCGCAGGCATTGTCCTCGCGGTTGGCTCGAACGTCGATGGCTTCGATGTCGGTGGCCGGGTTGGGTGGGCTGATGCGAGGGCCTCGTATGCCGAGAGAATCGCGCTGCCCGCCGGGCGGGCCGTCCCGTTGCCGGAGGGTGTGGACTCGAAGACTGCCGCCGCGGTCCTGCTCCAAGGGCTGACCGCTCATTTCCTCGCCTCCGACACCTTCCCCCTATCCGCCGGGGACCGATGTCTGATCCACGCCGGGGCGGGTGGGGTTGGGCTCCTGCTCACTCAGATCGCCAAGCTCAGAGACGCCGAGGTGTTCACCACAGTCGGAAGCCAAGAGAAGGCTGAGCTGAGTAGGGCAGCAGGGGCCGACCATGTGATCGTCTATACCGACACCGACTTCAAGACGGCAGTCGAGGCCATCGCCGGCCAAAACGCCATGGACGTGGTTTACGACGGGGTTGGTGCGGCCACTTTCGAGCAGGGCCTGGACCTGATCCGGCCCCGAGGGATGATGGTTACTTTCGGCAACGCCTCGGGGCGGCCCCCCGATATCTCGCCGTTGATCCTCGCCGCCAAGGGCTCGCTGTACCTTACCCGGCCCACCATGCGTCACTACGTAGGTGACCGAGCGGAGTTGTTGAGACGCGCCTCCGACCTGTTTCGTTGGATTGGGGATGACCGGCTCCGGGTCCGGATCGGTGCCGAGTTCCCACTTGCCGAAGCGGCAGACGCGCACCGCGCTCTGGAGAGCCGGTCCTCCACCGGCAAGGTGATCCTTCTCCCCTGAGCTCAGGACGTGCCAACGGTGAGGATGGCGTTGGCGACCACGTCAGGAGCTTCGAGATGGGCCTTCCACACCGGGACCACCTCGACCTGCATTTCGGGGAGTGCTTCCAGCACGAGATCGACGGACTCCCGAGGGACGTCGCCCTCTTGACTCCAGACGAAGTAGGTCGGTGCCGTGATCTCGTTGAGTTTTGACGGGACCACCGACGCCGCCGGGGTCCGCCGGAAGGCACGCATCGACTCCGAGGTGTTGTGGAGGGTTTCGGCAAGATCCCTGGCCTCGACCTGCTTCAACGTGGGGCACCATCCACCCGCCTCACAGTTCGGGGCCCACCGCTCGGCGGCAAACCGGCCGGAGCCCTCAAAGGAAAACGTCACCGGGCGGCCGTAGAAGGGCGATTTCTCCAGGAATTCCATCCACCCGTCGTTCTTGTAGTAATCGACGTCGACCATTACCAGCGCTGATACCAACTCAGGGTGGGCCACCGCGGTCTCGGCTGCCACCTGGCCGCCCAAACCGACACCGGCGAAGACGACCGGCCCCTCGAATCGGGCTCCGACCACCTCGCTCACCATTTCCGCCATCAGGGCCACGGTGTGTTTGCTTCCCTCCTCCGGCACCCGGTCGCTGAGGCCGAACCCGGGGAGGTCGATTCGGAGTGTCGTGACATCTGCACCCAGGGCGGTCACAACCCCATCCCAGAGAATGCTGCCGGCCACGTCGACATCGTGAAGCAGGATCACCGGGACGGGCCCTGAACCTCCCTCGACGACGTTGAGAGCTGTCCCGTCGCTGGTGACCACCGCTGTGCGCTCCAACTCGTCGGTTGTGATCACTTCGATCAGATCGATCCGTTGGTTGGTCACGACCGCCCAGATTGCAGTCCCGGCCAGTGCCAAGAGGAGTATCAAACCGATGAAACGAGCCGCGACCCGGGTCGGCCCCTCAGCCTTGGGCGGTGGTCGCAACCCGCTCATCGGAACATGACCACATGAACGTGACGGGGACCGTGGACACCTAACTTCAATTGCTGTTCGATGTCCCCGGTCCGGCTGGGCCCGGTCACCACCACCACATTGGCCGACTCGAACAGGATTCCCGGGTGCCGGTGGGCCCAATGCACGAGGGTCCGTTCGATCAGAGTGACCTCGAGAAGGGCGACGTGGACGTCAGGGATCAGACTCGCCATCCGGGGCCGGCCTTCGCCATGGAATAGGACCAGACTCCCCGACTCGGCAAGACCGGCGTCGGCGCCGGTCACCCCTAGATCGAGCGTCTGGTACTCGAGTTGGTGGGGGATTCGTCCCTCCTCAGGGACATGATGCTCGACCCGGTTCACTCCTGCCCCCGTCAGCGCCCCGGTGACACCGGGAACGGGGAGATCGTCCCAGGCCATATAGGTCTGACAGGCATGTCCGGCGGCGATCCCTTCCACCGCCCGGGGGACACTGTGACGACCGACCGGGCCATGGATCACGACCGCCTCCTCGTGCGCTCTGGCCCGGAACAGGCCAACGAGATCGACCGGATCGAGGTCTGGCAGGCGCTCGGAAACCTCGGGTGGCCGGGGAAGCGTCGCCACCATGGCCGATGCGGAGACTCGCTTCAAGAACGCTTCACGCTCCACGATTGGACCTCCACCATGCACTGAATGATTCTCGGGCCGGGCGTGGGAAGTCACGATAGGCGGTCCAACCCCGACCCCGCCCCGGGAGACGGCGGATCCAGCCCCCACGGGAGACCGGCCAGGTGAGCGTGTGCACCAGCCGTTTCGCCCTCTCCCACTTGCTCGAAGAGTCGGCGATATTCGTGTAACGACGCATTCCACGCTCGAGCCATCCCGGAAGCCTCCCCTCTTCCGCGGCCCTTGCCCTCAACTTCAACAACATCGACGGAATCTGGATCCGGATCGGGCACACCTCCTCACAAGCGCCACAGAGGGTGGAGGCATACGGCAATTCCCACCACGGCTCCATCCCTAGCAACCCGGGGGTGACGATCGAGCCAACCGGGCCCGAGTAGATCGACCCATAGGCATGGCCACCGACGGTACGGAACACCGGGCAGACATTGAGACAAGCGCCACACCGTATGCAGGCGAGAATCTCGGCGGTGTCGCTGCCCAGGATCTCGGAGCGGCCGTTGTCGATAACCACCACGTGGAGTTGCTCGGGACCGTCCTCGTCGGATTCGCGACGGGGCCCGGTCACGACATTGGTGTATGAGGTGAGTCGCTGCCCGGTTGCCGACCGGGCAAGGACCTCGAGGATCACCGAGGCGTCCTCCCATCTCGAGACAACACGCTCCATCCCGAGCAAGGCGATATGAACCCGGGGGGCGGTGGTGCAAAGACGCCCATTCCCCTCGTTGGTCACCGTGATCACCGAGCCGGATTCGGCAACCGCGATGTTGACCCCCGAGATCCCGGCGTCGGCCTTGAGGAAGGTCTCCCGCAAGTGGTCCCGTGCGATTTGGTTGAGCCTGGTCGGGTCGAAGGTTTCCTCGACCCCGAGTTTTTGGGCGAACAGGGTCCCGACGTCGTGACGGTCGAGATGGATGATCGGAGCCACGATGTGGCTCGGGGTATCGCCGGCCAGTTGAACGATGAACTCACCAAGGTCGGTCTCCACCACCTCGAATCCCCGATCCTCCAGATATCGGTTCAAATCGATCTCCTCGGAGACCATCGACTTCGACTTCACCACCAGGTGCGAACCGGTCTCTTTCAGGATGCGGGCCACGATCTGGTTGGCCTCAACCGCGTCAGCCGCAAAATGGACCGCGCCCCCTTGCGCCACGACCTGATCGGCGAAATGGGACAGCAAACGGTCGAGATTGGCCAGGGCGTGAAGTCGGATCACCCGGGCCCGATCCCTCATGGCGTCCATGAGGGGGAACCCGGAGACGGCGTTGTCGCGCATCGCGGTCAGATGAAGCATCCCCTGGTTGACCGACTCCGCGGCACGGGTGCCGAGCAGGGCCTCGGCCCGCCCGAGAAAGGTCACCGGTTGGGGGCTCATGAGTCGTCGCCGGCCAGGATCTCTGCCAGGTGCTTCACCACGATCTTCGAGTCTCTCCGGCGAAGACCGCCCTCGAGGTGGATCAGGCATGAGACTTCACCACCAACCAGGGTGTCGGCGCCGGAGGCCTCGATCCGGTCCAGCTTCTCGTTCATGATCGCGGCAGACACCGCGGGCATCTCGATGGCGAACGCGCCCCCGCAGCCACAACAGTCCGTGGCCCCTTCGAGCTCTGCCATGTCGACTTCTGAGAGGAGGTTGGCGGCCTGGTGACCAAGCCCGAGACCACGCAGCCCGTGACAGGAATGGTGGTAGGCGACCAAGCATCCCTCGCATGACGCCTTCAGGTCGGTGGCCAAGTCGTCGACCAGGAACTGACTCAGCTCCCTCACCCGTGAGCTGATCCTCTCGGCTTGCTGTTCCCGGTCGGTTCCCGCGAACAACTCCTCGTAATGGCGGGTCATCATGTCGGCGCAGGATCCGGAAGGAACCACGATCGGGCCCTTGGTGACATCCAGCAGATCGAGGGTGTGCCCAGCCATGCGGCGAGCTTCGGTGACCATCCCAACATTGAACGCCGGCTGCCCGCAACAGGTCTGGCCCTCGACGAACTCGACCTGACAGCCGGCCTGCTCCAGGACGGTGACGGTCGCCCGCCCCACCTGCGGCGCCAGGGCGTCGACCAGGCAAGTCACAACCAGTTGGACGGTGGGCCCCTCCATGATGTCGAGGTTATTCAGCGACGCCCACGGGGCGGGTCAATGCTCCTCATCCCCCGTGTCGATCGGCGGAGGGAACACGGCCGTGGTTCTTCTTCCGAGACATCTTCCAGCACAATCAAGTCGTGACCCAACCGGCCCGGTCATTACCGAACAAGAGAAACACCATCGCGCGACGGCTCGTGCAACTCGGGATCGGTTTGACTCTGTTCGGTGTCGGTATCGGTCTCATGCTCGAGTCGGGGCTGGGAGTGCCGCCGTGGGACGTGCTGCACCAGGGTCTTGCCGTCCGTTTCGGTCTCACCGTCGGCGTCTGGTCGATCATCGTGTCAGCTGTCGTCCTGCTGTTCTGGATCCCCCTTGAGGAGCGCATCGGGATCGGGACTGTGGCCAACACGATCATCATCGGCGTGATGATCGACGCCACCTCGGCGGTGATCCCCGAGGCGGACAACACACCCATCGCCTGGCTGATGCTGCTCGCCGGGATCCTCTTGATTGGGCTTGCCTCAGGTCTCTACATCGGAGCCGCCTTCGGGCCCGGTCCCCGCGACGGTCTCATGACCGGCATCGCCAAACGGGGGCACTCGATCCGGCTCACCCGGACCGTGTTGGAGGTGGCGGTCCTGGCCGCGGGTTGGGCTCTGGGTGGCACCTTCGGTTGGGGAACCGTCCTTTTCGCACTGCTCATCGGTCCCCTGGTCCATTTCTTCCTCCCCCGACTCAGCACCTCGACCGCTGTCGTGGCCGACCCCTTGGGCTACGAAGCCCGTTAGACCGCTTCAGCGCTGTCGGTTCGGGTAGAAGGTCCACACGCTGACCAGGGCCAGACCCGCCACCAAAGCGACCCGAACCGATTCGGACCATCCCGCCTGCAACACAGCCAGCCCGATCATCCACGGAAGCCCGAGGACCCAGACGATGACCTTGAAGGCCATCGACAAGTCGCCGGCCCGTTCCCAAATATCGGTGAGGGTGGCCGGAGCCGCCCACATCGCGATCCCAAACCCGGCCCACATCAAAACCACCACCGAGAGCGAGACCCAACCGAACAGATTGGCCCGATCTGCGTCAGGAACCGAATGGGCCCCGTTGGACAGATCAAACCCGCCGCCGATATGGCCTGAGTAGCTCATATCACCTCCTATTTCCCATTTCATTGGAACACCGGACGGCTATTGCGAATAGAGGCGCAAGACAGTCCTGGGCGGGACCCTAAGCGAGCGGCGATCGACTTTTCCGTCCTAATCCTGGCCATCGGTGACTTTCGGCTCTGGCCACCCGACCCAGATTCGGGGCATGTTCAGGCCAAAGGAGGTTGCGTATGACGCAGCTCGAAACGGGCCCACCCGTCGTCCAGGCCGGCCAGCCGCAGGCGCGGCTTCGCCGGAGCACCGAGGATCGAGTGATCGCCGGTGTCTGTGGCGGGTTGGGCCGGTATTTCAACACGGATCCGTTGTGGTTCAGGTTGGGATTTGTGGTCGTCACCGTTGCGGGTGGGGCCGGCATCCTGATCTACCTGATCTCGTGGCTCATCATCCCTGAAGCCCGCCCGGGAGAGACCCTGGCGGTGCGAAATGCCGAAAGCGGGGCGCAGGGGCCAATAGTGGCCGGAGTCGCCCTGATCGGCATTGGGCTGGTGTTTTTGGTCAACACCCTGGTGCCCTGGTTCGACAGAGTGATGTGGCCCGTGGCCGTCATCGCCGCCGGCGCCGGGATGCTCTATCTAGGGAGTCGTCGTGAGCACAACTGACACACTCGAGAGACCCGAGACCACCATGGTCCCCCCGCCCAAGCGCGGTCGCTACGGAGCGATTGTCACCGGGGCACTTCTGATCGTCGTCGGCGGGCTTTGGCTGCTCGACGTCATCGACGTGATCGAGCTGCGGGCGGCGATGGTGCTGCCGGTAGTGCTTGCGGTTATTGGCCTGGCCCTGATCATCGGCTCCTTCGACGGCCCGCACACGGGTCTGATCGTTGCCGGGGTCTTCGTGACACTCGCAGTCGTTGCGGTTGCAGCGATACCCCCCGACGCATTCAATGGAGGGATCGGTGAGCGGAACATCCGAGTCACCAACCAGGCCAACCTGGCAGACCAATACAACGTGGGGTTGGGCGAGTTGACGCTCGACTTGAGTGACCTCACCATGACCGAGCCGGCAGAGATCGAAGCCACAGTCGGCGCAGGTGATCTCACGATCATGTTGCCACCCGGTGTCCCTGTGGACATCGATGCGTCAGCAGGCGCCGGCCAGATCGATCTGTTCGGAGAGATCGACAACGGGATTTCGGTGAGCGATACCTACACCAGTGACGGATTCGATTCCGCCACAGTGACGCTGACGCTCGAACTCGACGTCGCGGCAGGAAACATCAAGGTGGAGAGATGAGACTTCACAAAGGCACACTGTTCGCAGGAGTGATCTACCTGGGAATCGGGATCGGCTTTCTCCTCGAGGCACTCGAGGTGTGGACGCTCCGGATCTCGGACCTGACTGTTGTTGGCCCACTGGCCCTCGTGGTCCTCGGACTCGCGGTCGTCATCGGTTCGCTAGGGCGAGCCGGCGAACAGACCTGAGTCCCACAAACGGAAGACCCCGGTTCCGCGGGCCGGGGTCTTCCGCGGTCCCGAAGCATCTCTCATGATCCGCTACTGGGGGGATCAGTCGGAGGTGTAGGTCGCCTCCCAGTCGGTTCCGTCGGAACTGGTCAGGGTGAGAATGCCGATCGGCTCTCTCATGTCGAGACCCCCAGTCAACTCCTGGATCTCCGCCTCATCCAGGGGAAAGATCACACCCATTCCTTCAAGCATCTCTCCCAACTCGTCGGCATCGCCTTCGGTCCAGCCGGCATCGATCACCCAGTGCTGCAAATCCGCCAGATCGGTGATCGACGAATCGAGTCCGGGTCGATACCGCTCGACGTCATAGGTCAAGGTGAGACCGCGAGCCGTGGTCTCGACTCGTAGCCAGGGGTTGACGATTCCGTCTTCGGGCAGAGCCGTCAGATCGATCGTCGGCTCGCTCCAAGAGGTCAGGTCCGTCGCGGTCCAGACCCGAGGCTCTGGAGTTGGGGGGCCGACATAGGAGGGCACCGATGAGCCGTAGCCGACGTACCCGTCTCCAGCCCATATGATCCCGTGCAGATACCCGTCGATGCCGAGCTCGGGTACCAGATTCCAATTGATCCCGTCCGAGGAGGTCCAAAGGAACTGAAAGTCCTGATCACAGATCCCGTCTGCGACGACCCGATGATCGCCGAGGATCACGATCTGCTCCCCGACCACAATGGCGATGCCTTCGACCCAGCTCTGGAGTCCGGTGATCTCGCAACTCCCGTCGGCAGGGGCGGGCGCCAACTCAGGGTCAGGTAGCTCCGGTCGGGGCAGGTTGATGACACTCCAGGTTTCGGTCGCCGAGTCGTAGCGATGGACCTCGGAGGTGCCGTTGACCATGGAACCGGAATCAGGAGTTTCGATCGGGTCGTTGGGGCTACGCACGGCGAGGACCGCCCCATCGGGAGCCACGGTGAACAAATCGATCTCGTGATCCAGGGCGTACCACTCCTCCCAGGACTCCCCGTCGTCCACGGATCGCCACAGGTTCATTTGGACGAGAGCCACCCTGGAGCCGTCGTTGAGGGTGTGGACCGTCGTGTAACCGTCGCCATCGGGACTCTCGATGAGCGCAACCGTGGTGACGGGGGCGCTGGGTTCCTCGAGGGGTGTGGTCTCCACCACCGAGTCGGCCGGACCTTCGGTTTCCGGACCCCGGAGCAGAGCCGGGATCGCTATGACGAGGATGACCAACGTCGCCGCGATCAACACCGCACCGAGACGTCGCAGCCCGTAGCGAGGAGGCGAAGGCATCGGAACCGGAGTCACCGCACCTTGTGCCGCCTCCGTGGGCGGGATCGGATCCTGGGCCTCCCGGTGGTACTGCCCGTACTCAGCGAGTTGGGTCAACAGGTCTGTGCTCATGTCTCCACTCCCAATCGGTTTCGCAACTTGGAAAGCCCGCGCTCGGCGTAACTCTGAACGGTTGACTTGGAAAGGCCCAAGAGCGCGGCGGTCTCACCCATCGTCCACTCGAAGCAATAGAGCAACACCACCACGGTCCGTTGCCGCTCGGGGAGTTGCTCCAGGGCGCCGACCAAACCGGGCTCGACCCATGGCATCCTCTGCGGGTCAACGGGGAGGAGGGTGACCACCCGACGTCGGGCAGCTTTCCGACCCCGATCACGACCGAGGACGTAGAGATACCCCGTCGGATTGTCCATCTCCCGAATCCGGTCCCAGTGCTCCCACGCAAAGGCGAGGGCGTCGGCCGCGGCTTCCCGGCCCCGGTCGCTCCCCAAGGAGGCGGAAAGCGCCTCACGGAGACGGGGTTCGATCTCCTTGAAGAAGATCTCGAATGCACCGCCGATGGCTCTATCGGTCAACATCTGCTCTGACGACCATTCACCCGCTAAAAGCAACGAGACGACCGATCGTACGGCCGCGACACAAACCCAAGATCCACCGCGAGCTACCCTCGAGGGAGACCCCTAGCGAACGGGAGATGACATCATGACCGAACTCCACGAGACCCGCATCGACATTCCAGAAGGTGCTCGTATGAAGCTGGTGGATCTGTTGAACCGCCAGCTCGCAGACACCACAGATCTGTTCACCCAGGTCAAATACGCCCATTGGAACGTCAAGGGATCCGACTTCATCCAGCTCCATCTGCTGTTCGACGACATCGCGACCCACGTGCTCGAGTTCACGGACCTGATCGCGGAGCGCGCCACGACACTCGGAGGCACCGCCACCGGGACGGTGCGACAGGCGGCGTCAGCCTCGACACTCCCTGAGTACCCGACCTCGGCGGTGGAGGGGATGGAGGCGGTCAAGGCGGTCGCCGACCGGATCGCCCAGTACGCGGCCAGCACCCGGCGCGCCATGGAGGAGTCGGACGACCTGGGCGACACCAGCACCAACGATCTGTTCACCGAAGTGTCCCGCCAGATTGACAAGGACCTCTGGTTCCTGGAAGCACACGTCCAGTCCAAGGCCTAAGCCTCAGGCAACGGCTCCTCGATCAAGCTCTCGGTGTCGTCGACTTCGTCGAGCAGAGCTTCCAGTTCGGCCACCTCGGCCTCGGTGATCGCGCCCTCCTCGAGAGTGGTCGAGGTCACAACCGAGGTCTCGGTCACGTCGGGCGTCGTTGAGGCGACAGTCGTTGCAGTCTCGGTTGGGGCGGGCGGGGTGTCGGACACCCCACCTACCCGGGCGTAGGCCGCAAGGAGCAGGATCAAAGGGAGCGCAACGATTCGATCGGTCATCGTCGACAACGAGGACGGTGGGCATCCCGGTGATTCTGGCCGGAGCGAGCCTCGCGAATGATGTGGGTTCTCTGAGAATCGCCGGCATGGACCGCTCGCGAAAACTCTCCACCCAGGGAACTGGACCCCGGCACAGCCTCGGATCTAGGGTGCCCACCACTTCCCCTGAGCGCTGATCGTGGCGTTCACTTCCCCATCAGAGTGTTGATTTTCGCGCTCAAGGAGGCGTTTCCGGGTTGTGGAAAAACAAAGCTTGACCCATGACACGGATGTAATTACAGTGATGAAGTCCATACCAGATGTCGTGGTCACTTCCCATCACACCACTACATCTTGTGGTAGGAGCTGATTTATGGACCTCGTCCTCGTCCCATTGAGGGAGGACGAAAAAGTGCGAGGAGGCACTATTCATGAGTAAAGGCCTACGGATCGATCGGCGCTTCACCGAGGCCGGCAAGGACGCCTACGACAAGATCGAATGGTCCCGTCGTGACTCCCGGATCACCAACCCCGACGGCTCGATCGTCTTCGAGATGACCGATGCCGAGATCCCCTCGGGGTGGTCACAGGTCGCCGCCGACATCATGGTCTCGAAGTATTTCCGCAAGGCCGGTGTCCCCCAGTTCGACGATGAGGGGAACCAGATCTTCGACGAGGCCGGCCAGCCGGTCATCGGCCCGGAGCGCTCGGCCAAGCAGGTGTTCAACCGTCTCGCCGGCACCTGGCGTCACTGGGGAGAGAAGGAGGGTTACTTCGCCACCACCGAGGACGCCGTCGCCTTCGAGGACGAGCTCCGCTACATGCTCGCCAACCAAATGGCTGCCCCCAACTCCCCACAGTGGTTCAACACCGGGCTCAACTGGGCCTACGGATTGACCGGGCCCGCCCAGGGCTTCTGGTACGTCGACGGTGCCGACGGGGAGATGAAGGCCTCCCCCGACTCCTACAGCCGTCCCTCACCCCACGCTTGTTTCATACTCAGCGTGAAGGACGACCTGGTGAACCCGGGTGGGATCATGGATCTCTGGGTCCGCGAAGCTCGCATCTTCAAGTTCGGCTCTGGGGCCGGCTCCAACTTCTCGATGATCCGAGGCGAGAACGAGCGGCTCTCCGGCGGCGGCAAGTCCTCCGGGGTCATGTCCTTCCTCAAAATCGGTGACCGGGCCGCGGGCGCGATCAAGAGTGGAGGAACAACCCGTCGCGCCGCCAAGATGGTCATCCTCGACGTCGACCATCCCGACATCGAGAAGTTCATCGACTGGAAGAAGGTCGAGGAGGACAAGGCACGCGTCCTGATCAACCACGGTGGACTCCCCGCCGACTTCAACGGCGACGCCTATGCCACCGTTTCAGGCCAGAACTCCAACAACTCGGTTCGTGTCACCAACGAGTTCATCCAAACCGTCCTCGATGACGGCGACTGGAACTTGTACAACCGCACCGACGGCAGCGTCCGCAAGACGGTCAAGGCCCGGGACCTATGGAACCGGATCGCCGAGGCTGCCTGGGCCTGCGCCGATCCTGGACTCCAGTTCGACACCACCATCAACGAGTGGCACACCAGCCCGGCCGGGGGTCGTATCCGGGCATCTAACCCTTGTAGCGAGTACGTCTTCCTCGATGACACCGCTTGCAACCTGGCCTCGATCAACCTGGTCCAGTTCTATGACGACGACACGGGTGTCTTCGACATTGAGGCATACCAACACGCCATCCGGCTCTGGACCATCGTGCTCGAGATCTCGGTGGCCATGGCCCACTTCCCATCCAGGGAGATCGCACAGGGCTCTTACGACTATCGGACCCTGGGTCTGGGCTACGCCAATCTTGGATCGCTGTTGATGAGACAGGGCATCGCTTATGACTCCGATCAGGGCCGGGCCATCGCGGGGGCGATGACCGCCATTCTCACCGGGTTCTCCTACGCCACTTCGGCTGAGATCGCTGAGGTCACCGGGCCCTTCCCCAAGTTCAGCGAGAACCGGGAGTCGATGCTGCGGGTGATCCGCAACCACCGGCGGGCCGCTTATGGCCACGACGACTACGAGGGTGTGACAACCAAGGTGATGGCAATCGATCCGTCCTTGTGTCCGCCTGACATGCTCGAAGCCGCCCACGCTTCGTGGGATCTGGCGCTCGAACGGGGCGAGCTACATGGCTTCAGGAACGCACAGTCAAGTGTGATCGCGCCTACCGGCACAATTGGGCTCCTCCTCGACTCGGATACGACCGGCATCGAGCCCGACTTCTCGTTGGTCAAGTTCAAGAAGCTGGCCGGCGGTGGTTACTTCAAGATCGTCAACCAGTCGGTTACCCCCGCTCTGGCCCATCTCGGTTACGACGCCGCCCAGATCAAGGATGTGGTCGAGTACATCGTGGGGACGAGCTCGTTGGACGGCGCCCCTCATATCAACCGGGAGACCTTGGCCGCCAAGGGCTTCGACGACGAAGACCTGGACAAGTTGGAGAAGGCTCTGCTCTCGGTGTTCGAACTGAGACAGGCGTTCAATGTGTTCACCTTCGGGGAAGCCACCCTCCAGCGGCTCGGGTTCGGCGTCGATGAGTACACGGGCTGGGAGTTCAACTTGCTCAAGGCGCTCGGGTTCACCCAGTCCGAGATCAACGAAGCCAACAACCACATCTGTGGCCGTCAGACCATCGAAGGCGCTCCTCACATCAGGGACGAGCATCTCGTCGTCTTCGACACCGCCAACAAGAACGGCAAGTACGGGACCCGGTTCATCCATCACTATGGGCACATCAAGATGATGGCGGCAGCCCAGCCGTTCATCTCGGGTGCGATCTCCAAGTGCGTCACCGGAGAGACATTGCTCACCACGGAGGACGGCCTGGTCCGTATCGCCTCCCTCCATCGTGACGAGGCGCCGGACTCGTTCCGTGACGAGGTCATGGAGGTGGCCTCCCGAAACGGGACCCGCAAGACCGACGCCTTCTACTACGGCGGCGTGCGACCGGTCCGCCGGGTGGTTCTCCGCTCCGGTCATGAGGTAACCGGAACCCCGAATCACCGGCTCCTGGTCGCCGTCGACGGCGGGCTCGAGTGGCGGACCCTCGAGGACATCAAGCCGGGCGAATACGTGGCCACCCGGTACGGAGCCGACATGTGGTCGGTCCTCCCGGCCCGCTTCGACGACTTCGTGCCATCTCCGGCATACGGCGGTCAGAAGGCGGTGTCTCTACCCGCCGAGATGACAGAGGATCTGGCGTTCCTACTCGGCGCCATCGTCGCCGAGGGTCATATCACTCCATCCAACTGGACCGTGCATGTGACCAACGCAGACGAGGGTGTGCTCCAGCGAGTCTCAGACACGTGGAAGCGCGTGTTCGGCGTCGCTGCTCCGATCCGGCGCTACGCCGGGCAATGCCCGAGCGTTCAGGTCGCTTCCAAGTCGATAGTCGAGTTCCTGGACCACCTCGGAGTGGGCCACAACGCCTTCGAGAAGAAGATCCCCGACGCCATGCTGCGATCCCCTCGCAGCATGGTTCTCGAGTTCCTGTCGGGTCTCTTCCTCGATGGGTATATCTCGCTGTCGAGCAGCCCGAAGATGGCGATCTGCGTGGCATCGGTCGGCCTCATGGACGACTTGCAGGCAGTTCTGACCAATCTCGGCATCGTTCACGGGCGGACGGCCAAGCTGAACAAGGACAACGGCACCACCTATCACGAGGTGTACGCAGCCGGTGTCGAAGCGCAGCGACTGGCTCGGGTGGTGCCTTTTGCCGAGTCAGACAAGTCTGCCCGTGCCACTGAGCTCCTGCGGAGAGACTTCTCTCAGTCGACGGGCGATGTCGTGCCCGGCATCACCGGACCCGAGCTGTACCGGATGATGCCGCTGGACAGGCTGGACGAGGGCGGTCGGAGCGAACGGCTCCGGTTCGCATTCCTGAACGATCCTCGCACCGATCGCGTCAGCCGGCGCACCCTGGAAAGAGTGGCAGTGGTTCCTGGAGCGGAGCTTCCTGAATGGCTGCTCGAGATCCTTTCCGATGACCTGCACTTCAGCCCGGTCGTGGAAGTTGCCGATGCCGGGGCACGCGAGGTCTACGACCTCTCTGTTCCCGCCACCCACGCTTTCGTCGGCAATGGGATCGTGAACCACAACACGATCAACATGCCCAACGAGATCACGGTCGAGGACATCGAAGAGGCCTACCGGATGTCATGGGAACTCGGTCTCAAGGCGATGGCCATCTATCGGGATGGCTCCAAGGCGGCACAGCCGCTCAACTCGACCTCCGATGAGGACGAGGCACCGGCACTCACCGCGGCGGTCGAAGCGGAGAAGGCGATCCACTGGGGCAACCTGCCTCCGGGTATCTCCCCAACCGAGGCCTACAAACAGGGAATGAAGCCACCCCGATTCCTGCTCCCAGCCCGGCGCAATGGGTACAACCAGGAGGCGAGGATCGGCGGGCACAAGGTGTTCCTCCGCACCGGGGAGTATGAAGACCACACCCTTGGCGAGATCTTCATCGATCTCGCCAAGGAAGGGGCGACCCTGAAAGGGATCCTCTCCTGTTTCGCCATCGCCGTGTCCAAGGGTCTCCAATACGGGGTGCCGTTGGAGGAGTTCGTCGACACCTTCACCTTCCAGACCTTCGAGCCC
>JBBDQO010000017.1:0-1840 GCA_040905925.1 Acidimicrobiia bacterium | reverse complement strand
GTCGGTTCGGCCCTCCACGCGCTCTTACACGCGCTTCAGCCTGGCCATGGGTAGATCACCTGGTTTCGGGTCTACCGCATGCAACTACGGCTCTCTCGAGCCAGCGCCCTTTCAGACTCGGTTTCCCTCCGGGTCCGGGTGTCACTCCCTTACCCTCGCCACACACGGTAACTCGCCGGTTCATTCTACAAAAGGCACGCCATCAGCCTGGCTTACGCCAACAGCCTCTGACAGTGTGTCGGCACACGGTTTCAGGATCTGTTTCACTCCCCTCGACGGGGTGCTTTTCACCATTCCCTCACGGTACTGTGCGCTATCGGTCGTCTGCGGTATTCAGCCTTGGAGGGTGGTCCCCCCTGCTTCCCACGGGATGTCGCGTGTCCCGCGGTACTCCCGGATCCCAGAACGAGTCAGACCACTTTCGCCTACGGGACTCTCACCCACTCCGGTCGCCCCTTCCAGCAGCGTTCGGCTAGCGATCTGATTGGTAACTCGATGACAGCTCCTGCCGGGCTGTCTACTGGTCCGTCCAACCCCGGTCGCGCAACGGCGGCAGCCTCTCACACGCAACCGGTTTCGGCTGCTCCCGTTTCGTTCGCCACTACTCCGGGAATATTCTCTTTTCCTCAGGGTACTGAGATGTTTCAGTTCCCCCACTTACCTTCCTGAGCCTATAGATTCAGCCCAGGATGACGCGGTATCACCCGCGTCGGGTTGCCCCATTCGGATTCCCTCGGATCATTGCTTGCCCGCAGCTCCCCGAGGCGTTTCGTCGCGTGGCCACGTCCTTCATCGGCCGCAGACGCCAAGGCATCCACCGTGTGCCTTCCTCTTGGTTCTCTACCTCAGATGGAACGCATCGCTCGTCTCGATACCCCCCGGCGCTTGCGCGCCGGCAGCGCATCGAGAAGCGTTGCTTCTCATGCGTCTCTCGTATCCTCTTTTGTTAAGGTGCCTGGTGGAGCTGCGGGGATTCGAACCCCGGACCTCCGCCGTGCAAAGGCGGCGCTCTCCCGACTAAGCTACAGCCCCGTCGTAGCGCGACGCCCGGTGGGCGTTCGTGGACTCGAACCACGGGCCTCACCCTTATCAGGGGTGTGCTCTAACCAGCTGAGCTAAACGCCCGAGTGCGCCATTCCCAACTGAGACGTGATTCGCGGTGTGTGGGGTGTTGTTGCGGATGGACCTCTGGCACGGACACGCTTCGTCGCTACCCTCCCCTGTCCGGCAGGTTGCCCTGCCCAGGCTCGTCAGGCGCGATCCTGAAACGCGGCCGCCCATCAAACGGGCCAGCCGTTGACCATGGAAGCCAGTCGCACGTCTCGGGCGGTCGTCTTACAACGCTCGCCTCCAACGCACTGGCCGTGCTCCCTAGAAAGGAGGTGATCCAGCCGCAGCTTCCGCTACGGCTACCTTGTTACGACTTCGTCCTAGTCACCAACCCCACCCTCGGCGGCTGTGTCCCGAAGGTTCACCCACCGACTTCAGGTGTTGCCGGCTCCCATGACGTGACGGGCGGTGTGTACAAGGCCCGGGAACATATTCACCGCCGTAATGCTGACCGGCGGTTACTAGCAACTCCGCCTTCACGTGGGCGAGTTGCAGCCCACGATCTGAACTGAGACCGGGTTTGGGGGATTGGCTCCGCGTTACCGCTTGGCTGCCCACTGTCCCGGCCATTGTAGCGTGTGTGTCGCCCACGGTGTAAGGGCCATGCTGACTTGACATCATCCCCACCTTCCTCCGGTTTGGTTCCGGCAGTCTGGCTAGACACACCTCGTAACTAGCCACGGGGGTTGCGCTCGTTGCGGGACTTAACCCAACATCTCACGACACGAGC
>JBBDQO010000016.1:428-11693 GCA_040905925.1 Acidimicrobiia bacterium | reverse complement strand
TCGAGACTGTCATCGCCAAACGAGTGCTCGGCTCCGTGCCCTCGCTCACCGTCGTGGTGGCGCGCATGGCCGGGGGAGCGGTCCTTCTCATCCTCTATGGCGTCGGGCGAGGCGCATTTGCAGGCCTGACGGGTGTAACCCCGGAGCACATCGGCTGGATCCTCTTTACCGGCCTCACTCTCTCCTGCTATGTCGCGACATGGTTCGCCGCACTGGCCCGTGCTCAAGCCGTGGACGTGACCGCAGTACTCGTCGGAGGAGCCATCATCACCGCACTTCTCGAGCTCGGGATTCGTGGCGCACAGCTTCCCCCCGCTCTCGGTCTGGTGCTGGTGGGGTTCGGTGTGCTGACCGTCGTCGTGGCCGGATGGCGTCGGCCGGCAGCGACTCGATGAGCTCGATGTCCGGAGCGTCTCTTTTCTGCAGATTCGCCTTCCCTCCGAATTCCCTCGGTTACTGCGGACCCTCCGACCCCGGTCTGCTCAAGGAGCTGATGAGCGGTGGGAATGCTGCAATCGAAGAAGTCACCCATGTGATCCCTGCCTTCGCCGGCGCTTGGCCATATCTGGAGCTGATCGCGGTATGCAGCGACCGAGACCCACTCGATCCGAAAGTGGTCGAGGCCTATTGGCTGGGCGGCCCTCTCCTTGAAGAGGTGGACCTGCTCACGATGGGCAATTCGGTCGCGGACCGCTTCCGGCAACGCGCCGGATGGGACTGGCAGGCCGTGTCCGACGCTCTCAACGCGGGCGGGCGGCCTACCCACTCTTTTCACGTTTTCTGCATCTATCCGTGGGTGGGCCTGCTCCAATCGGGGATTGTCGAGCAGGCGCTCGATGTGCTCGATCGCTGCCGAATCCGATGGGGTGAGGTGGTGGGGCGGACCGGTGACCGACTGTTGGTCAACTCTCAGCCGCTTGCCTGGGACGGGGATCGGTTGAGTCTCGCTGTCGGGCGAATCGAGTCGGTGCTCCCGCCCGTCGACGATGGTCATATCGAGGTGGGCGATCTGGTTGCGATGCACTGGGACTATGTCTGCCAGCGAATCACACCGAGCCAGCACCGGCATCTCAAGCGATATCACGATCTTCACCTTTCGATCGCCAACCGGTCGGGTTCGGCGCTCGGGTCACGGATCGAGCGCTGAGCGGTTCACGCCCGCCTCTGTGCTAATCGGGTTCCGGGGGACGGCGCTTCTGCTTGAGGTCACTTCGTGCCTTCTTGCCGGCCAGCCGTCTCTCGGTGGCGGTCTTGGAGGGCTTGGTCTTCTTCCTCGGTTGCCGTTCCACGAGGGCGCCTTCCAGCCTGGCGACGAGCCTGTCACGGGCGATTTCCCGGTTACGCAACTGGGAGCGGGTGTCTGCCGCGGTGACCTCCACCCATGATCCAAGACGTCGTGCGAGCTTCTCTCGCACATCATCGGGCAGCGTCGACCCGTCGACATAGAACCGCAATGTCACTGCGGTCTCGCTGCGATTGGCGTGCTGGCCCCCGGGGCCGCCCGAGGTGTCGAAACGCTCCTCGAGCTCCGACTCGGGGATCAGCCATCCGCTGACGGTGATCCCTTCGCCGGTCACTTCTCGTCGTAGTACTCGGTGCCGAGATGGGTGATGAGGTCTTCACCCATCATGTGGCGCAGGTTGTTCTTGAGCTTGGTGTGCTGGATGAAGAGGTCGTTCTCGGGATAGAGGTCCTTGCCGTGTTGAGGGCTCTTGAAATAGAAAGACAGCCACTCCTGCACCCCACTCCGCCCGGCTCGGGCGGCCAAGTCCATGAACAGAGCCAGGTCGAGCACGATCGGGGCGGCCAGGATCGAGTCCTTGCAGAGGAAGTCGATCTTGATCTGCATGGGGTAGCCGAGCCAGCCGAAGATATCGATGCTGTCCCAGCCTTCCTTGTCGTCGCCCTTTGGCGGGTAGTAGTTGATCCGGACCTTGTGGTAGAGGTCGCCGTAGAGCTCGGGGTAGACCTCCGGTTGGAGGATCTGCTCGAGGACACCGAGTTTGGAGACCTCTTTGGATCTGAAGCTCTCCGGGTCGTCCAATACCTCACCATCGCGGTTCCCAAGGATGTTGGTCGAGAACCAGCCCCTGATCCCCAGCATCCGAGCTTTGAGCCCTGGGGCCACGATGGTCTTCATGAGCGTCTGTCCGGTCTTGAAGTCCTTGCCCGCGATCGGGATCCCCTCCTCTGCAGCGAGCTGGACCATCGCCGGCACGTCGACGGTCATATTGGGAGCGCCGTTGGCGAAAGGAACGCCCATTCTCAGAGCTGCGTATGCGTAGATCTGAGAGGGGGCGATGGTCGGGTCGCTCTCCTTGAGGCCCTTCACGAAGGCGTCGAGGTCGACGTGGGCCTCGGAAAGATCCCGATAGGCCTCGGTAGAGCCACACCAGACCATGACCAGCCGATCGACCATTTTCTCGGCGCGGAAACGGTCTATGTCCTCCATGAGTTTCTCGGCGAGGTCCATGTAGTTGGTCCCCTCCTTGACCTGGTCGACCCCGTCGAGGTTCTTGACCCAGTTCTCGGAGAAGACAGCCGAGAGAGGTTTGACGGATCGGAGCTCTTCTCCGATTCCCTCGATGTGACGGGGATCGAGAACCCCGGCCTTCATCGCCGAGGTGTAGGCGTCGTCGGAATAGGGGTCCCAGCCCCCGAACTCGAGGTCATCGAGACCGGCCAGAGGGACGAAGTCTCTGATGAGCGGATTGCGCTGCTCGGTGCGCTTGCCGAGCCGGATGTGCGACATCTGGGTCAATGAGCCAAAGGGCAGGGCATCGCCCTTCCGTGCGGCCAGCACGCCGGCGATGAAGGTGGTGGAAACCGCACCCATGCCCGGGGTGAGGACGCCCAGCTTCCCGGTGGCGGGGGCGATCTTGGGTATGTCTGTCATCGATCCTCCTGGCGGGAACGATAGAAGAGCAGGTGGGGTCTGCGGAACCCGGGTCTAGTCTCCTCACGTGGATCTCGCCCCCGATTCGCTGGGCCCAACGGTCGACGTCGCCCTTCTGGCGGACGCGGTCCAGGCGGTCAGGGGCAAGTTGTTCGTGCTCGGAGGCGGTTGGGACACCCTCTGGGTGAGGTCGTTTCCGGCCCGACATCCCAGCCTGGCGATCGGTCTCAGACTTCGAGTTCCATCGTCTTGGGGTGAGGAAGTCCTCAAGGTTGCTGTCGAGCTCCAAGACGCCGACGGTGCCCCCATGCTTCCCCACCCGCTGGCGCACACCGTGCATCTCCCCACCCATGCCGAGTCTCCGACCACCACCGACTTCGGGTTGATTCGATCATTCACCTTCAACAACCTGTTGTTCCAGAAAGAGGGCTCCTACTCATTCGTGATCTCGGTCGACGACGAGCCGGTCTCGCGCCTCCGGTTCGCAGTGCGGGCCCGTTCCACGGAGGGGGAGCCCGCTTCCTGAGGCGAATCGATGTCTGATAGCGCGAGCGTCCGCATAGCCTGACCCCCCCTTGCACGGGACAACAGGACCGTCCCGATCCTTCCCTATCTACGGAGGTCTGTCTGTCTCTGCTGCAACGTCCTTCTTCGCGCCTTTTCTGGTGTGCGGTGACGGCTCTGGTCGCGATCACGAGCTTTCTCCCCTCGTTGCCCGCGGATGCGGCCGAGGAGCCACCTTTCGAAATCAGGTTCCCCCAGGAGACCCAGGTCACGATTTTTGCCTCGAGCTTCGGCGCCGGGCGCTCCGGCGGGCGTCGTCATCATGGGGTTGACCTCATGGCTCCAAAGATGACCCAGGTGTACGCAGCCGAGGACGGCTACGTGGCGCGAGTGGAGACCCATTCGCTCGCCGGTCGCTACATCGAGATCTCACATGTCGGCGGTTGGTCCACTCGGTACGTCCATCTCAACAACGACCATCCGGGAACGGACGACGGTGACGCCGATTGGTCGTTGACCTTGGCGCCCGGCGTCGACGTCGGGGCGTGGGTCGAGGCTGGTCAATTGATCGCCTGGGTGGGCGATTCCGGCAACGCGGAGTGGAGCGGCTCCCACACCCATTTCGAGCTTGTCATCGATGGGCGCCCCATCGACCCTTATCCGTTCCTCAAAGAGGCATGGGAACGGGATGAGGAGAGGTACGAGGCCCACCTCTGGGATCTCTTGCACCCCCTCGCCTCAATCGAATGGTCTGAACGAATCATTGGATGACGCGGGCGTCGTCCAACCCCAGCACCCGACGGGCGAGATCCGGGTCGCCGGGGGAGACCCTCGCCATTTCGGGCACCTCGACCGCCGGTGGTTCCCCGTCCAACACCCAGATGACCCGTCGGACTCCGGCGTTGACAACCGCACGACCCCAGGCCTCGAGGACGTCGACCTCGGTGGTGGCAAAGGACCGCTCCCGATTGTCGCGGGCAGCATCGGTAACGAGGACCGCGGTGAAGCAATGCAAAGCCGCTCCTTCGATGTGGCTGTCGTCGGACACATCCCCGAGCGCCACCTTGACCCCCCTCCGTTTGAGTTCGGCGACGATCTCGGGGTCCGAGACGAAGGCACGCACCTCCCGCCCCGGTTGGGTCAATGCGCTGATGATCGCCAAACCGGGCCCGGTGTCTGCGCCGATCACGATTGTTGGCATGGCGGCGAAACTAACGTATGGCGTCCTGTATGCGTGATGTGGTGCTTTGAGCTGGGAAGATCAACGCTCGTGGCACCTGATGCGGCCACTGGTGTACTACCTGCGGGAAGATTTCATCTCGCCCGCCATGGCCGCGGGTCGCGACATCCTCGACTTCTCCGCCGGGCTCGGGGACCTGTCCCGATACCTCATCGAAAGCGGAGCCCGCAGTGTCACTGCCACCGTGCCCGAAACCTCTTTCCCCGTACCCACCGACGCGGTCAGATGGGTGGGGGATGTCGCCGCGGGCAACCTCGCGGAACGTCTTCCAGAGTCGTCGTTCGACTTGGGCGCGGCCCGAATGGTGTTCCAGTTCCCGACCTGGGAAGGGGATAGGGCCGATCCCGACACGATGGTCGAGGCGTTCGCCCGGGTCCTCCGGCCCCGTGGTCGGCTGGTCGTGGCGTTTCATCAGTTCCGTGCATTCGAACCGGTGCCCGCCCAAGGCGATCCTCCGACGGCCGACGAGGTGCTCGAGAAAGCCACAGGGGAGCTGGCACGACTGGCCAGGGTGGTTCGCTACCTGGGTCTTCCACCACGCGAGGGACCGTCGGGGGAGAGCGGATTCGGGTTGAAGGTCCCGATGTTCGTCACCACGCTTCAGACCCACGGGTTCGACATCGAGACCGCCGATCATCCGGAACCCTTCACCTTCCCCCTCGATCTCGATGACAGAAGCGACGAGGACATCACCGATCTCGGTCGTCGGGTGATGGATCTGAAGAGCCGGTACCTGTCCGATCCCGATCAAACCCCCTATGACAGACCGGGCGCCGTGCGCAGGATGCTCATCGAGTTGAGCGAGATGTTCGAGTTCGTGGCCTGGCCGATCGTCAGAGTGGTGGCCCGACTCCGAGATTGAGCGTTTTCGCCAGTCTGCTCCTTCAGGTACAATCCCACTATCGGGATAGTGGAAATTCGTGACACCGCTGTTCGGTTCACAAGAAGAGGCCAATTCGAAAGGATGCTTGAGGTGATCAACCCGTGGCCACTGTCGATCTAGATCTTGGTTCGTACCGGCTCGGCTGGCACGACGACGTCGAGTACGCATTCACACCGCGCAAAGGCCTCGACGAGACCGTGATCCGTGAGATCTCGGCACTCAAAGGCGAGCCGGAGTGGATGCTCGCGTTCAGGCTGAAGGCCTATGACCGCTTTCTGAAGAAGCCGATCCCGCAGTGGGGCGGTGGCGGTCTGCTCAACACCATCGACTTCGATGACATCTACTACTACATCAAGCCGGCCGGTGAGCAGCAGAAGGACTGGGACATGGTCCCCGAGGGGATCAAGGCCACTTACGAGAAGTTGGGGATTCCCCAGGCGGAGCGCAAGTACCTGGCGGGGGTAACCGCGCAATACGAGTCAGAAGTTGTTTACCACCGCAATCGGGACGACCTCGAGAAGCTCGGGGTCTTGTTCACCGACATGGACACCGCCCTCCGCGAGTACCCCGACATCGTCAAGAAGTACTTCGCGACCATCATCCCGCCCAATGACAACAAGTTCGCCGCGCTCAACTCGGCGGTGTGGTCAGGCGGCTCGTTCATCTACGTCCCGCCAGGCGTGCATGTCGACCAGCCGCTGCAGGCCTACTTCCGGATCAACTCCGAGAACATGGGCCAGTTCGAGCGGACCCTGATCATCGTCGACGAAGGGGCCTACGTGCACTACGTCGAAGGCTGCTCGGCACCGGTGTACACCACCGACTCGCTTCATGCCGCCGTGGTCGAGATCATCGTCAAGGAGGGGGCGCGCTGCCGGTACACGACCATTCAGAACTGGTCGAACAACGTGTTCAACTTGGTCACCAAGCGGGCGGTTGCCTATCGCAACGCAACCATGGAATGGGTGGACGGCAACTTGGGAAGCCGTCTCACCATGAAATACCCCGCGGTATGGCTCATGGAGCCGGGAGCCCATGGCGAGGTTCTGTCCATCGCCTTTGCCGGCGAGGGCCAGCATCAGGATGCGGGCGCCAAGATGGTCCACGTCGCTCCCGACACCACGTCCACCATCGTCTCCAAGTCGATCGCCAAGGGCGGCGGCCGCTCCGGTTACCGGGGCTTGGTCCGCGTCGAGCCTGGCGCCGAGAACGCCAAGAGCTTCGTCCGATGTGATGCCCTTATCCTCGATGAGAACAGCCGCTCCGACACTTATCCATACATGGAGATCGAAGAGAATGACGCAGAGATCGGGCACGAGGCCACTGTTTCCAAGGTGGGCGAGGAGCAGCTCTTCTATCTGATGAGCCGAGGGCTCACCGAGGATCAGGCCACGTCCATGATCGTCGCCGGCTTCATCGAGCCGATCGTCAAGGAACTGCCGATGGAGTATGCCGTGGAGATGAACCGCTTGATCGAGCTCAACATGACGGAGGCGGGCGCCGTCGGCTAGATGGCGACCGCCGACGTGTGGGGGGCGGGCGGTCCCCCCGGGCGTAATATGGGATCCACAGGTCCGCATATGACCCCTGACCGTCCCAATTACCGGGAGGCGGTTCCCGACTTCAGTCGCCGACGAGTAGGGTTTCAGAGCCTCCCTTCCTGGGAATGAACCCTCGGAAATCGAAACACTGAAAGGGATCTTCCATGGCAATACTTGTTTGGCTGCTAATCGGCTTGATTGCCGGGGCCCTGGCCCGGCTGGTGGTGCCCGGCACCGACCCTATGGGCTGGGTAGGCACCCTGATCCTGGGTCTGGCCGGCTCGCTCGTAGGTGGGTTCCTCGGGAACCTGATCGCCGACCAGGAGTTCGACGTCAGCACCGCCGGCCTTCTCGGCTCGGTGGTTGGTGCGGTGATCGTGCTCTTGATCTTCCGCTCGATGCGCGCCAGAACCTGACCATCCGGGCGGGGTTCTTGGTGGAGGTCGTCCCCTAAACGTTGCTGCGGCCGACGACGTACCCGAGGATGAGGCCCCCGGCTGCGCCCCATACGACCGAGAAATCGTCACCCACCGTGTAGATCCCGGGGGCTCCGCCGATTTTCATCACCGTGGAAAACGAGATGCCGCCGATGACGCCCATCAGCACAGCCCCGAATAGGTTGTCGGCACTGGCGATCAAGCCGCCGATGAGCCCGGCGACTCCACCGACGATTCCGATGACGGCCAGGGCTTCCCAGGTGGAGGCTTCAAGGAACATGAGATCAGATTAGACCGCCCTGGGCCGCCGGTCGATGAGTGTTTCCGATCGTCAGATCGAGACGACTTTCTCCTCCAACACCGCCGTCATCGGGAACTGCACCGAGCGCCCGGCCATGCTGAACGGCTCGGTCAGCAACAGGACGATGGTGGAAGGGCCGCGACAGACGACATGCCCCGTGTAGGTGTGGAAACCGCTTTGATCCTGGGTGATGAATGTGACGACCATTTCCAATTGACTCTCTTGGTGGCTGCGACTCTCTGGATCGGCATTTGGTTGCAGAATCCGTAGGGCCGATGTCCTCTATTTGCGCGGAGACCCCCGAGCCCGGTGTTTACCCGATCCTTATCCGACCGGACCTAGTTTCATTGGGAAGTGCGCCTACTCGTAGTTGAGGATGAACCGGATTTGGCGAAAGCGATCGCGAGGGGTCTGCGCCGTGATGGCCACGCGGTGGATGTCGCCCTGTCCGTCGGCGACGCCGACTTCAAGGTTCGCACCTCGGGTTACGACTTGATCTGTCTCGATTGGAACCTCCCAGACGGCTCTGGTCTCGATCTGTGCGCGGCGTTGGTGGCCGGAGACGTGCCCACCTTCGAGGGGGATCGGCCCCGCATCCTGATGCTCACGGCGAGAGATGCGGTCGAGGATCGGGTGGCCGGGCTCGACTCGGGCGCCGACGATTACCTGGTCAAGCCGTTTGCCTTGGCCGAGTTGTCGGCGCGGGTGCGAGCCCTGTTGCGTCGGGAGGACGCACTGGACCCGGTGATCGAGGTCGGAGGGCTCCGGCTCGATCCGGCCAGATTCGAGGCCACTCGGGACGGTCGGCCGCTCGTACTGACCGCCAAGGAGTTCTCCTTGCTCCACTATTTCATGTCCCATCCTGGTTCGGTGCTCAGCCAGGAGCACCTCTTGGAGCACGTGTGGGACGAGATGGCCGACCCTCTTACCAACGTGGTTCGGGTGACTCTCAGCAACCTCCGCAAGAAGCTTGGAGCTCGGCAGCTCATCACCACTGTTCCCGGCCGGGGATATCGGCTGGAGGACTCGTGACTCTCTGGCGTTCGATTCGCTTCCGACTGTCGGTTCAATACTCGGCTGTCGTCTTCGGGCTCGGCGGCGCCCTGCTGGGGTTGGTCTATCTCGCCATCCGGAGGATGCTCCAGGCCCAAACCATCACCCAGTACGTGGTCCGTGGCGAACCGGTGTTCGTCGACGGCGTCCAGGTCGACGTGATGCCGAGACTGGAAGCATCAGAGTGGCGCACCCTCGAGTCGCTCTTCAACGAGTTTGTGCTCAACCAGCTCGCCCGTTACACCATCCTGTCGCTGATCCTCCTCTTCATGCTCAGCCTGATCGTCGGGTGGGTGATGTCGGGGCGCGTCCTCAAGCCGGTGCAGGAGATCACCGAAGTCGCCAGTGACATCCAAGCCACGGACCTCAGCCGCAGGATCGGGTTGCGTGGCCCCGATGACGAGCTGACGCGTCTCGCCGCGACCTTCGACGGGATGTTGGAGAGACTCGACCGCGCCTTTTCCAGCCAGCGCCGATTCCTCGCCGATACCAGTCATGACCTGCGAACTCCGCTCGCAGTCATCAGAGCCAATGTGGAGGTCGTTGCCGATGACGACATGGCCAGCATCGAAGACTGGAAGGAGGTCGGCGGCGTTATTCGGCGCAATGTGGAGAAGATGTCCGAGATGATCGAGGGTCTCCTCGCCACCGCCCGGCTCCAGACGGGCCGCGCTGAGGCGGTGACCCTCGACCTGGCTCTGCTGGTCACCGCCAAAGCGACCGAATTCGAGAATGTCGCCGGGGAGGTCGGCGTCTCCCTCCAATCGACGGTCAACCCCGCTGTGATCGAGGGTGTCGAGGTCCCCCTGGATCGGGCGTTCTCCAATTTGCTCGACAACGCGCTCGGCGTCTCCAAGCCCGGGAACGTGATCCGTGTCGGGGCGGGGATGATGTCAGGGTGGGCATGGATGGGTGTCGAGGACCAGGGCCCGGGTCTGCCCGACAGCCCCGAAGGTGGCCGGATCGGTCTTGGGCTGTCCATCGTGACCCAGATCGCCGAGGCCCACGGCGGCCAACTCTCCCCGTATCCGAGTCGGGCGGGTGGCGGCACCACCATGGTCGTCTGGCTCCCTACCCAGGCCTCGCTCGAGCCCCACCCCGACTCGTCACCTTTGGCCAGTCTTTAATGGCCGTTTATCGGCCGTTTAGGGGGCGGGCAATAGCGTGGTCGCCCAGGAGGTCTCTGCAAACGAGATGAGCGAACAAGAAGCCACTCAGGAAATCACGAACTCCAGCGAGGCGCTGGAGCCGGAAGCACCGGAAGCACCCACCGGCGGGGTGACACCACCCGTCCTGGCCGCAAAATCGGCGCGCCGCCACATTTGGCCCAATCTGGTCAGCGCCCTGTTGCTCGTGGTGGCGTCGTCGGGGATCACCTATCTGGTCGTCGCCGACTCCGGGACCGATACCGGCGCAGTGGCCGGGCCCGAGGCGAACGCCGATGACGGCGCTACCCCGGGCAGCAACAGCCCGGTGGTTCTGCCCGCCGATGAGCCGATCGCCAACGCCGCCGCGATAATCCTCCCGTCAGTGGTGCAGATCCAAACTGGAAGCGGGGTCGGAAGCGGGGTCGGCTCCGGTGTCATCTATGACTCCGAGGGGCTGATCCTGACAGCCGCGCACGTGGTCGCCGGTGAGAGCACCGTCACCGTCCGGTTCAACGACGGCGAGCAGATCGAGGGGACCGTCCTCGGTGGGACCTCTGGCGCCGATGTTGCCGTGGTCCAGGTCGACCGTAGTGGTCTTCCCGCCGCGGAGCTGGCGCTCGACGGGGATCCTGTGGTGGGTCAAATGGCCATCGCTGTGGGAAGCCCATGGGGTCTCCAAGGCACCGTCACTTCCGGAATCATCTCCGCGGTCGACCAGTCGATTCCGCAAGGAGGCACGGCACGTGCTGTCCTCCAGACCGATGCCGCGATCAACCCCGGCAACTCCGGTGGCCCTCTGGTGGACCGCGACGGACGGGTGCTTGGGATCAATGTCTCCATCTTCAGCCTCTCCGGCGCCAATGATGGTGTCGGATTCGCCGTCCCCATAGATGTGGCCAGTGATATCGCAGAGCAGTTGGTGGCCGGTGATGTCATCGAGACTGCCTTCCTCGGGGTCAACGTCGGAAGCGTCGAGTCCGGACAGGCCGGCGCCTTGATCGCCGAGGTCACGCCTGGAAGTGCCGCCGACGAGGCCGGCATCGAAGTCGACGACCTCGTCCTCTCCATCGATGGGGTCCAGGTTCAAGGCGGTCGCGATCTGGCGGCCCAGGTTCAGACTCATCGGCCGGGAACGACCGTCGAGATCGTCTTGATCCGTGACGGGGAGCAACTCACCTTCAAAGTGACCCTCGAGGAGCGCCCCGACGACCTCGGTTGAGCCAAGGTCATTGAGATGAGCCCTGCGGGCCCGGCTATGATCG